>JALHPN010000062.1 GCA_022842465.1 Polyangiaceae bacterium | reverse complement strand
ATGCTGCCCGGCAGCGATCGCGCGGATCGAGCGCGAGCCACGTCCCCGACGGCACCTGACGTCACCAGGGACCTAGGCAGGAACGTCACCTATCTGCGTTGTTGCACCGCGCCGGCGACGTCGAGGCCTCCATTGCCGGGCACGGGCACGGGCACGGGCACGGGCACGTGGGAGACCGAGAGATTCAGGGACAGGCCCTAGCCATGCGAGGACTTCCGTGGTGGCCGGTTCGACGGTCGTCTCCCAGAGACCACGCGGGATCCCCACTGAGGCCTCGTTAGACCGAAATGACGCATGATTGTCTGCCGTTCGAGCGTCGCGCTCCAGTCGACGCGCGGCGCGCGCTCGCAGACATCGCGGAGCTCGAGCCCGTGACTACTGGGAGCAGACCGTGACCCAGCGCTCCGCCCCCTCGAGCACGCGCCGCACGTCCGCGAGCGCGCACGACGTCACCTTCGCGTCCGCGTCCGAGAGGCACGACGTCGAGTTCGGCAAGCACGTGCACGTGACGCTCGTATCTTCGAGCCTCAAGCAGCAGACGCCCATGCTCCCGTCCGCGATCTCGCAGACCTCGAGGTTCGCGTCGGGATCGCCGTCGAAGCCGCACGCGCACTCGCGCGACGACCTCGAGCACGTGTACGCCCCGCACTGGCATCCGCGCTTGCCGACGACGCACGGCCCCTTGCCGGTCGCGGTCGAGCACTCGGTGCCGGCGGACGCGAGCGCGTCCTGGCACGAGCAGTACTGGCCGCCCTCACGGAGCTGGCAGGACTGGTGGGCGCGATAGTTGCCGAAGCAAGCCGCCCCGCAGCTCTCCTCGATGCACCTGGAGACGACGCCCTCACTGCCGTCCGTGCTCGCGCGCGCCGCGCGGTAGACGCAGCCGGGCGCGTCCTCGCTCGTGCAGGCGCCGAGGAGCTCGAACGTGTCGCTCTTCACGTAGCTCGACGAGCGGTTGCACTGGTCGTCCTTGCAGCACGTGTCGAGCGCCGCGCCGCAGCTCGTGTAGATGCATGCGGCACAGGCCTGGTCGGACTCGCGCGGGACGTCGCACGAGAAGGGCACCTTCGCGCCGGACAGGCAGTCGTCGCGGCACGAGGACTTCAGGCACGCGAACATCGCGTCGGCCGTCGGCGTGCCTGCCCTCGTCTTCGCGAGCTCCTCTGCGCACGTGGTGGAGGGGCCGTTGCCGCAGGCGTCGAGCGCGTCGAGCGGCGCCGCGCTCGCGAACGAGGGCGAACGGCACGACGCGTCGTCGCAGCACGCGTCCACGGTCGGCTGACACTTCGTGCGCACGCAGGTCGCGCACGCCGTCGTGCCGGCGAAGCCGCAGTGCGCCCCTGCCTCCACCTCGCCCTGGAGGAAGATGCAGCTCGAGAGCGCGAGCGCGAGCCCGAGGAGCGAGAGCGCGCGGCGAAGCATCAGAACGTCCCCGCGAGGGACACGGCGCCGAGACCGATGCCGAGGCGCGTGGCCGGCGGCGCCTTCGCCGTCGTCGAGACGCGGACGGGGACGACGAGCAGCCCGATGCTCGACCCGACGGCGACGGCGATCGAGATCGTGCTGAGCCAGGCGTACGTGTTCCGGCTCGCCGCCGCGTCGCGGCCGTCTTCGGTGAAGCAGTAGCCCCGGTCGGCGAGGCAGCCGTCCGAAGCGCGCTTGTTGGCGGCCAGGGTCATGAGCCCGAACGCCACCGCCCCCGCGTAGCCGGCGAGCGAGGACACGAGGAGGACGGTGTGGACCGGGTTGTGCTTCGTCGCCCCGCCCGCCTCGGGCATCGGCGGGGGGAGCGCGCGCGGCGGGGGAGCTGCCGCGGGCCATGTCCCCGGCGGGGCTGCGAGCGGCTCGGGGAGGTCGATCTCGACGTTCCGCGTCTCGCCGCGCTGGATCGGCACCGTCGTCGTCCACGACGCGTGGTTCGCGGCCGAGACCGTCACGAGGTGCGCGCCCGGGTCGACCGGCGACGCGACGCCCCACGCGGGCGCGCGGAGCTCGAGCCCGTCGAGCGTCACGGCGACGCCCTCGAGCTCTTGCACGCGCGCCGACGGCGACACGGCGAGCTTCGGCACGCTCGCCTCGAGCGCCTTCAAGCGTGCCTCGGCGAGGACGCGGCGATCGGCGCGGTTCTCGCGCGTCGCGATCGCGATCACCTCGCGGTACTCCGCCGCCGCCGTCGCGAGCTTCCCGTCCTCCTCGTGGCAGACCGCGAGGTTCAAGAGCGTGCCCATGCTCGGATCGAGCCGCTGCGACTCGGCGAGCTTCGGGCACGCCTCCGTGTAGCGCTTCGACGCCATCAGCGTCCGCGCCTCGGAGAAGAGCGCCTCCGCGAGCTGTGCCTGGGCCGGATCGACCGCGCGCGCAGGGCCCTCGTGCGCGAGCGCCGCCGCCGCGCACGCCGCCGCCACGAGCCCGCGCCCGAAGCGCATCGCTACGCGTGCCCTTGGGCGTAGCGCTTCCGGATCTGGGGGACGAGGTACTCGTCGAAGGCGCGGTCCACTTCGTACGCGGGCTTCCAGCCCCAGTCGGCGCGCGCGCGGGAGTCGTCCACGTCCTCGGGCCACGAGTCGACGATGCGCGAGCGCGCCGCGTCCGGCTCGAAGGTGATCTCGGCGCCGGGGAACGCCTTCCGCACGCGATCGGCGATCTGCTGCGCGCTGACGGAGAAGCCGCTCACGTTGTAGACGGTCTGCGTGAGCTTCGCTCGGTCGGCCTCGAGGAGGTGGACGAGCGACGTCACCGCGTCCGGCATCGCCATGAACGGGATCTTCGCGTCCGGCCGCACGAAGCACTCGTAGGGCTGCCTCTGCGCCGCGGCGTGGAGCATCTCGGGACCGAAGTCGCTCGTGCCGCCCGTCGGCACCGTCTCGGCCGAGATGAGGCCGGGGTAGCGGATCGAGCGGAAGTCGAGCCGCGCGGCCGAGGAGAGCGCGCCCATCTGCCGGAAGTAGAGGGTGAAGTACCGGCCGAGGTGCTCGCAGTAGAGCTTGTTGCAGCCGTACATCGTTATGGGCACGTTGTGATCGTCCTCACGGACGCGCCCGGCGCGCGCCTTCTCCTCGAGGGAGGAGAAGCCGTAGACGGCGATCGAGCTCGGGAAGAGGAAGCGCACGGCGCGGCCGAGGCGCTCCGACTGGTTCTGCGCCATGCGCAGGAGGTGGAGGGTGCCCTCGACGTTCACCTGGTGGGCGAGCGCCGGGTCGCGCTCCCCGCGCGTCGAGAGGAGCGCCGCGAGGTGGACGACGACCTCGATCTCGTGGTGCGCCGCGATCTGGTCGAGCAGATAGCGGTCCATGATGTTGCCGGCGTACGTCTCGAGGCAGAACGAGCGGTACTTCTCCGGGAGCGGCGTGAGATCGACCGTGACGACGCGGTAGCGGCCGTCGGTGTGCAGGCGCTGGAGGAGCGTGCGGCCGATCTCGCCGTTCGCACCAGTGACGAGGACGACGGGCTTCATGGGGCGGCGCGCACGCTAGCAAACGGGCGTCGCTACTTGAAGCGCATCTCCACGGAGCCGCGTAGACGCGCCGTGGCGACGAGATCCGGGCCCCGGAAGAGGGCCTTCGCCGGGGGCGCGGTCGTCACCGACCTCACGTTCGCGCGGACGTCGAGCGTCGCGTCCGCGAGGCCGGAGGCGAGGGCCGGCAGAGCGTCGCGGAGGCCGTCCGGCGCGAGGAGAGGCGCGAGCCGCACGTCGGCCGCGAGGCGAGGTCCGAGGCCCTCGCGACCGGGCTCCGCGACCGCGACGGTTCCGAGCCGTACGCTCCGGCCGTCCTCGGCCCACGCCGGCGCGCTGCCGAGCGCGTGGAGGTCCGCCTCTCCGCAGTCGACGCCGCGGAGGAGCGCGGTCGTCGCGGCGGGCGACACGAAGGCGACCTCGAGCTCGTCCTCCGCCGGCATCGACGGGTCCTGGAGGAGCGGAGGGAGCGGGCGCGGCGGAGCGGGAGCGCCACACGCCGCGCGGACCTCCGGAGTCGCCGCCAGCGCGAAGCGCATACGGAGCGAGGTCGCGTCACCGGACGACGGGCCCTGCACGAGGCCAGAAGCCTTCGTCTCGATGCAGCCGAGCGGGAGCTTCCGGGGTTCCTCGAGCAGACGCCAGGTGCGCTCGACCTGGGGACGGAGCTTCGGGAGCTGCGCGTCCACGTCCCGCTCGATTCGCCGCAGCTCTGCGCGAGCGACGCCCTCGATCATCGGCGTCACGTCGATCCGCACGAACCCGCCGAGGGCCCTCACCTGGCAGCCGCGCGTGAAGGCGACCTCCGCCCGCGAGGGCGCGAACCCGAAGTCGGGGCCGAGCCGGAGGGGGACCGTCACGGTCGCGACCGCCTCGGGCTCGCAGGAGGCGTAGCAGCGTCCCTTCGCGCACGCCTCGGCGCGAGCGTGGACGGGCGCGCGCACGACGAGGCTCTCTCCCTGCACCGTGACGGCGATGGGCCCGCGGTCGACCGTCGTCTGGAGACGCCCGGCGACGCCGAGGTCGCGATCACGCTCTTCGGCGAGGCGCCTCGGCACGCGGGTCTCGAGCTGGGAGCGCACCTGTGCGAGCGGGATCGTGACGTGCGCGACCGCGCGGGACGGCGCCGGCGGGCCGACGACGCCCGAGGCGCCCGCCGACGGGGCGACGGCGACGCGACAGACCGGCTCGCGCCCCTCTGGGGCGTGGGGTGCCGGCGGGCCGCCGCATGCGCACGCGAGGAGCATGCTCGCGAGGATCGCGCGTCTCACGACCGTCATGCGCGCGAGCATCCCCCAGGGAGAGCCCGCGTTCAACGCCGACGTCCCGTCAGGCGACGCGGAGCGACGACGGGGGCGGCATCTCCATCGCGCGGTGCGGCTCCTTGAGGAGGCACCCGTCGAAGGTCGCCGCGAGGGCGAGGCCGGACATGGTCAGCCGGAGGCGGTACGCGTCGACGTGGCCCTCGGCGTGGAGCTGCGTCACGGTCGAGCGCACGTCGGTACGGCGCACGTCGAGGTCCTCGGCGAGCTCGTCGAGGCGAGCGGTGCGGCCGCGCGACTGGGCATCGGCGAGGGCGACGAGGACGTGAGCGGCGAGCGAGCGGGCATCGATGGAGGTCATGAAAGGCTCCGTGGTGACGTTCGGATCGAGACGCGTGTACTTCACAACCGGTGTAGGGTGCAAGCACCGATCCGCCCACGCGTGGAAATTCGCGAATCTCGGGCGGCCTCGGAAATCCCGGGCTGCCGTGCCGAGGCCGTCCTGAAGCGCCGATCGAAGCACTTCGATAAGTGAAAGGCGCGCCCTGCCTCGATCGGGGGGACGGAAGATCCACGCGCGCGCGGACTCCACCCTGCGGGCTCGACCGCTCGGTCCATTCGCGCCGCGCGCCGCTTCTGGTAAGAATCCGGCATGTTCGGGAAGGCCAAGGACCTCTACGCGACCACCCTCCAGGAAATCCGCGAAGCGGGGCTCTTCAAGGAGGAGCGCATCATCACCACCCCTCAGTCGGCGGAGATCGGCGTCGGCGTCGGGGATGCGCGCCGCGAGGTCCTGAACTTCTGCGCGAACAACTACCTCGGCCTGTCGTCCCACCCGAAGGTCATCGCGGCGGCGCACCGGGCCATCGACGAGCGGGGCTTCGGCATGAGCTCCGTCCGCTTCATCTGCGGGACGCAGGACCTCCATCGGGACCTCGAGAAGAAGATCGCCTCCTTCTTCGGGACCGACGACGCCATTCTCTACTCCTCCTGCTTCGACGCGAACGGCGGCCTCTTCGAGACCGTGCTCGGCGAGGAGGACGCCGTCATCTCGGACGCGCTGAACCACGCGTCGATCATCGACGGCATCCGCCTCTGCAAGGCCGAGCGTCACCGTTATCCGAACGGGGACATGAAGGCCCTCGAGGACGCGCTCCAGAAGACGCAGGGCAAGCGGCTCCGGATGATCGCCACGGACGGCGTCTTCTCGATGGACGGCTACCTCGCGAAGCTCGACCAGATCTGCGATCTGGCCGAGAAATACGACGCGATGGTGATGGTGGACGACTCGCACGCGAGCGGCTTCATCGGCAAGACGGGGCGCGGAACGCCGGAGCACTTCGGCGTCCAGAAGCGCGTCGACGTCATGACCTCCACCCTCGGCAAGGCGCTCGGCGGCGCGGCGGGCGGCTTCACGACCGGGCGTCGCGAGATCATCGAGATGCTCCGCCAGCGCTCGCGTCCCTACCTCTTCTCCAACTCGATCCCCCCTGCGATCGCCGGCGCGTCGACCGCCGTCCTCGAGCTCCTCGGCAGCACGACGGAGCTCCGCGATCGGCTCATGGCGAACGCGCAGCGCTTCCGCGACGGCGTGACGAAGGCGGGGCTCACCGTGAAGGAGGGGCAGACCCCGATCGTCCCCGTGATGCTCGGCGACGCGAAGCTCGCGCAGGAGATGGCGAAGGCGCTCCTCGCCGAGGGGATTTACGTCATCGGCTTCTTCTTTCCCGTCGTCCCGAAGGGCGAGGCGCGCATCCGCGTCCAGCTCTCGGCCGAGCACACGCCCGAGCAGATCGACCGCGCCGTCATGGCCTTCGCCACCGTCGGCAAGCGGCTCGGCGTCGTGAAGTCCTGATCCGGAGAGTCTAGGGCTTTCCGAGGTCCCAGTGCGCCGCGACGGCCGCGGCGGGGAGGGCCTTGTCGTAGAGAGCCACCTCGTCGATCTCGCCGCCGTCGAAGCAGCCGGACGAGGTGCCGTCTCGCCACACGCGACAGCCGATGTTGAGCGCGTCCCCCGTCGCCGGAGCGTCGGTCGGCGCGAGCCGCGTCGCCGACAGCGTCCCGTCCTGGTAGCTCCTCACAGTCGATCCGTCGTACGTGACGACGACGTGTTGCCACGCGCCGGCGACGAGCTTGCGGGCCGACGTCGGCGGGGCGCGAACGAGGGTCCAGCCGCCGTCCTGCGCGCCGGCCCAGACCTCGTAGAGGAGGAGCTCCTCGGAGAACGTGAGGAGGGACCAACCCTGGCGCGGCGCGTACCAGTCCTCGGTGCCGATGATCCAGAGGAAGTCCCGGAAGAGGGTGGGGCGGACCCAGAGCTCCACGGTGAACGGCGCACGCCCGGCGTACCGGAACTCGGACGAGGGCACCTTCACGAACGCGGCGATGCCGTCGCGGATCCCGAGCGCCTTGCCGCCGAGGATCCCCGGGACCCCCTGCTGCGGATCGCCGACGTACTCGCCGGGATGCGCGCCCGTCTCGTCCGCGGCGACGCGGCCGGTCGTCTCCTCGAGGCGCAAGTACACGTGGGGGCCGTCGGCGAGGACCGCGTCGCGGTAGGCGGCGAGCCTCGGCGAGGGCGCCGCGTCGCCCGGGGACGCGTCGGCGGGCGAGGTGCCGCTCTCTGCATCGGCGGCGGCGCTGGCCGCGTCCGTCGCGGTCGTCGCGGGCGGGTCGCCTGCGCTCAGGTCCCCGAGCGACGTGAGGAGCGAGCACGCCGACGCCACCGACAGGGCCCCGACGGCGAGCGCACCGTGACGGAGTGCCATCGGCCGAGGATACGTCGTTCCGTGCCGCCGTGCGAAGCCGTACACTCGGTCGCGATGACGACGAGCGCCTACGCGACCACCAACACCTTCCTCAAGCGCGCGATGGATGCGCTCGCGATCGATCCCAGCTACGAGGTGCTCCTCGTGACGCCGAGGCGCGAGGTGCGCGTCGAGCTCTCCATCCGGATGGACGACGGGCGGATCGGCAACTTCATCGGCTACCGCGTGCAGCACGACAACGCCCGCGGCCCCTACAAGGGCGGGCTTCGCTATCACCCCGACGTCGACCTCGACGAGGTGAGGTCGCTCGCGAGCCTCATGACCTGGAAGACGGCGGTCGTCGACGTGCCGTTCGGCGGCGCGAAGGGGGGCATCCAGGTCGACCCGACGAAGCTGACCGAGAACGAGCTCGAGCGGCTGACGCGCCGCTTCGTCGATCAGATCCACGACGTCATCGGTCCGCTCGCGGACATCCCGGCGCCCGACGTCAACACGAGCGCGAAGATCATGGGGTGGTTCTTCGACCAGTACTCGAACCGACACGGCTTCGCGCCGGGGGTCGTCACGGGCAAGCCGGTCTCCCTCCACGGGTCGCTCGGTCGCGAGGCCGCGACGGGCCGCGGCTGCCTCGTCGCGATCCGCGAGGCGCTCGCCGCCGATGGCAAGAAGCTCGCCGGGACGCGCTTCGCGATCCAGGGCTTCGGCAACGTCGGCAGCTTCTTCGCGCGCCTCGCCCACGCCGAGGGCGCGCGGATCGTCGCGGTGAGCGACGTGAAGGGCGGCGTCTGCGCCGCGGACGGGCTCGACGTCCCGAAGCTCGTGGAGCACGTGAAGACCACGGGCTCCGTCATCGGCTTCGAGGGCGCGCTGCCGATGACGAACGCCGAGATCCTGGCCGCCGACTGCGACGTGCTCGTGCCGGCAGCGCTCGGACACGTCATCGACGAGAAGGTCGCGCACGAGGTGCGCGCGAAGTACGTCCTCGAGGCGGCCAACGGTCCCTGCACGCTCGAGGGCGCCGACGTCCTCGACGAGCGAGGGGTCCTCGTCCTCCCCGACATCTGGGCGAACGCGGGCGGCGTCACGGTCAGCTACTTCGAGTGGACGCAGAACCTCCAGCAGATGCGCTGGAGCGAGGCGCGCGTGAACGAGCTCCTCGAGGAGCACATGGTCCAGGCCCACGTGCATCTCCGCGCGATGATGAAGCGCCTGAACTGCACCATGCGAACGGCCGCCTTCGCGCTCGCGATCGAGCGCGTGAGGGCGGCCACGGATCTCCGCGGCCTCGGCTGACCGCGGCCTATCCGTGCCTGACGAGATCGTCGAGGATCGCGTCGGACTGCTTCTTCGCCCACGATGCGAAGTCCGACATGTACTCGGCGACGACGCGGAACCGGGCCACGATCGCGTCTCGATCCCCCATCGCGACCGCGCGCGCGAAGTGCGCCGCCTCTTGCTCGAAGACGTGCGAGAGGCGGGGGGCCTCCGGGTTGACGGTGAGGATGTCGGCGTAGAGCTCCCCGCGCTGCGAGAACATCCGGCCGATCATCGCGAGCTCGGTGCGGTAGATCGGGCTCGCGAACTGGAGGCTCCGTCCCAGGTCGGCCTTCAAGCGCTCGAGGACGGACCCGAGCACCATCGTCTTCTCGTGGACGAGCACCTGGATGAGCGCCATCTGCGCGTCGTGCTCCTCGGCCGTCGCCTCGATCGTCTCTGCGCCGAAGGCTTCGAAGAGCTTCTTCACCTGCACGAAGCCCTTCTCGCCGCGGCCTCGACAGAGCACGACCTTCTGCCGGTCGAAGTCCGTGCCGTGCGGTCCGAACATCGGATGGGTGCCGACGACCTCGACGCCCTCCGCCGCCGCCTCGAGCATCGCCTCGAGCGGCGGGCCCTTGATCGACGTGACGTCCATGAGCACGGCTCCGGGGCGGACGTGCGGCGCGACCTTCCGGACGACCTCGACCGTGGCTGCGATCGGGACGGCGATGATCACGAGGTCGCTCCTCGCAGCGACCTCCTCGGCGGGAGCTCCGTCGCCGACGCCCATCGTCTCGACCGCGTAGCCGCCGGCGAAGAAGACGCGCGCGAGGAACGCGCCCATGCCCTGCGTGCCGCCGATGACCCCGATCCGGAAGTGCTCGCGGCGCGCGTGGAGGAAGCGGCGCTGCTCCGCGCGGGAGGCCGCGAAGAGACACCCGAAGAGATCACGGACGAGGTCGTCCGGGACGCCGACGTCGCGCGCGCGGGCGACGAGATCGTCGAGGTGGGCGCCTTCGCGCTCTCGATCGAACGACGGGAGCGCCTTCTCGGCCTTCACGCGCGCCACCTCACGGATGAGCCGCATGCGCTCCGCGACGAGCGCGATGAGCTCCTGATCCTTCGCGGCGAGCGCGTCACGGGCAGCGGCGAGCTCGGGCGGAGGAGGCTGTGCCGCGTTCGGGGGCGACGAGGACATGGGACGCACGATAGACTCCCCGCCCGAGGCGGGGCTACGTGATCGAGCTCGACGAACGTGTCTTCCGTTACCTCCACGCCACCTTCGGGACGGCTGGCTGGGTCTCGCTCATGGCGACGCTCACCGTGCTCGGCAGCGGCTGGGGGGCGAGCCTCGTCGTGCCCCTCCTCGTCCGGCCGCCCACGCGGCGCTTCGGCGCCACGCTCACGGCGGTCCTCGTCGTCACGGCGACCGTCGTCTTCCTCCTGAAGGCGATCGTGAGGCGCAAGCGGCCGTACCTCGCCCTCGAAGGCGTCCGCGCGCTCGTCTTCGAGGCGCCCACCGATCACTCGTTCCCGAGCGGCCATGCGTCCGGGAGCTTCGCCTTCGCGTCCTTCGTCGCGTACGTCCTGCTTCGCTCGAAGGTCACCGGCGGCGGGGCGTGGCGCTGGGTCCTCTCGCTCGCGCTGCTCGTGCTCGCGGCGGCGATCGGCCTGTCCCGCGTCGTGCTCGGCGTCCACTTCCCCGGCGACGTGCTCGTCGGCGCCACGCTCGGCGGGTGCTTCGGCGTCCTCGGCGCTCGCTACCATCTCTCCCGGTCCGGAGCTGCGGTCGGCGGACGCGGCGACGGCCAGCCCACCTGATCGTACACCGCGGGGCGCCCTTGGCCGGGGCGGGGCGGCCCGGTATCGTTCGAGAAGCCGCGTTGTCTCCTTCTTCTTCCCTCGCCGACGCCACGCAGGGACTCCCGCGCCCTGGAGAGCTACTCAACGGGAAGTACCATCTCGAGCGCTACCTCGCGCACGGCGGCATGGGCGTCATCGCCGCCGCACGTCACGTCGAGCTCGACGAGCCCGTCGCCCTCAAGTTCCTGCGCCCCGATCTCCTCCGCTTCGAGGGTGCCGCGGAGCTCTCCGCGCGCTTTCTCCGCGAGGCGAAGGCGACGATCAAGATCCGGAGCCCGCACGTCCCGCGCATCCTCGACGTCGCGACGACGCCCGACGGCGTTCCGTTCATGGTGATGGAGCTGCTGTCGGGCGAAGATCTCGACGCCTTCATGGAGCGCACGGGGCCTCTCCCCGTGGAGCTGGCGGTCGAGATCATGCTCCAGGCGCTCGAGGGGCTCGCTGCCGCGCATGCGCTCGGGATGGTGCATCGCGACTTCAAGCCGGCGAACGTCTTCCTCGGTCGCGGCGTCGACGGATCACTCGCGGTGAAGGTCCTCGACTTCGGCATCGCGAAGCTCCAGGACAGCGGCCTCCTGCCGACCGCCGATGCGAGCATGACGTCGACGAACCACGTCATGGGCTCGCCGCGCTACATGGCTCCCGAGCAGATGCGCTCCGCCCGCGACATCGACGCTCGCGCGGACGTGTGGGCCGTAGGCACCACGCTCTACGAGATGCTGGTCTGCGCGCCGCCGTTCGAAGGCGAGTCGATCCCGCAGATCTGCATGTCGATCCTGCAAGACAGGCCGAAGCCGATCGGGGAGAAGCGTCCGGAGGTCCCGCCCGGTCTCGTCGCGGCCATCGAGCGCTGTCTCGGCAAGACGCCGGACACGAGGACGTCGAACGTCGCCGAGCTCGCCGACGCCATCGCGCCGTACGGACCGCAGCCCGGATCCCTCGAGAGCGCGGCGCGCACGAGGAAGCTCGCCTCCGCGATGGCGGCGCGAGGGTCGCGTCCGTCGCTCGCGGACGGCGGCGTTCGTCCCGCGGGCGTGCCCGACGTGTCTCCCGCAGAGTCGCGGCCGGCGATCGCGCCGATCGTTCCCATCGTCCCCGTCGTGCGGGGAATCGCGCCGTCCGCGATCGGGGCGCCGGCCGTCGCGTCGATCGGAGAGACGTCCGGCTCCTGGGCTCGTGGGGGCGCCGGCCTTCCGCCGAAGCGCTCGGGGTCGAGGCTCGTCGCGCTCGTCGGCGTGGCAGTCCTGTCGATCGCGGCCGTCGGGGGGGCGGTCCTGTTCGTGCGCGGCGAGGAGGCGACGCCCCCGCGCTCGATGGTCGCGGCGACCCTCTCTGCGCCGCCGCCGCCCGTGAGCCCGCCCCCGCCGACGATCGACGAGGCTCCGCCGATCCGGATCGAGCCCTCGGACGTAGGGACGGCCGTGCCGAGGCCCGCTCCCCCGTCCCCGCCGCCGAAGGTCACGCCGACGAAGCCGGCCGCCGTGAGCGCGTCTCCGCCTGCGCCCGTCGCATCGTCGTCGTCGTCGCCCGCACGCCCGCCGCCGCCTGCGCCCTCTGCGAAGACGGGAGGACTCTGGGATGATCGGAAGTGATCGCCCTCGCGCGTTCGCGCTCGCGCTCGTCGTCGCCTCGCTCGCCTCGCTCGGCGCGGCACCGCGGACGGCGTGGGCCGACGACTCGGCCGCGGCCGCGGAGGTCCTCTTCCAGGACGCGAAGCGCCTCTTCGAGGCCGGCGACTACGCGCACGCGTGCCCGAAGCTCGAGGACAGCCAACGACTCGACCCCGGCATGGGCACTCTCTACCGGCTCGGCGAGTGCTACGAGAAGGTCGGGCGCACGGCGAGCGCCTGGGCCGCGTTCCGCGAGGTCGCGGCGACGGCGAGCCGAACGGGGCAGACCGCGCGCGCCGACGATGCGAAGAGGCGCGCGGACGCGCTCGAGCCCGTGCTCGCGCGGCTCGAGCTGGTGGTCGCCGCTCCGGATACGCCGGGGCTCGTCGTGAAGCGCGGCGCGACGGAGCTCGGCCGCGGGGTCTGGAGCACGCCGGTCCCCGTCGATCCGGGCGAGGCCGTCGTCGTCGCGTCCGCGCCGGGACGGAGACCGCACCAGGTGGTGGTGAGAGCGGCGCCGAGCACCGTGGCCCGCGTCGAGATCCCGGCGCTCGAGGTCGTTCCGCCGAGCGCGACGATCGAGCGAGCGCCTCCTGCGGAGGCGCCGCGTCCGTTCTGGAGCACGCAACGAACGCTCGCGGTCGTCGCCGGCGCCGCCGGCGTCGTCGGCGTCGGGATCGGGACGGCGTTCGGCGTGGTGTCGATGGGGAAGGGGAGCGACGCCGAGGCAGACGGGCACTGCGACGCGGCGAACGTCTGCGATGACGTCGGTCTCGGCCTCCGCCGCGACGCGATCGCCGCCGGCAACGTCTCGACGATCGCGTTCGCCTTCGGGGGCGTGCTCCTCGCGGGAGGCGCCGTCCTCTGGTTCACGGCTCCGAAAGCGACCCCGACGACGCGCGTGGGGCTCGCGCCGCGCGCAGGCGGGCTCGGGCTCGTGATGGAGATGCCGTGATGAGGCGACCCTTCCGATTCGCCGTGAGCACGGCCTTCGCTGCGTGCGTGTCTCTCGCCGGATGCAACGCGATCCTCGGGAACGAAGAGGGGACGCCGCGCGCGGGCGCGATCCCCGACGCGGCGGGCACGACGGACGGCGCGGCGCAGGCCGACGGCGCCGTGGCCACGCCGTCGGCGCCGACGTGCGCGTCGAGCGAGAAGCTCTGCTTCGGCACGTGCACCCCGAACAACGATCCGGCGACGGGCTGCCAGGGCGCGAGCTGCGTCGCGTGCGATCCGAAGAACGTCGCCGCGCCGAGCTGCCTCGGCGGCGGGTCCGGCTTCGAGTGCGGCTACGCGACGTGCACCAACGGTTTCCAGGACTGCGACGGCTCCAAGGCGAACGGCTGCGAGCTCGGCATCGTCGACAAGAACAACTGCGGCACGTGCGGCAAGGTCTGCCAGGGCGCGACCCCCCTCTGCGCGCTGAGCGGCGGGATCGTCGACTGCGTCGACACGTGCCCCGCCGGAGAGGTCCCGTGCGCGGGCGCCTGCGTCGACGTCGCGAGCGACCTCGCGCACTGCGGGAAGTGCGACAACGCCTGTGCGCGGGCCGGCGCCGCCGCCGTGTGCGATCAGGGCGAGTGCAAGTACACGTGCAACGCGGCGACGCCGAAGCTCTGCGCCGCCAAGAACGTGTGCGTGTCGCCGAGCGATCCGGCCTACTGCCTCGACTGCAACGCGTGTCCGCCGCTCGACGGCACGATCGCCTCGTGCACGAACGGCGCGTGCCGCTACCAGTGCGCGCCGGGGCGCTACGACTGCGACCGAGACACGCTCGCCGCCAACGGCTGCGAGTCGACGAGGCCCTGCGACCCGTGCGCGTTCCTCGAGTGCGCGCCGCTCCTCGAGCGCTGCTGCGAGGGCCAGTGCATCAAGTCCACGAGCCCCTGCGCCAGCGTCGCGCAGTGATCAGAGCCTGACCTTCACGGGCGTCGGCTTGATGTTGTCGGTGCTGCCGTCGCCGAGCTGCCCGCGCTTGTTGTCGCCCCAGCAGCCGAGCCAGCCGTCCTCGAAGACGGCGCAGGCCTGGTTCCCGGTCGACACGAGTGTCTTCGGGCCCGAGAGCTCCTGCACGACGGAGGGACCGGTCCGCCCGTCGCCGTAGCTGCCGTTCCCGAGCTGGCCGCGGTTGTTCTCCCCCCAGCAGGTGATCTTCCCGTCGTTCTGGAGGACGCACGCGTGGGTCCAGCCGACGCGGAGCTGCTTTCCGTCCTTCACGTCGGCGATCGGCCCCTTCCATCGCTTGCCCCAGCACGTCACGGTGCCGCCCTCGACGAGGGCGCAGACGCTCGTCGCGTTCTTTGCGGCCTCGGGGTCGTCGGGCTGGAGGTTCAGCCCGACCGAGGCGCCGATCTCGATCGCGCCCGCGACGTCCGGCACGGCCTCTGGGAGCGGGTGACCTTCGTCGGAGGTGCCCAGCTGGCCGTCGTTGTTGAAGCCCCAGCACGAGACCTCGCCGGTCGTCCTCCGCGCGCACGTGAAGCCGTGGCCCGTCGTCACCTGCGCGACGCCGTCGAGGCCCTGGACCTCGACGGGGGCCGCGCTGCTCGTGAACGTGCCGTCGCCGAGCTCTCCGTAGCTGTTGTCGCCCCAGCAGTGCACCTTCCCGCTCGCGACCGCGCACGTGTGCGAGATCGAGATCGCGACCTGCGTGACGCCTCGGAGGCCGGGGATCTTCACCGGCGCCATGGCCCCTGGCCGGGTGGAGAACGGGTTCGCGCTCTGGTCGGCGCCCCAGCAGGAGAGCTCGCCGGCCGCGTTCGCCGCGCAGTAGTTGTAGGCCCCGCCCCAGATCGCCGTCGCGCCGGAGAGGTCCTTCACGCGCTTCGGGAACGGATCGCCGTCGACCGGCTCGCCCCGACCGAGCGTGCCGACGATGCCGCCCCCGTAGCAGGCGACCGTCTCGTCCGTGAGGAGCACGCACGCGCTGAGCGTGCCCATCGCCATCGACGTCACGACGCACGCGCCGCCGCCGCAGTCGAGCTTCGGCCCCGCGCCCGTCGGCGCCTCCGGGCCGGGGGTCGACCGGCGCGTACCGCCTCCGAGGGAGGGATCGTCGGGCGCGCTGACGTCCGCGGTCTCTCCGCAGCCGGCGGCGCACGCGACGAGGAGCAGTACGAGCGTGGAAATGCCGTGAGACCACACCGAGCTCCGCGTGCCTTCGAGCATCGGGAAGGAAGCAGCAACGGACATGCCCTTCGGCGGGGAGCCACCCCGCGTCGAGATCTCCGGACCGACGAGGCGCTGCCCACGCTCTCGCACACGGGACGGGCGGGCCTCGCATGGACGGCGGCCGATCCATCCGCGCCGCGGCGTTCCCGCGGGACGGGAAACCGGGGCCATTCACGGCTGTGCTTGCAACGAGCCTGCCGGTCGCGCCACACTGCGCTCGCCGATGGGCCGAAAGCTCGCGCGACCGCTCGTGACCCTCGCGACCTTCGTCGCGCTGTGGCTCGTCGCGCCCTCGGCGCTGGCGAAGAGTGCGGTCTCGTCGGTCATGTCGATGTCGCTCGGCTTCTCGGACGAGGCGGCGGCGCCCGTGTCGAAGGTCGAGGTCGAGGCGGTCGAGCCGCTCGTGTCGGAGGAGCCGCCTCCCCCTGCGCTGCCGGCCCCGCGGAACGCGGCGCCGCTCTGCGACCCGCGCGGCGCGACGATGTTCGCGCCGCCGCCGCAGCTCCAGGACGTCGAACAGAGCCTCGAGGTCTCCCGCGACTGCGCCCGCGAAGGGGGGCCCCTCCGGCTCCGCGACGGACACCAGGTCGAGCGTCATCGCGCCCCCTCGCCCGGGCCCGGGGAGATGACCTCGCAAGAGCCGACGATCGGCGGCTGCGTGCTGCCGATCGGATGCGGGGAGGGCGTTCGCGTCCCCGCGCCGGACGCCGACCGCGATCGGTCGCGCCCGGGTCATCGCACGCTGCCGGAACGCCCGCCGCGCGCCTGATCGTGGCTTCGTCGCGATAGGCGCTGCTCGCCGTCGTCGTCTCCGAGACGAGGACGCCGAGGCGGCCGAGCATTCATTTCTCATCTCGAAGACAGGAACCATCATGGCCAAGGACAAGGACAACAAGAGCCACGCAGCCGACCTGCGGCCACCGCCCGAGGGCGGTGGCATGAGCATCGGCGTGGCCGTCATCGGCTTCATCCTCTGCTTTCTCGCGGGCGGAGCGGTGATGTGGGGCTACGACAGCCACCGCATGCGCACGGCGGGCGGCATCACCGCCGACTCGTCGGGCGGCTGGAACGACAACGACTCGCCGATCCCGGTGTCGAGCCAGGACCCCGTCTGGGGCAAGCGCGACGCGCCGGTCACCATCGTCACCTTCTCCGACTTCCAGTGCCCGTTCTGCTCGCGCGTCGAGCCGACGCTCGATCAGGTGAAGAGCACCTACGGTCCCGAGAAGGTCCGCATGGTGTGGAAGAACCAGCCGCTCTCGTTCCACGACAAGGCGAAGCCGGCGGCCGAGGCGGCGCAGGTCGTCTTCATGCTGAAGGGCTCCGAGGCGTTCTGGAAGTTCCACGACACCGCGTTCAAGAACCAGAAGGAGCTCGGTCCGGAGGCCTACGAGAAGTGGGCCGTCGCTGCCGGCGTCGATGCGAACGCGTTCAAGACGACGCTCGCGTCGAAGAAGGCCGCGAAGAAGGTCGAAGAGGACGCGGCGATCGCGAACAAGGTCGGCGCCAACGGCACGCCCGCGTTCCGCGTGAACGGCGTCGAGATCTCGGGCGCGCAGCCGTTCGAGAAGTTCAAGGAGATCATCGACAAGGAGCTCGGCAAGGCTCAGGCGAAGATCGCGGCGGGGACGCCGAAGGACAAGATCTACGTCGAGATGTCGAAGGAGAACTACAAGAGCGCTCCTCCGAAGAAGGACGACGACGAAGAGGGCGAGAAGGAAGACACGAAGACCGTCTTCAAGGTCCCGGTCGGGACCTCGCCCATCCAGGGCAAGGTCGACGCGCCCGTCACCGTCCTCGTCTTCTCGGACTTCCAGTGCCCGTACTGCAAGCGGGTCGAGCCGACGATGACGAAGATCAAGGAGACCTACGGCGACAAGGTCCGCATGGTCTGGAAGAACGAGCCGCTGCCGTTCCACCCCCGCGCGATCCCCGCGGCGCACCTCGCCCTCGAGGCGCGCGCCCAGAAGGGCGACAAGGGCTTCTGGGAGGCCCACGACAAGCTGTTCGAGTCGCAGCCGAAGCTCGAGGACGCGGACCTGGAGAAGGTCGCGCAGGACCTCAAGCTGGACCTGAAGAAGGCCCAGGACGCGATGAAGAACCAGAAGTACAAGAAGGAGATCGACGCGGACATGGAGCTCGCGGACGACGTCCAGGCGAGCGGCACGCCGCACTTCTTCGTCAACGGTCGTCGCCTCGTCGGCGCCCAGCCCTTCGACAAGTTCCAGAAGATCATCGACGAAGAGATCAAGAAGTTCGAAGACCAGAAGGGCAAGGTCGCGGCCAAGGACTGGTACGAGCACATCATCAAGGACGGCAAGGGCGCGCCCGAGCCCGAGAAGAAGAACGCGCCTCCCGCGCCCGCCGGTAACCCGTGGAAGGGGGCCGAGAAGGCGAAGGTCGTCATCCAGCAGTGGTCCGACTTCCAGTGCCCCTTCTGCTCGCGCGTCGAGGGCACGGTGAAGGAGGTCGAGAAGAACTACGGCGACAAGGTGAAGATCGTGTGGCGCGACAAGCCCCTCCCGATGCACGCCGACGCGCCGCTCGCCGCCGAGGCGGGGCGTGAGGCCATGAAGCAGAAGGGCCGCGAGGCCTACTGGAAGATGCACGAGAAGATGTTCGCGAATCAGCAGAAGCTGAAGCGCGAGGATCTCGAGGGCTACGCCAAGGACATCGGCCTCGACATGGACAAGTTCAAGGCGGCGCTCGACGGCCGCGTCCACAAGGCTGCCGTCGACGCCGACGACAAGGCTGGCACCGACATCGGCATCAGCGGCACGCCCGCCTTCGTCATCAACGGCTACTACGTCAGCGGCGCGCAGCCGTATCAGAAGTTCAAGAAGCTGATCGATCGCGCCCTCGCCGAAGCCAAGTAGGGTCGATGGGGGCATCCGCGTCCGATACCTTCGCGCTGCCGGCGTCGCCTCGTTGCGACGTACAGGAGTACGTCTCGCTCGGCTCCTTGGCAGCGCTCGGTCTCGAACGCGGCTGACCCCATCGACGGCGAGGGGAAGGGGCCTTCCACGGGGGTGGGGGGTCCCTTTTCGTTTTTTGAGCGCGCTCACGTCGTCCGCGTCCGCGTCGCGGAAGAGGGAGCCGGGGGCCGGCAGATGCCGCTGGACGGCACGTGGAGGTGGGCGGGGAACCGCATCTGCGGTTTTTTGCTAGGCTCTCGGGCCTTCGGATGTCCTCGCCCCGTGCTCTCGCGTTCGTGGTCCTCGTCGCGTCGATCCTCGCCGGCGTCTCCGCCTGTGGCGGGAGCACCGGCTCGGCGGCCTCTCCCTCCCACGGCGCCTCGACGGGGAACGTGTCCCCGGAGCTCGCGGCCGCGATCGAGGAGGCCGTCACGTCCGAGAGCGGCACGGCGGCGATCGTCCCCGTCTCCGCCGAGGACGCCGCTCGCGGCGCGGCGAACGCCTTCGCCACCGTGGTCGTGTTCAGCGACTTCGAGTGTCCGGGCTGTCGCGCGTTGAGCCGTGGCATGGACAAGATCCTCGGCCAGTACCGCACGGACGAGGTGCGGTTCGTCTTCAAGAACTTCCCGCTCCGCCAGCATCGACACGCGCGCATGGCGGCCGAGGTGGGGCAGGGCATCGTCGCGACGAAGGGGTCGGCCGCGTTCTTCCGCTACCACGACCTCGTCTTCGGTCGGCCGCAGCTGACGGAGATCGATCGCGACACGCTCCTCGCATGGGCGAAGGAGGCGGGGGCGGATCCGAAGCAGATCGAGCGTGGCCTCGACGAGCGCACGTGGAGCATGAAGATCGATCGCGACCTCGCGCTCGGCCGCCAGCTCGACATCGCGGGGACGCCCACCATCTACGTGAACGGGATCGACATCGAGGACGAGAACGAGCTCGTGCGCGCGCTCGACGACGAGATCGCGAAGGGCAAGGCCCTCGCCACGAAGGGCATCCCTCGCGAGCGCATCTACACGCAGCTCACGAACGAGAACTACAAAAAGGCGCCGAAGGAGCGGCGCGACGACGACGCGCCGCCGAAGGTCGACCCCACGGTGTGGAGGGTAGAGGCCGGGACGTCACCCGTCCGCGGAAGCCCCACCGCGCCCGTCACCGTCGTCGTCTTCTCGGACTACGCGTGCCCGTTCTGCAAGGGCGTCGAGGCGAAGCTCGATCGCCTGCGGAAGGAGCTCGGCGACAAGATCCGCATCGTCTGGAAGGACTCTCCGCTGCCGAGCCACGAGCGCGCCCGGCCTGCGGCGCTCCTCGCGCGCGCCGCGCGGGCCCAGAAGGGCGACGCCGCGTACTGGGACGTCCACGATCGCCTCTTCGCGTCCTCGCCCGCCCTCGCCGACTCCGACCTCGAGGCGATCGCGAAGGATGCAGGCCTCGACGTGACGAAGGCGATGGCGTTCGTGAAGGCGAACGCGCCGAACAAGGACATCGATCGCGACGACGACCTCATCGAGGAGGTCGCTGCCTCGGGCACGCCGCACATGTTCTTCAACGGCCGGCGCATCGTGGGCAACCAGACGTACGAGGCGTTCAAGAACCTCGCCGACGAGGAGCTCGCGAAGGCCGAGGCCCTCGTGGCGTCCGGCACGGCGCCGGCGGCCGTCTACGAGGCGACGATCAAGAGCGGATCGATCGCGCCCGAGCCGAAGAAGGTGTCGGTCCCGCTCCCGGAGAAGGCGCCCTTTCGCGGCGCGGCGAGCGCGAAGATCGTCATCCAGGAGTTCTCCGACTTCCAGTGCCCGTTCTGCAAGCGCGCGGAGCCGACGATCGACGCCGTGCTCGCGGCGTACCCCGGCAAGGTGAAGGTCGTCTGGCGCGACATGCCGCTCGGGGGGCATCTCGACGCGGAGCCCGCGGCGGAGGCCGCTCGGGAGGCCTTCGCCCAGAAGGGCAACGACGGCTTCCAGAAGATGCGCGTGAAGCTCTTCGAGAACCAGGCTGTCAACGGCGGCCTCGCACGGCCCGCGCTCGAGCAGTATGCGAAGGAGCTCGGCCTCGACGGCAAGCGCTTCGCGAAGGCCCTCGACGAGCACGTGCACAAGGCGGCGATCGAGGCCGACAAGAGCGCGGCAGCCGCGGCGGGGATCGAGGGAACGCCGGCCTTCGTGGTCGGCGGCTACCTCGTCAGCGGGGCGAAGCCGATGCGCACCTTCCGCCGGTGGATCGAGCGCTCGCTCGTCGAGGCGGGCAAGTGAGGCGTCGTGCAATGCTCGTCGTCTCCGGCGTCCTCGTCGCGCTGGCGCCTGACGCCCGCGCCGTCGAGCGCCAGCACCACCTCGGCGTCGGGCCGACGCTCGGCATGCTCTCGGTCGCCGACAAGTCGACCCTGAGCGTCGGGGCCGGCGCGACGGCGCACTACGCCTACGGCCTGAACGATCAGTGGAACCTGATGGGCGAGCTCGGCTCGGCGGTCGTTGCCTTGAACCAGGAGCAGGACTACCCCGAGGCGCCCCGGAACCGACCGTCGCGGCTCGATCAGGCGTCGGTCGGCATCGGCTACGTGATCGACATCCTCACGTGGGTCCCCTACCTCACCGCCCAGGTCGGCGCGCACCACCTCTCGGGCGGCACGCTCCCGAGCTCGCTCGTCGTCCCGAGCGCGCAGCTCGGCCTCGGCATCGACTACCAGCTCTCGCGCAGCTTCGCGCTCGGGCTCGCAGGCCGGCAGCACTTCCTCCTCACGAAGCTGTCCGACTACCCCTCCTACACGACGGTGACGTTCCGCCTCGAGTACATGTGGGGCTTCTGATTCAGCGTCGACGACGGCGCGCGGCGAGGACGAGGGCGGCGAGCGCGGCGAAGGTCGCGAGCCTCTCGCGAGCGAGGCTCCTGTCGCCGACGACGCGGCATCCACATGCGTCGTCGGGGGTCTTGGCGGGGGCGGCTCCGAACCCGCCCGGATTCGTCGACGTCTCCCCCGGGGCGCTCTCGACCACGACGGTGACGTTCGCCTTGGCGGTGTTGCCGAGCGAGTCCTTCGCGACGACGACGTCGACGCCGCCCTTCAGCCCCGCGACGTACCTCCCGTCCGCGGCGATGGAGCTGCCGGAGACGTTCGGCTCGATCGTCCAGACGTAGCCGGTGCCGCTGCCGCCCGCGACGGAGAACGCGAGGGTCCCCGCCCTCTCGACGGTGGCGACGTCGGGCGAGATCGTGACGCCGCGTCCGACCTCGACGTTCGCGCGGAGCTTTCCGCCGACGGCGTCCGTCACCTCGACGATGTCGACGACGTCGCCCTTGTCACCGGCCGTGTAGAAGCCGGTCTTCGCGTCGACGCTGCCGCCGGAGGCGTTCGTCTGGAGCGCCCAGGCGTAGCCGGAGCCGCTGCCGCCGGTAGCGCTGAAGGCGATCCCTCCTCGCGGGGGAGCCGCGCCGGCCAGAGGCGTGATCGCGATCCCGTTGCCGACCGAGACGCCGAGGATGGCGACGTTGCCGAGCGAGTCCGACACGCGCACGGTGTCGACCGTGTTCGCCGTCTCGCCGGCCGTGTACTCGCCGGTGGCGCTGTCCATCGTCCCACCCGAGGCCGTCGTCGCGAGCTCCCACACGTAGCCGAAGCCGCTCCCGCCGGCGGCGGTGAAGGCGATCGTCCCGAGCGGCGGGGCGTGCGCGGGCGACGGAGCGATCGTGATCTCCGCCCCCACGTTGACCGTCGCGGAGACGACCGCGCCGTTCGCGTCGGTCACGCGGACGACGTCCACGACGCCGCCCTTCGCGCCGGCGGTGTACGCGCCCCCGGTCGCCGAGACGTTGCCGCCCGACGCGTTCGTCTGGAGGCTGAACGTGTAGCCGCCCGCACCTCCGTTCGCGGCGAAGGAGGCCCCGCCCCGCGGAGCGACGCTCGCCGTCCCGGGCGTGACGGAGATCGCTCCGGTGACGGTGACCGTCGCGCTCGCGGTGTTGCCCAGCGAGTCGGTGACGACGACGACGTCGGAGACGCTCCCTGTCGTCCCTGCCCTGTACGCGCCGCTCGGCGACACCGTCCCGCTCGAGCCGTTGGTCGCGAACGAATACGTGTATCCTGCACCACTTCCGCCCGACGCGGCGAAGGAGGCGGTGCCGAGCGGCGCGACCGTGGCCGTCGTGGGCGTGATCGCCGCGCCGGCCGTCACCGTGATGCTCACGGTCCTCGTGTTGCCGAGCGAGTCGGTCACCCTCACCACGTCGGAGACGTTCCCCGTCGGGCCGGCCTTGTACGCCCCCGTGTTGGCGGCGACGGTGCCGCCCGAGGCGTTCGTCGAGAACGACCAGACGAAGCCGACGCCGCTGCCACCCGTGACCGTGAGCGCCACGGTCCCGCGGGGCGGCGTGCTCGGCGCGGCGGGGTTGATGCTGAGGCCGCCGCCGACGGAGACGTTGACGCTCGCCGTGTTCCCGAACGCGTCCGTCACCTGGACGGTGTCGGCGACGCTGCCCGTAGGGCCTGCCTGGAAGAGCCCCGCCGCGGAGACGGAGCTCCCCGAGTTGTTCGACGTGACCGACCACGTGAAGCCGCTGTTGCTCCCGCCCGTCGCCGTGAGCTGCACGCTGCCGAGCGGCGGTGCGCTCGGGTTCGCCGGTGTGATGGTGATACCGGCCGTGACCGTGACGTTCACGTCGCGAACGTTGCCGAGCGAGTCGGTGACGCGCACGACGTCGGTCCTCGAGCCCGTGGCGCCTGCGGTGTACGCGCCGGTCGCCGTGATGGACGCGCCGGACGAGTTCGTATGGACCGACCACGTGTAGCCCGCGCCGCTTCCGCCGGAGGCGGCGAACGAGACCACGCCGCGCGGCGCCGTCGTCGCACCGTTCGGCGTGATCGCGACCGGTCCCGTGACGGTGACGGTCGCCTGGGCGGTGTTTCCGAAGGAGTCCGTCGCGCGCACGGTGTCCGTCACGTTGCCGGTCGCGCCGGCCTTGTAGACCCCGGCGGCGTTGATCGACGCGCCCGAGTTGTTGGTGACGACCGCCCAGCTCGCGACGATGCCGCTGCCGCCGCTCGTGCCGAAGGCGACGCTTCCGTTCGGAGGCGCGGACGTGGAGGCGGGACCGACGGCGAGCTGGGGGCCGACCGTGATGTCGGCCGTCGCCGTGTTGTTCAGGGAGTCGGTGACCCGGATGCGATCGACGACGTTGCCCGTGGCGCCTGCCTTGTAGACGTTGCCGAGCAGCGTGCCGCCCGACGCGTTCGTGACGAAGGACCACGTGTAGCCCGCGTTGCTCCCGCCGTTCGCGAGGAAGGTGAGGCTCTCGCGCGGAGCGACCGTCGCGGACGGCGGAGAGATCGCGATCCCGGCGCCGACGGGGACCGCGACGTCGGCCGTGTTGCCGAGCGAGTCGGTCGCGCGGACCACGTCCACCACGTTGGGCGTCGGGCCGGCCTTGTACGCGCCAGTAGGGCCGACCGTCGCGCCCGAGGCGTTCGTCGGGAGAGACCACGTGTAACCGGCGCCGCTCCCGCCGGTCGCGACGAAGGTGATCGATCCCTGCGGGGAGACGGCGGCGGGCGCGGACGGAGTGATCGAGACGCCGGCGCCCACGTTCACGTTCGCGGTGCCGGTGTTGCCGGCGCCATCGGTCGCGGTGATGACGTCGACGACGTTCGGTGTCGCGCCGGCCGTGTAGGCGCCGGTGGCGGCGTCCACCGAGCCCCCGGAGGCGTTGGTCGTCAGCGCGTAGGTGAACGAGGTGGAGGTGCCGATGCCGCCGCTCGCGACGAAGGCCTGCGAGCCGCGCGGCGCGACGTTCGCCGCGGCGGGCGCGACGGTCACGTCCGTCGCGACGCGTCGACCTGCTCCGCCGTTCCAGAGGCTCACGATCTCCGCGTCGGAGAGCGAGCGCGCGAAGACGGCGATCTCGTCGAGGCGTCCGTTCACCGGGTTCAGCTGGAGCCCGTCACGACGGCCGACGAGGAGAGGCTGCGCAGAATCGGGGAGCGCGCCCGCGCCCTGGGTCGATACGACGACGGCGCCGTTGCGGAGGATCTCGAACGTGTCTCCCGTGCGTCGGAGGACGATCTGGTTCCACGCGTTCGCCTGGAAGCCGATCGCCGGGGACGTCATCGTCGCGGTCGGCAGCGCGTCGAAGTGGAGCGTGTCGTCGGCGAGCTTCTCGAGCGTCCACCCCGGGCCCGCAGGGCCGAGGAACTTCTCGACGAGCGTCTGCTGGCCGGCCGTCGACGCGAAGCGGACCCAGACCTGCAGCGTGAAGTCGGCCGCGAAGTCGAAGGCCGCGTCGTCCGTGGGACGCTGCGCGTACTTCGTCGCGTCGGCGGAGAGGGCGAGGGCCTGACCGAAGAGACCCGCCTCGAAGCCCGGCGCGCCGAGGAGGCCGAGATCGTAGCCCCCGGCGACGTCGGTGCCGGCTCCGTCGAACGGGTAGTACGCGACGGCGTCCTGACCGAACGCGAGGGCCTGCGACGTGCGAGCGACGACGGGCGGGACGGGGTCGACGCGCTCCCGGCATCCGCCGAGCACGAGGGCGACGAGCACGACGAACGAGAGGAGAAGCGAAGCAGGCCGGGACCACGGCACCATGGCAGCTACGATAGGGATCATGCGAGGCGTCTCGCAATCCGTGAGACCCCGTACGGGGTGATGTCCTACACGGACACGTAGGCGCGCCGCGGACACCTCGGCGCGACGCAGCTGGTAGCCTCCGGGCATGCGATGCGGGCCGTCCTTTGCGCTGCCGTTGGTGCTCGTCGCGTGCGGTGGCGGGGGCGGTCCGCGCGGCGCCACGGGCGTCGCCGTCGGCGCGGCCCCGCATTCCGCACGGTCGAGCTCGGTTCCGGACGCCGTGGAGGCCGCCGCGGCGGAGACGCCGCCACGCTACGTTCAGGTCGCCGCCGGCACGACGCACACGTGCGCCCTCACCGACGCGGGGAAGGTCCACTGCTGGGGGCGGACGGGGACCATCCTCGACGAGCCGGCGCTCGACCTCTACGCGCCGTCGGTCGTGTCCGAGCTCTCGGACGTCGTGGAGATCGACGCCGATCGGGCGTCGACGTGCGCGGTCCGCAAGGACGGGGTCGTGATGTGCGAGCTCATCGCGAACGATCTCCTGGCCGAGGCATTCAGGCAGCACAAGAAGGAGCGCAAGGGGTTCACCCCTGTCGAAGGGCTCCCTGCGGCGAAGAGTATCGCGATGGGGCAAGGCGCGGTCTGCGCCGTCCTCACCGACGGGGGCGTGGCATGCGCCGGGTCGGATCGCCTCGGCGGGCGCGGTCTCGGCGACGCGAGCGTGGCGAGCGACGAGCCTCCTCCCTCGCGTGTGCCCGGCCTCACGGGTGTGCGCAAGATCGTCGCCGGACGTGACGGCGTGTACGGGGGCTTCTGCGCGATCGGCGATGGCGGCGTCACGTGCTGGGGGCTCGGCAACCCCGCTCGCTTCCCTGCGGGCAGCCTGCGCGACACGCGCTCCGACATCGGCATGAAGCCGAGCGGGCCGAAGACGAAGGGCTTCGCCACGCCGCTGCCGCTCGCCGGCGCGACCGACGCAGACGACCTCGCGTGGTGGAGCGAAGCCCTCTGTATGCGCCAGGCGGGCGGGGACTTCGCGTGCCGAGGCACGAGCCCGGCAGCCACGAAGAGGATCGGCGATCGCCTGCGCGGGGGGCGCATCCACGTCGGCACCTCCGCGCTGTGCGTGGTCCGTACCGACGGAGCCGCAGGCTGCTGGGAGTCGGCGCCGGGGAGCAACGTCGCGAAGACCTCGTCGTCCCTCCCGAGCGTACAGGCGGAGGCGGACATGGCCTCGATCTCGATCGGCGGCGCGCACGCGTGTGCGGTGAAGAAGGACGCGTCGATCGTCTGCTGGGGGGACGCGCGCTACGGACAGCTCGGGACCGGCATCGTCTACAGCCGCTCGACGCCTGCCCGCGTCGACCTTCCTCCCGTCGCACAGGTCACGGCCGCCTACGAGCGCACGTGCGCACGGCTCGTCGACGGGAGCGTGCGTTGCTGGGGCCGCCACGGGCCGAAGCCGTCCGCGAAGGAGGCCGCCGCGTGCGAGCCGGTGACGCCGGCGGACGACGAGCCGCGCTGCCCGTCCCCGATCTCGGTGCTCCCGGCGGGCTCGGCGTCGATCCTCGCCGGCACGGGTCCCCTCTGTCTGCGCGCGAGCGAGACGGCGCCCTGGCGATGTGCGCCGTACATGGCGCCGGCGCGGCTCGAGCCCGTGCGCGGTGTGAAGGGCACGCTCACGAGCCTGACGACGTCCCGTCACGAGATGCACGGCCTCGCCGAGGGCCGGGCCTACGTCTCCACCTTCTTCCCCGAGCTCGGCGGGGTCGGGCTCCCCGCCTTCGCCGAGAGCAAGTGGGCGAAGGGGATCCGCCTCGCGGCGCTCTCGAGCGACGGCCGCTGCGGGATCGCCTCCGACGGTCGCGTCGTCTGCGCCTGCCAGCCCGACGGTCCGATGGGCCGGAGCCCGGCCTGCCCCGCGCCGAGCGATCTGGCCTTCGAGCTCCCCGACCTGAAGGGCGGGACGCAGATCATCCACACGCCGAACGAGGATGTCTGCGTGGTCGACGCCAAGGGGGCTCTCACGTGCTCGCGCGACGTCCCGATGCCGAAGGAGTTCGAGCGTGATCACGGCGTCGCGCGCGCGGTGCGCCTCGACCCCGACGCGCCGCTCACGGACGTCGTGGCGATCGCCTCGTCGGCCATGTTTCCCCGCGGCAGCACGGGTCGCGGTGACTTCTTCGCCTCCACCGGCGGCGGCGCGTGCGCGCTCACGCGGGCGGGCGCGCTCCACTGCTGGGGCACCGCCGGTGCGGGCCAGGTCGGCGACCCGCGCAGGCCGCCCAGCGTCGCGGCGCCGCGCCTCATCGAAGGCCTCCCCCGCGTCGTCGAGGTCGCCCTGGGCGCCGAGCACCTCTGCGCGCGCACGGCGACGGGCGATCTCTTCTGCTGGGGCAGCGACGTAGAGGGGCAGCTCGGCCTCGGCACGAAGGGCACGCTCGCGACGCCGACGAAGGTCGCGGCCCCGAAGCCACGCGCTACGCTCCCCCGATGAGCACAGACGCACGGACGCAGCACGAGCGCATGCTCGCGGGCGAGCCCTACGATCCGGAGGACCCCCAGCTGAAGGAGCTCGCGAAGCGTGCGATGCGCCTCACCGAGCGGTTCAACCGCACGAGCGTGGACGAGCGCGAGGAGAGGCGCGCCATCCTCCTCGAGCTGCTCGGTGGGTTGGGTGAAGGCGTCGAGATCCGCCCGCCCTTCCATGTGGACTACGGGACGCAGCTACGGATCGGCGCGCGCACGTTCGTGAACTTCGGATGCGTGGCGCTCGACTGCGCGTCGATCACGATCGGCGCCGACGTCCAGATCGGTCCCAACGTCCAGCTCCTCACGCCGACCCACCCTCTCGACCCCGCCGAGCGGCGCGCGAAGATCGAGGCCGCGGAGCCCATCGTCATCGGCGACAACGTCTGGCTCGGCGGCGGGGCGATCGTCCTCCCCGGCGTCACGATCGGCGAGCACACCGTCGTCGGCGCAGGCGCGGTCGTCACGAAGGACCTCCCTCCCTGCGTGGTCGCGGTCGGGAACCCGGCGCGCGTCATCCGCAGCGTGCCGCAGCGGTAGAAGCCCTCGCGGGCCCGAGCTCCGCTCGGACTGAATGAAGGCCCATGGGCCGCCGTCCTACGAAACCGAGGCCTTCGCTCCGGCGTACCTCGGAGAAACCCCATGAAGACCCCCCCCCGTGCCCTGTCTGCCCTCCTCGCTCTCACGGTCGTCACGGTCGTCTCCGCCGCGGAGGCCTGGCAGCGGTCGGGCGGCGCCGAGGTCTCGTTCACGGCGATCGGGCCGGCCGGCCTCCGGATCGTGGGAAAGACGGGCGATCTCGAGCTGAAGGACGACGGTCAGACCCTCACCGTGGCCGTCCCCCTCGCGAACCTCGACACGGGGATCTCGCTCCGCAACAAGCACATGCGCGAGAAGTACCTCGAGGTGCCGAAGTATCCGCGCGCGGAGCTGATCGTGCCCAAGGCCGAGCTGAAGCTCCCTGCCGCGGGGCAGACGGGGGCAGGGCAGGCGAACGGCACGTTGAAGCTGCACGGCAAGGAGAAGCCGGTGCGCTTCACCTACAAGGCCGACCACACCGGCGCGGCGACGAAGGTGGACGGCGCTCTCCACCTCGACATCCGCGAGTACGGGATCGACATCCCGTCGTACGCGGGCGTGTCGGTGAAGCCGGACGTCGACGTCGCGGTGAGCTTCTCCGCGACCGAGTGAGGCGTTCTGGCGTGAGCTAGGCGACGCGTGCGAGGAATCTCCGCGCGCCGCGGCAGGCGGCGAGGAGGACGCGTCGTTCGATGTCGGCAGGGCCCTTGT
Source organism: Polyangiaceae bacterium (assembly GCA_022842465.1). Lineage (GTDB taxonomy): Bacteria > Myxococcota_A > Polyangia > Polyangiales > Polyangiaceae > Labilithrix. The sequence continues at coordinate 12,467 of JALHPN010000062.1, read as the reverse complement.
GGAAGGCCTCGCCCTCGGCGTCGACCGCGTTCGTCACGTGCGCGACGACGCCGACGGCGCGCTGCCGGGCGGCGGCGAGGGCGAAGAGCGATGCGGCCTGCATCTCGACGCACAGCGCACCCTCGGCGGCGCGGCGCGCGAGCATCGGGCGCGTCTCGCGGTACGGAGCGTCCGTCGTCCACGACGTGCCGCGGTGCACGGGGAGGCCGACGCCCCCGAGCGAGCCCTCGAGGTCGTCGGCGAGCGCGACGTGCGCGTCGACGAGCCTCGTGGCGGGCAGGTAGTGGAGCGAGGTGCCTTCGTCCCGGATGGCGCGGTCGACGACGACGAGATGCGGGAGACCGTGCCTGCCCCCGACGCGTCCGGCGGACGTGAGCCCGAGGACGACGCTCGCGCCGCTCGCGAAGAGCTGCTCGGCGACGAGCGTGGCGTACGGGCCTCCGATGGTCCGCGCGACGATCCCGACGGGGCGACCGTCGACGTCGAACGAAGCCATGCTCGTGTGGAAGCAGGCCCAGGTCGGCCAGCGCGTCGCGTCGCCCGACGCGACGAGCTCGTCGTGGAGGTCGCCGTCGAACTCGAGCACGCAGACGTCCGGGACCTCACGATGCGGGAGCCGCCGGAGCCCGACGACGCTCTCCATGAGCGCCTCGGGAGTGAAGGCGGCCTCTGCGTCGTGTTCGTGGTCGAGGAGCGGCGTCTCCTTCACGGCGTCGGGCCGACCGTCTTCTCCAGGCCGAAGCCGTCGTGCAGCGCGCGCACGGCGAGCTCGGTGTACTTCGCCGCGACGACGCAGCTCACCTTGATCTCGCTCGTCGAGATCGCCTGGATGTTGATGCCCTCGGTCGCGAGGATGCGGAACATCTTGGCCGCGATGCCGGCATGGCTGCGCATGCCGAGGCCGACGATCGACACCTTCACGATGTCCTCGTCGTAGCGGACCTCCAGCGCGCCGAGCCGCTTGCCGACCTCGTCGATGAACGGCCGCCCGCGGGCGAGATCCGTCTTCGGGAGGGTGAAGGTGACGTCGGCGCGCTCGTTGTGCCCCTTCGTCGCGTTCTGGATGATCATGTCGACGGAGATGTTCTTCTCCGCGAGGGCGCCGAAGAGCTCGGCGACGACGCCCGGCTTGTCCTCGACGCCTGTGACGTGCACGCGCGCATCTCCCTTGTCGTAGGCGATGCCGGCGACGACGACGTCCTCGAGCGACTTGTCCTCGCGCGTGACCCAGGTGCCGGGGGCGTCGTTGAAGGAGCTCCTCACGTGAACCGGGACGCCGTACTTCATCGCAATCTCCACGCTGCGGATCTGCAGCACCTTCGCGCCGAGCGAGGCGAGCTCGAGCATCTCCTCGTAGGAGATCTTCGCGATCTTCCGGGCCGAGGGGCAGATGTTGGGGTCGGTCGTGTAGACGCCGTCGACGTCGGTGTAGATCTCGCACGCGTCGGCGCTGATCGCCGCGGCGATCGCGACGGCCGACGTGTCGGACCCGCCGCGCCCGAGCGTCGTGATGTCGCCCGACTCGTTCACGCCCTGGAAGCCGGCGACGACGACGATCTCGCCCTTCTTCGTCGCATCGAAGATCTTCGAGCCGTCGATCGCCTTGATGCGCGCCTTCGTGAACGCGCCGTCGGTGAGCACCTTCACCTGGTGACCGAGGAGCGAGCGCGCCTGACCGCCCTCGCTCTGGATCGCCATCGCCGTCAGCGCGGCCGTGACCTGCTCGCCGGTGGAGGCGATGACGTCCATCTCGCGCGCGTCCGGGACCTTCACGACCTCGTGGGCGAGGGCGAGGAGGCGGTTGGTCTCGCCGCTCATCGCGCTCACGATCACGACGACGTCGTTGCCCGCCTTCTGCGTGGCGATCGCCCGACGCGCGACGTTGCGGATCCGGTCGATGTTTCCGACCGACGTACCGCCGAATTTCTGGACGACGAGTGCCACGACCGCGCGTCTCTATGGCGCGCGCCGCCCCGCGTCAACGGGTCCCGGGCGCGCGCTCGGTGGTAGCATCCAGCTCATGCGCACGAGGCTCCCTGCCGCCCTGCTCCTCCTCTCTGTCGTCCCATCGTCCGCCGTCGTCGCGAGCGCGTCCGTCTCCGGCTGCGGCTCGAGCGGCCCCGACTCCGAGTTCCGTGACGGGACGAGCAGCGGGTCGAGCGGGAGCAGCGGCGCGAGCGGCTTCGGCCCCGGCTCGAGCGGCGGCGCGGGCGACGGCGGCGGCGACGGCGGCGACGGGTGCAAGCCGAGCCTCCTCGGGCTCGTCCGAGACTTCCGCGAGAAGAACAGCGACGCCGGCGTCGGTCACCCGGACTTCCAGGCGTACACGGGCGATCCGCCCACGACCGGCCTCGTCGAGCAAGCGCTCGGACCCGACAAGAAGCCGGTCTTCAAGTCCACGACCGGGAGCGGTCAGAGCGGTCAGCAGCTCACGAGCAAGGCCGACTTCGACGTCTGGTACCGCGACACCGAAGGCGTGAACCAGACGTTCCCGTTCGAGCTGCCGCTCGTGCCCGTCGGCAACGGCGTCCTCTCGTTCTCGAGCAACCGGTTCTTCCCCGTCGACGGCCGCGGCTTCGGCAACTCGGGGCTCGACGAGGACCTGGCGCTCCGGAACTTCCACTTCACCTTCGAGCTCCACCTCGAGTTCGTCTACCGCGGGGGCGAGGTCTTCACCTTCACCGGCGACGACGACCTCTGGACGTTCATGAACGGGAAGCTCGCGCTCGATCTCGGCGGGCTCCACCCCGCCCGCACCGGCACGGTCGACCTCGACGCGAAGGCCGCGGAGCTGGGGATCGAGAAGGGCAAGACGTACCCGCTCGACGTGTTCCACGCCGAGAGACGCACGAACGCGTCGAACTTCCGGATCGACACGACCCTGGAGTTCGTGAACTGCGACCCGATCCTCCTCCCGAAGTAGCGGGGCCTTGACGGCCACCGCGGCGTCGCGTTGGATGCGCCGCCGTGGGGGCCTACGCGAGCTACATCGTCGAGACGTTCGTGACGTTGCTCGCCGTGTGCGCGATCGCGTTCGTCGTGCTCTACGGCGCCCGGCGGCTCGGGATCGGACGCCCGCGCGGGCCGGTCGAGCTGCTCGGGCACCTCCCGCTGGAAGCGCGCCGGAGCGTGTACCTCGTCCGCGTCGGCAAGCAGGTGCTCGTCGTCGGCGCCTCGGAGGCGGGGCTCGTGCGGCTCGGGGAGCTCTCCGAGGGGGACGTTCCCGCCGGGGACCTCGCCCCGTCCGCGGTCGCCACGGGGGCGCCCTTCCAGGACGTGCTCGCGCGCGTGCTCGGGAAGAAGGAGCCCCGCGCGTGAACGATTTCCTCGGCAAGCCGATCGCGCTCGTCGTCGCGCTCGCGCTCGTCTCCCTCCTCCCGTTCGTGTTCATGGGCGTCACGGCGTTCGTGAAGATCTCGACGGTGCTCCAGATCGTGCGCTCGGCGATCGGCGCGCAGCAGGTGCCGTCGAACACCGTGATCATGGCGCTCGCGACGGCGCTCACCCTCATCGCGATGGCGCCCGTGGGCCAGCGCATCCTCGACCGCGTGACGCCGATCGCGACATCGGCGACCCAGGGCAAGGCGGCGCCCGAGACGAGCGTGCTGATCGAGAAGGGCGTCGAGGCGGTCCGGGAGCCGCTCCGCGAGTTCCTCGTGAAGAACGCGAGCGAGAAGGAGCGGGCCCGGTTCTTCGCCGTCGCGAAGGGCGCGCGTCCCGAGGCGGAGCGAGCTCGCGTGGGGGCCGACGATCTGACGGTTCTCGTCCCCGCGTTCGTCGTGACGGAGCTGACGGAGGCCTTCGCGGTCGGCTTCCTCCTCTACCTCCCGTTCCTCGTGATCGACCTCGTCGTCGCGAACGTCCTCCTCGCCCTCGGGATGCAGATGCTGAACCCCACCCAGGTGAGCCTGCCCTTCAAGCTGCTCCTCTTCGTCGCGATCGACGGCTGGGGGCTCTTGGCCCAGGCCCTCGTCGCAGGGTACAGGTAGGCGCGACATGAGAGCGGTCGTGGTCTTGGTGGTCGCGTCCTTCGGGGCGCTCTTCGCGGTGGCGTGTGACGAGATGAATCGCCCGATGGCGGTGCCGCAGAGCGCGCCGCGGCGGAGCTGCTTCTCGGACGTCGAGTGCCCGTCCTCGATGAAGTGCGTGAAGGGGCCGAACGACGTCCAAGGGCTCTGCGAATCCCGGACGAGCGGGGACGACGGGGGCGCGGAGGTGACGAGCCCGGAGGCCGGCGCCCTCCCGGCGCTGCCGCCGACGACGCCGCCGCACGCGCCTGCGCCCGGCGACGTGCAGCTGTAGCGATCTTCAGGGTTGACATTGGAACGCGCGCGCGTAGAGTCCGCGGCCTCCGAACGAGACTTGGGGCAATAGCTCAGCTGGGAGAGCGCCGCGTTCGCAATGCGGAGGTCAGGGGTTCGATCCCCCTTTGCTCCACCCCTAAGACCCGATGGAGATGGCGGCAACGTGGAGCGAGCTCCACCGTTGCCGCTGGTCATTTCGGGGGTCGGAGCGCGAAGGGGCGTTCATGCGCTCGCGTGACGACGCGGGGTTACGCTCGGGCGGCGCCCTCCGGTCGTACGAACGGGTGACGGACGAGGCGTGATGAAGCGGGGGCTCGGGAGGCCTTTGGGGCGTGTGCGCGTCGAGCGCGCGGACGCGTGGTGCGTCTGCGCATCGACCCGCTTCTTCCACGAGGAACTGCCATGAACGTCTCGCTCGCTTCGCGTGTCTCCCGCTTCGCCGTCGTCGCCTCGATCGGTCTCGCGTCCTTCGCCGCCGCCTGCTCGGGAGGCGACGGTGGATCGAACACGCCCGCCACGAGCGCGGACGCGGGCGTTCTGCCGGGCAAGGGCACGACGACGTCGCCGACGCCGGGCAAGGACACGCCCCAGGGCGCGAAGGACGCGGGCGCGAAGCCGCCGCCGACGGGCGCCGGGACGACCTGCGGCGCGCTCGTCGCCTGCATCGGCAACTGTGGCGAGGACGACGAGGCGTGCGACGCGAGGTGCGCCGACGAGGCGTCGCCGGAGGCCATCACGCAGATTCAGACGCTGGCGACGTGCATCCAGGGGAGCGGCTGCGAGGACGTCGAGTGCGCGCGCACGGCCTGCGCCGACGAGTTCGCAGGGTGTGACGGCCTCGAGTGAAGCGCGGAGTCAATCACCCGTGGTGACGCGCAGGGTCTCGAGCGTGCCGACGTCGGTCGCGCTCGAGACGCTGCACGTCGGATCGGCGAGCACCACGACCGTGGCGCCCACGACGTAGGTCGTGCGTCGGCGAGCGCCGCCCAGATCCTCGACGCGCGGGCCGCCGCCGACGGTGATCGCCTCGCCGGCAGACGTGATCTGCGCCTCCGCGCGCCGCGTCGCGCAGCCCGTCGTACCAGGGAGCGCACACGTGACGGCCGCGCGCAGGGTCATGTCGCTCGGCATCGTGGTCACGTCGGCGCGAGACACCTCCACGCGCGCGCCGTTGTCCTCGCCCAGCTCGAGCGTGCCCTTCTCCCCCGTCGGCGCCGCTCGCACCCGCAGCTTCGCGCCGGCCGCGAACGGCCATGCGCCGTCCGGAACGCAGGCCTGCACCCCGCGTTCGGCGTCGAGCTTCACGAGCAGGCAGCCGCTGGCGATACGCGTGGGCGCCTGCGCCACGAGCTCTTCCCCGACGGCGAAGGAGCCGATCCACGAGACCCTCGGCGACGTCACGGTGTCGCCCGCGCAGGCGGGGAGGATGCGACCCGGCACGAGTCGAGCCTCCGAGGACGTGTCGACGGCGAGGACGGGCTTGCCGTCCTTCATCGTCGCCGTGACGGGGCCGTCGACGGCGCCCATCACGAAGGTGCCGCCGTCCGCGTCGCCGCCGAACGAGATCCACGCCCCGGTGGGGTCGATGGGGAGAGAGGCGCCGGCCGCGAGCGTCTCGATCCGCGCGCCGGGCGGCTGCGCGTCGAGGGGCACGAACGCGTCCGCGCCCGCCGCGAAGAGATCACTCGCGAAGCGCGTGCCCTGCGAGAGCTTCGTGATCCGCACCGTGAGGAGGGCGCCCGTCTGGTTTCGGAGCTCGGGCGCGCCGCGCGACGGCGCCGGCGCGCAGCAATCCGAGCCGGCCTCGTCCGCGGTCGAGCAGGCGGCGAGCGCTCCGCCGAACGGAAGGAGCAGCAGCGACAGAGCGGAGACGAGGGCAGCAGCGTGCGTGTCGGGCTTGCGGGAGGGAAGCATGATCCGTGTCGAGGCAGGTCGCGTGCCGGGCCCCACGCGGCGCTCGACGTGCGCGGGAGACCGTCGCCCGCCCGGCGTCGCTCCTCGGTCGCACCACGCGCGAGATCGCCGTCATGGCTGACGAATCGCGAGGACCTCGAGCGCGTCGTCCCGCGTGCGCCGCCCGTCGTCGAAGCGCCGTCGCCCGAGGCGGATCACGAGGACCCCATGGCGCCGGATGCACGCCTGGCCGCTCGGGCACACATCGGCCCGCGACGCCGGTGGACGGCTGGATCGCGGACGCGCTAGGCTCGTCCTCCACGCATGAAGCTCGATCCCCGCGCGATGGTGAAGGCCGCCGTCGGCTATGTGAGGAAGAATCCGGACGAGGTCGTCCGGGCCGCCGTCAACGCCACGGGGCTCCGCTTCGGGGTGCCCCTCGCCTCGCTGCGCTGGCTCGCGTCGCAGGTGCAGGGGTCGGGGAAGAAAGCGCCGAAGGACGTGGAGATCGCGAGCGTCCCGCCTGCGTTGAAGCTGAGCGCGACGGTCGATGCGATGGGGACCCCCATCCGCGCGACCGCCTCGATCAAGATCGACGAGGTCACGATCGCGCCCGACACGCTCCGGATCGGCGTCCGCTTGCGTGACGTGAAGCTCCAGGTGACGGACGACAACGCCGAGTCGCCCGTCGCGACGCTCATCAAGTCCGGGGCGCTCGACCTGTCGAAGCCCGGAAACCTGGTGAAGTTCATCCCGAAGAAGCCGCCGATGATCGTCGAGTCCGACGGGGACCGCATCGTGCTCGACCTGATGAAGATCCCGAAGCTCGCGGGCGATCCGCGCGTGAAGAAGATCCTCGGGATCCTGTCGCCCGTCCTCGGCATCCGCTCGATCGAGACGGACAAGGATCACCTCTACGTGAAGCTGCGCGCGAGCCCGGCGGGCCTCCCGGAGGCCATCGCGAAGGTGAAGGACATCGTCACGAACGGCGCGCGCTGACGTAGCTCGAGGATCTCGAAGCGGGCGTACTCGAGGGGCCCCTCCGGGCGCTCCCAGAGCGCTTCGCCGTGGCGCGCGAGACGGAGGCCGCCGAGGTCGCCGTAGTCGTGGAGGGGGGTCACCCAGCGGTGCCTCGCGAACGCCTTGCCGTCGGCGGAGAGGTAGCGATCGTCCGACGTGAAGCGGACGAGGTCGCCCTCGGCGTCGAAGTCGAGGACGGCGGAGACCGTGATTCCGCGCCGCTCGAGGGACACGCGCACGGTGCGTGCGTCCTGCATGCTCTCGAAGCGCACGTGGCGATCGAGCAGCGTCGAAGGTGCGAGCATGCACATGTCGTTCAGGATCGTGACGGTCTCCGACTGGTTCATCTCGGGCCCGCGCGCAAAGGCCATCGTGACGAGCGCGGCGGCGCGGACCTCCATCGTCGCGTCGGGGCCGACGAAGCGGTGGAAGGCCTGGAACGGGACGCCCTTCATCGCGCCCTCCACGAAGAAGCGCCGCGTGGGCTCGTCGCCGAAGGTGCTCACCTGCGTGCCGGTCACGTCCATCCACGGCGCGTCCGGGGCGCTCCGGAGCTGGCCGCGGAAGCGCATGACGAGCTCGCGCGTGGGGGGACGGCCGACGACGCCGACGCGCCGGAGATAGGTCGCGACGGCGGGCGGGAGCGTGGCGAGGTCGGCCTCGGTGACGGCGGGAGCGTCGGCGTGCGGTGCGGCGAGCGCGGCCGCGGCCTCGTCGGCGTAGCGAGAGCGCAGGCTCGTGCTGCGCGCGTCGAGGAAGGAGAGGGCGACCGGGACGAGCAGGATGACGTTCGCGAGCGAGCCGGCCTTCGCGTCGCGCCACGCGGAGGCGATGGCGATCTGGGAGATGACCACACCGATCGTCGCCGCGATCCACCACGCGCGCACGTCGAAGGCGAGCAGGGCGGCGGCGACGAGAAGCGCGAGCGCGGCGGCGAGCCAGACGAGGCCCATCGGAGGGCGGATCGGCTGGCGGAGCTGGGGGAGCGCGGCGAAGCCGAACGCCTTCGCGAAGCCCAGGAGGTGGATGAGCCCGTGGACGACCAGGAGCACGAGGAGCGCGATCCGCAGCATGACGTGAGCAAGGAGTGCATGCCTCGTACCTCGCGCGGGAGCGCGGGGAGCAGAGCCACGGAGAGCGCACGTTCCAGGTACTGCCCGCAAGGCGTGCGGGGCCGCGCGCCGCGTGCGCGCTCCGCTATGCTGACGGGCTCATGCCCGACGATCTCCACCTGATCTTCCGCGTGGGCGATCTGCTCGCCGGCACCTACGAGGTTCGCGAGCTGCTCGGGGAGGGGGGCATGGGGCAGGTCTTCGACGCGCACGATCGGAACCTCAACCGGCGTGTGGCGATCAAGGCGAACTGGCCGGAGGCACCACGCACCGTGCGCGCGGAGGCGCAGGCGCTCGCGGCGATCCGTCACCCCGGGGTCGTGTCGGTGCACGCGCTCGGCACGCATCAGGGGGTGGACTTCCTCGTGATGGAGAACGTCTCGGGGGTCACGCTGAAGAAGCACCTCGAGTACCTCGAGCGCGCGAGCGCGCCGCTCCTCGAGCGCCTCGAGATCTTGTTCGCCGTCGCCGAAGCGATCGCCGCGGTGCACCGCGCCGGTCTCTCCCACGGCGACGTGAAGCCGAGCAACGTCATCATGGCGCCGAGCGGGCGGGTCGTGCTGCTCGACCTCGGGCTCGTACGGCCGCACTACCAGCCGGACGACAAGCGCGTGTCCGGGACGCCGTCGTACATCGCGCCGGAGATCGTCTCGGGGAAGATCGCCCACGCCGGCTGGCCGCTCGTCGACGCGTACGCCTTCGGCGTGCTCGCGTACCGCGTCCTGTCGGGACGGCTGCCCTTCCGCGCGACGAGCGATCTCGAGATGGTGATCGCGCACGCGGAGCTCCCGCCGGACCCCCTCGTCGTCGCCGGCGCGGGGGCGGAGCGTGCACCGCCGCGGCTCGTCGAGCTCGTCGAGCGACTCCTGGCGAAGGACCCGACGGACCGGCCCGCGCCGATGGACGCGGTGGTCTGGCAGCTCCGGGCGGCGCGCGATGATCTGACGCGCGTGAGCCGGATGCCGGCGCCTGGCGCTCCGCTGGACGCGACGGCGCGTCCCCTGGAGGTCGTGGTCGTCGACGACGACGACGCGATCGGGAGGCTCGTGTCGATGTACGTGAGGCAGGTGGCGCCGGCCGCGCGCCTCCGGATCGCGCCGGACGCCGACACGGCGCTCGCGATGTTCCGCGACGCGAGGCCGGACCTCGTCTTCCTCGACCTCATGATGCCGCGCATGAGCGGCTTCGAGCTCTTCACGTACCTGCGCGGCGTGAACATCGTCGACGCCTCGCGCATCGTCGCCATGAGCGCGGGAGGGACCGTGGAGGACATCCAGCTCATCCTCGAGCTCGGCGCCCACGACTTCGTCCCGAAGGACGGCCAGCTCCGGGAGCGCGTCCAGGGCGTCGTCCGCGCGCTGGTGGCGGCGGCGTAGCTCGCACGACGATCGCGTCAGGCGAGGAGCGCCTGCGCCCCGAGATCGAGCGGCGCGCGGAGGGCGGCGAGCGCGGCGCGCGCGTCGGCGGCGGAAGGGACGCCGAGGGCGGGGAGGGCGTTGGCGCGCGCGAGCTCGACGTCGAGCGCCGCGAGCGCATCGCGACGGGCGTGGTCGACGCGCGCGCGCTCGTCGTCGTCGAGCTGCTCGTCGAGCCAGGCCGCGACGCGCCACGAGAGCGCGGCGTGGCCGAGCTCCTCGGCGGCGATGGTCGTCATGATCGCGCGCATGCGGGCATCGGTCGCGCGCTCGGCCTGCATCCGCGCGAGGACGGCGCCGAAGGTCTCGAGGGCGCAGCCTTCGTGCGCGTTCTCGAGCGCGAGCTCGAAGGCGGAGCGACCGCGCGAAACGTAGAGGACGGTTTCGGGGACGATCGCGCCGCGGCGTTCGGCCTCGGCGCGGAGGAGATCGGCGTGGCGCACCTCGTCGTCCGCGGCGATCCGGACCGCCTCGAGGAGATCGTGCGGCGCGCCGAGCCGAGCGAGGTCGTCGTGGAGGGCGAGGAACGCCTCGATGGACGCCGCCTCGAGCTGCGCCGAGCGCGCGAGGTACGCGGCCTCGAGCGTCGGGGCGACGGAAGGCTCGATCGCGACGAAGCCGCGCGGCGGCCGGCCGGCGCCGCAGCCTCCGCAGGAGAGCACCGTGGCCCCGTCGTCCCGGCGGAACAGGCTGCACGAGCGGCCGGCTGCGACCGCGCCGACGGGCGCGACGGATGCGCAGAGGGCCGCGCACTCCGCCTCGGAGGGCCTCAGGGGATCGCCGGCATCGGGGAGGGGCCCGGCGTCGACCTCGGTACCACCGTCGCCTGCGTCGATCGTGGCCTGGCAAGGCGAGATCGCGATCCACGAGCAGACCGTGCTCTCGCACCCCGGCCCCGACGCGCTGTACCGCTCCGAGCTCGCCAGCTGGAGCTCACAGACGCTCTCGTCGACGTCGTGATCCGCCCTCGTGATCCCGCACCCCGACGACACCCCGTTGCTCGCGCCGCCCCCCGGCCGGGGCCGTGAAGGCGGAGTGGTCGCACGCCCCGTGTCATCCTCGTCGCCCTGCACGTCGCCGTCGACGCGCCCCCCGCACGCTCCCCCGAGAGGAGCCGCCGCCGCGCTCGCGACGACGAGGGACAGGAAGTGCATCGTCCGTCGCGCGTGCGCGCGCCTCGCTTCGATGGTCATGCGCCGGCCACGAGCAACGCGTGTGCCGCGAGGTCCGCGGCCCACGACACGCATGGATTTCGGGGTCGCCGGGAGACCCCGCCTGCGGCTTCGCCATGGCGGGGCTGTCAGGCGGCAGCCGCCCCCGCCCTCCTTCCGCCGTGCGGCGGGGGGTGCTAAGAGCAGGTCGTTCTCCGGGGAGTCGCACAGTCCGGTAGTGCACAAGCTTTGGGTGCTTGTCGTCGCGGGTTCAAATCCCGCCTCCCCGACCACTTCACCACGAAACGCCGGGAAAAACGGCACGAACGCGAGGGACGACGGATCCGTTGCCTCCCAGTTGCCCAGCTCCGGAGGAGCCAGGGCGAGGGGAGGGCAGCGGGGCTACTTCGCGAGCTTGTCGATGGCGGCGCGGAGGTCGTCCGCGGTCGCGTGGGCGTAGCGCTGGGTCATGTCCAGCTTGGAGTGCCCCGCGAGGGTGCGGACCGCCTCGAGGCCCACCCCGCGGCGGACTAGCTCGGTGATGAAGTAGTGGCGCAGCGAGTGGAACGAGCGCTCCTTGAGCCCCGCCTTCGCGAGCGCCTTCTTGAAGCACGTGAGCATGTACGTCCGGCGCGGCGTCTCTCCGTAACCGGACGGCCACCGTCGTCGTGACGTCGTAGGCGCAGCCCGAGATCATGCGTCGCGAGGAGGCTCGATGGCGCACGGACAGTGGACCGAGGTCGAAGCTCGCGGAGTTCTCGAAGCGTGGCGCCGGAGCGGCCTGCCGCTGTTGCCTCCCAGTTGCCCCGCTCTCACCGGCTTGTTCGGCCGCCCGGACGAGCAGTGGAGGGGACGCGGGCGCCACCAGGGACCGCGAGCCGGTCGCTCGTCGGTCGCCGCTACCGAGCGGCTTCGCGTGGAGCGGCGAGGACGACATCGTCGTATCCGTTCATCCGTTCATCCGTTCATCCGTTCGTCGAATCGCGTTCCTGAACCAAGGATGTTCCGGCGGTGCGCGCCGCCACAGACGCGCCGCCGGAGCACGCGCAGCGGCGAGCCCCTCCGCGGCGAAGCCCGACAGGACGCTTCCGTTCACACCCTCGCCCTTCGCGGTGCACGGCCGTCCTCGGCCTGGAGCGCGAGCGAGGAGCTTCTCTTCGAGGATCACGAGGGCGTGCGCGAATGCGCCTTCTTCAATCGCAAGGCGTGGAGGTTTGGTCTGGGGCAGCGGTGACGTCCTCAGGCCTCGTCGAGCCCGGACCCCTCTAGCGCGCGAGCAAAGCGTCGATCCGGCGCGCGTGCCCTGATCCCGGGTGCGCCGCATGGAACGCCGCCGCGCGACGCTCCGCCTCCGCGCGTTGCCCGAGACGGAGGAGCGCGTCGAGCGCGATCACCTCGCGCTCCTGCGCAAGGCTTCCGCTCGCGTGCTGGCGCCGGTGCTGCTCGCAGAGGGCGAGCGCTTCTCCGGGCCTCGTCGTGAGGGAGGCTTGGGCTGCGTCGAGGAGCGCGAGCTCGGCACGTTCGACGTCGGCCGGCGGCGCTGCGGGCGGAACCGCGCTCGGGACCGCGCGG
>JALHPN010000061.1 GCA_022842465.1 Polyangiaceae bacterium | reverse complement strand
TCGCGAGCGCGAGCTCCCCGCGGAACGCGACGCCGGCGCCGGAGCGCGCGGGCAGAGGCGGCGCGCCGGCGCGGGTGAGCGGGCCTGACGCCACGTACGTCCCGAGGAACGACCACGAGCCGCGGAAGCGTCCGCTCGCTCTCCCCGGAAGCTCGGGCTCGTCCTCGCGCGGCGCGTCGTGCTCGTTCGGGGTCGCCTTCGCGAGCACGTCCCCCGCGCCCCCGAGCGCGAGCTTCGACGTCTCCGGGGGAGGGAGCGCCGTCCCGTCGAGGGTTGCGACGGGGTCGTCCTCCAGCCCGAGCTTCCGCTGCGCGAACACGCGCGTCTCCGGCGACGTCGCGCCCGTGATCCGGAGCGCCGTCGCGTGGGCGTCCTCCGCCTCGAGCTCGCGCCCCTGCTGCTCCGCGCGCCCTGCGCGTTCGATCCATGCGCGCGCGCGCTCGGCGTCCATCCGCGCGCGCGCCTCGCCGAGGGCGTGGTCGGCGCGCGCGTAGGCCTCGCGGCGGGCGTCGTCGGCCGTCCCGCCCTCGGTGTGCGTCCCCTCCGGTCCCCCGCTCGTCGTCGTCTGGACCGCGTGGCCGCGCGCGCTGAACGGCTGCGAGACCACGCGCTCCTCCGCGCTCATGCGGACGGCCCCCTGGATCTCGAAGTCGAAGGTCGTGGTGACGATCGTCTTGTATCCCGTGCGCGGGACCTGCCGCTGCTTGGTCACCGTCTCCGTACGCGGGACCTGCCGCGTCACGTAGCGCGGCGAGCACGTCTGGGAGCTCGAACCGCTCGACCCGAAGGTCGGGCGGCAGTCCTGCCCCGCGTACTCCTGGACCGACTCGTAGCGGGTCTCGGTCGTCTGGTACGACTCCGTCACGTAGTAGGTGAAGGCCTCTTGCCGCGACGACTCGCTGGTCTGCGGCTCGCAGCGGCCGACGTCGAGCCGCGTCGCGACGACGACACCTCTCGTTCCGCCGAAGGAGGCGCCGAGCCCGCGCGCGAGCTCGCCGCACTGGGCAGACGCGAGCTGTACCGAGTACTGCGCCTTCGCGCGGCGATCGAGATCGTCGAACGCCGGCTGCCGCGCCGGGTGCGCGCGTCCGGTCGCGCGGAGCATCCAGCCCGACCGGAGCGCGATCGCGCCGGGGTAGCCCTGCGCCCCGACGATCATCGTCTCGAACCTCGTCCCGACGCGCGACGCGAGGTCGGCGCGCTTCGCCCGGAGCGCGGGCTGGTCGGCGAGCGGCGCGAGGAGCGCGTCCGCGAAGCGGAGAGAGGCGGCGTGGCGCCCCTCGCGTTCGAGGCGATCGGCCTCCGCGAACGCGGCGTCCGCCGTCACGGCCATGAGCCGCGTCGCCTCGAGGACGAGCCCCCTCGACGCGCCGACGCGATGGAGCTCGACGCGGACGGCGCCGAGCGCGTGGAGCTTCTCCATCGAGCTCGGCTGCGGGGCGAGGGCCTCGATCCTCGCGCGGGCGCCGCGCTCGACGGCGCGCCTCAGTTTCCCGAGGACGCGCTCGCGCCCGGCGAGGCTCGCTCCGCCCTCGCGGAGGACGACCTCGTAGAGCCGCGCGGCCTCGTCGGGACGTCCTCCCGCGTCGAATCGATCGGCGGTCGCGACGAGGCGTCCGAGCGCGACGGCGCGGGTGCCCGCATCGAGGTCGCGCCGCGCGAGGAGCCGCGTGTACGTGCTCTCGGCCTCGGCGTGGGCGCTCTTCTGGTCGACGTCGGCCATCGCGAGCGCGACCTTCGCCCGCTCGCCCTCCATGAGCTCGTCGTCGACGAGCGCGCGCTCGTACGCGCGGAGTGCTCCGGGCGCATCCCCGTGCGCGTGCGCCTCCTCCGCCGCGAGCACGTTCGGGCTCTTGCCCGACAGGAGCGTCGGCTCGCAGCCGACCGCGCCGATCGCGGCCGTGGCGAGCAGGAGGAGGCGCATGGCGAAGAGGGGCTAGCACACGCGACCCGTCGAGCAACGAGGGCTCGTCGCCGCAAACGCGCTAAGAATGGAGCCGTGAAGCTCCTCGTCCTCCGCGCTGGCGATCCGCCGCCGGCCGTCGCGGCCCGCCGTGGTGACTACCTCTCGTGGATCCAGCGCGAGGTCGGGCCGACGTGGGCGGGGGCGTGGGCGGAGCACGACGTCCGGACGGACGCGCCGCTCCCCGGACCGAAGGACGCCTCGGCGTTCATCATGACGGGCTCGTCGAGCAACGTGACGGAGGGCCGACCCTGGATGAAGCGGACGGAAGAGCTGCTCCGCGCCATCGCCACGGCGGGCACACCGTTCTTCGGCATCTGCTTCGGCCATCAGATGATCGCGGAGGCGCTCGGAGGAAAGGTCGGCAAGAACCCGCGCGGCCGCGAGATCGGTACCGTCGAGGCGCGCGTCCTCCCCGGCGGCGAGGACGAGCCGATCCTCCGGGGCTTCCCGGGGCGCTTCCACGTGAACAACACGCACATGGAGTCCGTCGTCGAGCTGCCGCCGGGCGCGCGCGTGCTCGCCGAGACGGACCTCGAGCCTCACGCGGTCTTCGCGCTCGGAGCGAGCGTGAAGTGCGTGCAGTTTCATCCGGAGATCGACGGCGACGCGATGCGCGGCTACGTCGAAGGGCGGGCGCATCTCATCGCGGCGGAGGGCCGCGATCCGCAGCCGATCCTGGAGTCCGTGCGCGACACGCCCTTCGGCGGCGAGACGCTACGGAACTTCGTGCGCCACGTCGTCGTGCCTCGAGCGATTCCGTAGAAGCACGACGAGCGACCAGACGATCGCGAACGCGAGGCTCGCGAGGAGGAGCGGCCCCGGCGCGAGGAAGTGAGCGCGCGGCAGGTAGGTCCGCTGCACCGCGAGCAGCGCCACGACGAGCGACGGAAAGACGACGAGGCTCCAGGTGAGGAGCGGCACGAAGCGGCGGAGCCGGCTCGTGAGCTGGGCGAAGAGCGAGCCGATCGACGCTCCAGAGGCGGCGGCGACGAGGCAGGCGAGGATGATCGCCGTCGGCTGGACGGGGACGTCCGCCAGGCGGGCGATGCCCGAGAAGGCGCGCTCGGCGAGCGCGCGGTCGAGGAGGGCGACCGACCCGAACGCGGCGAGCCCGCCGAGCGCGCCCGTGAGCGCGCCGGCCGGCGCCGGGCGGAGGCGTTCACCCGAGGAACGACGCGCCCGCTTCGTCTTCCTCTTCGCCCTTCGCCCGAGCTTCGCCTCGAACGCGGCGAGGTCGTCGTCGGTCGTGGACGCGGCAGAGGGCCGCGTCGAGCGACGGACGAGGGGCAGGGGGATCTCTTCGTCGGGAAACGGCATGGCTCGTCCTCGGCCGGGAGTCGGACGCAAGGTCCGCTCCACCTCGAGGCAGCCGCAACTGCCTGGAACGTGGTGAACCGGTGCCCTGTCCGTCGCGCGGAGGTCACACCCCGTCGGATCGCGCACGCCCCCACTGAGCGCAACCGACCTCGATCGGGCCGCCGGCCAGAAGGAGATCGCGATCTGCGATCGGGGAGGATCCAGGCGGGGGGACGGTGCGGAGGAAATCACGCGATCGCGGAGAAATTTCCACTGGTACGACCCCTGCTTCCCTTTGCCTACATGCATCCCTCTCGCTTCGGCGCTCGTGTCGTCCTCGGGACGCTCGTCCTCACCGCGTGCTCGGCCATGGCCTGCAGCGCCGAATACGAGGACGCGCCCGGGACGCTCGACGAAGCGATGGCGGAGGAGTCGGAGCAGGAGCGCCTCCGCAAGGTGATCCTCGCGGCCGACGCGCCGCCGCCGCCCGCCGAGCAGCCGCCGACGCAGACGGGCGAGGAGACGGAGATCAAGACCGAGAACGGCGTCGCGCACGACTGCTCGTACAAGCGCTACACGGGCACGGCCCTCTACGAGACGCTCGCATCGTTCGATCCCAACGCCGACACGATCTGGCCGGGAGCCGTCATCCAGACGAAGGATCTGCCGCAAGGGCTCGCCGCCCCGATCGGCCTCCCGCGCCGCGAGGGGACGATCACGATCGGCGACGCGTCGCTCGGCGGCGGCAACTACGGCAAGAAGATCGACGAGCCTTCGCTCGCGAAGACGCGCGATGCCATCGGCGAGATCCTTCGCAGCGGCAACGTGAACTTCGCCGCGAAGAGCAGCTACCTCGCCGAGACGGCGCACTCGCTGAACGAGGCCGCGCTCAAGGTCGGCGTCTCCGCGAGCTGGATGAGCGGGAAGCTCAAGGCGTCGTTCGACGGCAAGTGGATGAACAGCAAGACGACGATGGTCGTCCGCTTCATCCAGGCCTACTACACGGTGTCGTTCGCCGGCCCGCCGTCGCCGGAGAAGATCTTCGCCGACGAGGCCAAGGCGGCCGATGCGCGCCAGTTCATGGGCCCGGGCAACCCGCCTGCCTACGTCTCGAGCGTCACCTACGGCCGCATGCTCCTCATGAAGGTGGAGAGCAACGAGAGCGAGTCCGAGCTCCGCGCCGCGCTCGACGCCGCGTATACGTCCTACAAGGTCGGGCTCGACGCTCGGACGAAGAAGGTGCTCCAGAACACGTCCTTCACCGTGTTCGTGCTCGGCGGCTCGCCGGAGGACGCCGCGAAGCTCCAGGCCTCCGACGTCGAGACACGCACCGCGGCCCTCGCCGCGTACGTCGAGAAGGGCGCGACGTTCGACGCGCGCTCGCCGGGCGTGCCCATCTCGTACACCGTCCGGCGTCTCTCGAACGGGCAGACCCTGAAGGTCGCCTCGACGATCGATTACCAGATCCCCGTCTGCACCCCGCGCGCGCTCGAGATGAACGTCGCCTTCGACAGGATCGGGATCGGCTCGGACGGCGCGGCCTACGGCGGGACGACGGGCGAGTACGAGGTCTGGACGGAGACGAGCGACGCTCCGGGCGGCGCGCTCCCGCCGACGCCGGGCCAGGAGCCGAACAACCGCGAGATCGTCGCGAAGGGGACGGCGGGCTTCGAGGGCGGCGGGCACGTGCCGATCGGCATCACCCGCTTCGTCCGGACCTCGCAGGCGCAGGGTGCGACGGTCACCATCGGCGCCCGCGTGAAGACGTACGCGAACAACAAGGAGTGCACGATGACCCGCCAGCACGGCTACCGCTTCAACCCGCAGACGAACGCGGGCGAGTGGACGAACGTTGGCCTCAACGGCATCTCGTGCAGCGCGAAGGACACCGCGACCTTCGGGAACAACTCCCTCAGCGTGACGCTCGGCTACACCCTCACGCCGAAGTTCTGAGCGTAGACGCGCAGCGACGCGAGGGAAGGTGCCGGGGCCGGTCGCGTAGAACGACTCGCGGCAATGAACCTCTCCTCCGCCGAACCGTCCGCATCGCCGTCGTCCGAGGCATCCCACGCGAGCGCTCCGCCTCCCGGAGCCAGAGGGGGCCTTGCGCGGATCGGTCGAGAGCTCTGGTGGCTCGCGCTCCTCGGGCTCCTCTGGAGCGTCGGGCTCGCCCTCTTCTTCCGACTCCTCCCGCTGGACGTCGTCACCGAGGCGACCGAGAGGGTCCTGCTCGCCGGCGACGTCTTGGCCATCGCCCTCGGCGTCGCGAGCGTCGTCGTCGTCGGCCGGCTCGCCAGGGCCGCACGCGGGAGCTCTCCGCCGAGCCTGCTCCGCGCGGCGGTCGCCCTCGTGGCGATCCAGCTCGGCTTGGACGTCCTGGCGAACGCGGCCCGCATCGCCTTTCCGAACGTCCTCGCCGGCGCCTTCGAGTATGCCCTCCCGCTCGCACAGGTCGTCGTGGACGTCGCCGCGAGGGCAGCGCTCTGGCTCGCCGTGGCGCGTCTCCTTCCCGAACGCGTGCCGCGGTGGCTCACGGCGTCCTACCTGCTCGCGGTCGGCGTCGTGCTCGCCGCCACGCTGCCGAGGTTCGTGCTCGCGCGGTCGTTTCGCAACCAGACGGCCGAGGGGATGAGCCTGTTCGGGAAGCTCTCCCTCGGCCGGCTCGCCGCCTCCACGCTCGCGCGCGTCGCGACGCTCTGGCTCTTCGCCCTGCTCGCGAAGAGCGCGCTCGCGAGCGCGGCCGGTGCGGCTCGGAGCATCGCGGCTCCGGGCGCGCCCTCGCCGCAGCGCGACCTCGCCGTCGGCGCGGTATGGCTCTCTGCCGGAGTCCTCGTGAGCGTCGCATCCTTCTCGATGGCGTCCGGCGAGGGCGGCGGCCGCTACCTCGTGACGACGGGTGCGATCGCCTACGGCGCCGTTCGCGTGGTCCGCGGTCTTCGGAGAGCCTGACGTTCGCGCCCGGTGGCAGGGCGGCAGCGCCGAAGCTCCGAGGCGCTAGACTCGCCTCCGTGTCCCCGAAGAGACGCACGCTCGAGGTGTTCGACGAGGAGCTCGCGCGTCGCGCTCGGCGCACGAACGACGCGCATCCGTGGTGGCCCTGTCGCTCCGGGTGCGATGGCTGCTGCCGGAGGCTCGCCGACGTCCCCCGCGTCAGCGCCGAGGAGTGGGCGCGGCTCGAGGAGGGGATCGCCTCGCTCGAGCCTGCCGTGAGGGCCTCCGTGCTCGAGGGCCTCGACGCGCTCGAGCGCTCGCCGCCCCGCGAGGGCGACTTCGTGACGTGTCCGATGCTCGATCGCGAGCGGGGCATGTGCCTCGTGTACGCGCAGCGACCCGCGGCATGCCGGGCGTACGGCTACTACGTGCGACGCGACGACGTCCTCGCCTGCACGCTCGTGACGAGCGCCGTCACGGACCACGGCGAAGACGTCGTGTGGGGCAACCACGCCGGTCTCGACGACGACCTCGGCAAGGCGCTCGGGGAGGCGAGGGCGATCACGGCGTGGAGGCGTGCTACGCCGGGAGGGTGACTTCCCTCGAGCCCGCGCGCGCATGAGCAAGGCCTTCACGAAGGAGGACGACGACGCCGGCTTCGCCTTGCCGCCGTCGTCGACGTCGCTCGCCGTGCCCGCGGGGCCCCTGCGTCTCACGGCGTCCGGCGCTCGTGCGCTCGCCCGCGCGGCGGAGACCGGCGGAGAGCGTGCGGCCGGGCTCGCTCTGGCGCTCGTGCGCGCGGAGGTCCTCCCCGAGGTGACGGCCCCGGAGCGGGCGGCGCTCGGGGTCACGGTCGTCGTCGTCGACGCGGACGAGAAGGTGCGGCGCTATCGGCTCGTGACGCCGGAGGAGCTCGCGCTGCTCGGAGAAGGATGCAGTGTACAGTCACCCGTCGGGCGTGCGCTCCTCGGCGCGACGATGGGGGAGTGCCGTGAGGTCGTCACGCCGCGAGGGGCCGAGGAGCTCACGGTCGTCGAATTGCGCGGCGAGTGAACGTCCGGGCTGGTCACGCACGCCCGAAGGGTGCGACGCTCGGCCCATGCGCTCCCATCGGCTCGATCGTCTCGCGAAGCTCACCAAGGGGGTCGCCCTCGTCGGTCTCGGGCTCACGGAGGCGGCGTGTGGCGGCGAGCCGCGCGTGAACTCGCCCCACAAGGACGAGAAGCCCAACGTGAACACGGTGGTGATGGAGGACGCCGGGACGTCCGCGGCGCCCGCTCCGTCGGGATCGACCGTCGTGAGCGACGTCGGGCCGGGGATGCCCGTGCACATGAACGCGCCGTCCCCGAGCGCCTCGACGCTGCCCGCGCCGCCCACCGTGAACACCGTGAAGCCGCCGCCGAAGAAGTGACGTCGTGGCGCTCTATGCCCTCAAGCGCGTGAGCGCCGAGGGCCTCGCGCTCACCGAGGAGCACGAGGCGATCGCGAGGCCACGGAAGGGCGAGATCCACTGGGAGGCGTTCGACCGCGGCGCCTTCGCGGCCGGCGCGCTCGCCGACGCCGCGGAGCTCTGGCGCGAGCGCGCCGTGCAGGAGATGCACTCGCTGGCGCTCTTCACGCAGCTCGCCTCGCAGCTGCACCTCCTCGGCGCGCCCCTCGACTGGTCTGGCGCCTTCGCGCGGATGATCGCCGACGAGGTCCGCCACACCGATCTCTGCCTCCGCATGTGCGCCGCGGTCGGGCACCCCGCCGAGCCCGACATCGACGCCGACGGCCTCCACCTCCTCGCGCGCCTCGCGCCGCGGGCGCACGTGCGCCAGACGATCGTCGCCGCCTTCTGCATCGGCGAGACCATCAGCGGGCGCATGCTGAAGCGCTCGTTCCGCGCGGCCGACGTCCCCCTCGCGCGCGAGGTGGTGCAGGCGATCCTCGTCGACGAGACGTTCCACGGCGAGCTCGGCTGGGAGCTCGGCGCGCTCCTCATGCGCGACGACGGGCTCGCCTTCGCCGAGGAGCGGCGCGCGCTCGCCGAGGCGCTCCCCGGGCTCTTCGCCCACTTCGCGCGCCTCTGCCTCGCGACCGCCGGCCCCTCCTGGGCGCGCCGCGAGCCGGAGGTCTCTCCGGGCCCGAACTTCGGCACCCTCAGCAGCGCCGGCTACGCGCGCGCGTTCTTCGACGGGATGGAGGAGGACGTCGTCCCCGGCCTCGTGGCGATCGGCCTCCCCGAGGCTTCGCTCGCGTACGCCGATCTCGTACGCGAGCTCGAGTCGCGCGCGTGACGGATCAGAGCGTCGACATGTCGACGACGAACCGGTAGCGCACGTCGCTCCGGAGCATGCGCTCGTAGGCCTCGTCGATCTGGTTCATCCGGATCTTCTCGATGTCGGACACGATCCCGTGCTCGGCGCAGAAGTCGAGCATCTCCTGGGTCTCCTCGAGCCCGCCGATGAGCGATCCGGCGACGGACTTTCGCCCGAAGATGACGCCGAACGAGGACACGGCGAGCGGCTTCTCGGGCGCGCCGACGAGGCAGAGCGTGCCGTCCTGACGGAGGGCCGAGAGATACGGGTTGATGTCGTGGTCCGCGCTCACCGTGTCGAGGATGAAGTGGAAGGAGCCCTTGTGCTTGGCGACCGCGTCCGGGTCCTTCGACGAGACGACCTCGCTCGCGCCGAGGCGCTTCGCGTCCGCGGCCTTCTTCGGAGACGTCGTGAAGAGCACGACCTCCGCGCCCATGGCGTGCGCGAGCTTGAGGCCCATGTGCCCGAGCCCGCCGAGCCCGACGATGCCGACCTTCTGACCCTTCGCGACCTTCCAGTGGCGGAGCGGGGAGTACGTGGTGATCCCCGCGCAGAGGAGCGGCGCGGCGCCGGCCGGATCGAGCGTCTCGGGGATGCGGAGGACGAAGGCCTCGTCGACGACGACCGCCTGCGAGTAGCCGCCGTACGTCGTGCCGCCGCCGGGCTCCTGGCTGTTGTACGTGAACGTCGCGCCCTTCGCGCAGAACTGCTGCATGCCGCTCTTGCACGCATCACACGCGCGGCACGAGTCGACGAGGCAGCCGACGCCGACGCGGTCGCCCTCCGCGTGGCGCGTGACGGACGCGCCTACCTTCGTGACGCGCCCGATGATCTCGTGGCCGGGCACGCACGGGTACGTCGTGTTGTGCCACTCGTTCCGCGCCTGGTGGAGATCGGAGTGGCAGACGCCGCAGAACTCGATCTGGATCGCGACGTCCTTCGCGCCTGGGGCGCGGCGCTCGATGGTGTGAGGACCGAGGGGGGAGGAGGCGTCCTTCGCGGCGTAGGCTTTCGTGGGCATACAGGCAGCGCTACGGGACGCGCTCGGGAAGGGCAAGCGTCGACGGCTGGATCTCGCGCGTGGCGGTGCTAGACGCTGCGGCGATGATGCGCTCTCTGGTCCTCCCTGCCTCGGTCTCGCTCTCGATCCTCGCGATGCTCGTCGCGTGCGCCGCCGACGACGTCTCCCCGGTCGCCTCGGACGCCCCCGACGCGGCGACCTCGAGCCCGCGTGACGGCGGCGGGACGACGACGCCCGGGCCGGACGCGACGGTCGCCGACGCCGAGGCGCCGCTCGCCTCGCAGGCGGAAGTCGAGCCGAACGACGGCAAGACCGAGACCGAGACGAACCCGATGACCGTGCCCGGCGAGATGACGGGCACGATCGACCTGGCCGACGATCGCGACATCTTCCGCGTCACGGTGTCGAAGGGCGAGCTCTGGCAGTGGACGATCACGCCGGCCGCCGCGATGGCGCCCCACCTCGCCGTCTTCGACCTCCTCCCCGACAACCAGAACCCGAGCCGCGTCGTCTTCGCCGACCCCGGCGCGCCGGCCGTCCTCGATCACTTCGTCTTGAGCGACGGCGCCTTCGTCGCCGGCGTCCGCGACGCGCGGAACGTCCCGACCGCGACGGGGAAGGGCGGCCCGACCTTCGGCTACACGCTCCGGGCGGTGAAGCGCCCGCTCGCGCCCGCGCCCGTCACCTTCCCGAGCACGAAGACGGGCAAGCTCGCTTCTCCGGGCGCGCTCGACTTCTATTCCTTCAGCGCGACGAAGGGGACCGTCTTCGGGATCGTCCTCAGGGCCGCGCGCAAGGTCCCGGCGTCGACGCTCGACTCGCGCCTCTCGCTCTTCGATCTCACCGCGAAGAAATCGATCATCACGAACGACAACGCGGGCGGCTCGCCGGACTCGCAGATCGGCGGGCAGATCCCGGAGACGAGCGACTACCTCGTCGTCGTCGAGAACGAGGGCACGAACCCGACGGATCTCTCCTACGAGCTCGTCTTCCAGACGACCGAGCCGTGACCCCGGGCGAGGCGCTCGCCGCGCTCGGCCTCTTCGTCGCGGGCGCCCTCGGCGGCGCGCTGAACAGCGTCGCGGGCGGCGGGAGCTTCCTCGTCTTCCCCGCGCTCCTCGTCGCCGGGCTCCCGCCGGTGGTCGCGAACGCGACGACGACGGTGGCGCTCTGGCCGGCAGGTCTCTCGAGCGCGGCCGCCTATCGACGGGAGCTCCCGCAGGGCCGACGCGAGCTCGCCGTCCTCGGCGCGGCGAGCCTCGTCGGCGGCCTCGCGGGCGCGAAGCTCCTCCTCGTCACGAGCGACGCCGCCTTCGTGAAGCTCCTGCCGCTCCTCATGCTGGTGGCGTCGGCCGTCTTCACGTTCGGCCCGCGCCTCACGCGCCGCAACGAAGGGCACATGCCGCTCGTCGGCGCGGCCTTCCTCCAGCTCGTCATCGCGACCTACGGCGGCTACTTCGGCGGCGGGATGGGCATCCTCATGCTCGCGACCTTCACGCTGATGGGCATGCGCGAGATGCACGCGATGAACGCGCTCAAGGTCGTGCTCGGCGTGCTCGTCAACGGCGTCGCCGTCGTCGCCTTCCTGGCCTCGGGCAAGGTCGCCGTGTGGGGTGCGGTCCCCGCCGCCGCCGGCGCCCTCGCGGGCGGCTACGCCGGCGCCGCCCTCGCTCGCCGCATCTCTGGCAAGCGCGTCCGCGTCTTCGTGCTCCTCTTCGCGTGGACCCTCACCGCGTGGTTCGCGGTGAAGGTCCTCGCGAGGGGGTGAGGGGTCACTTCCAGGAGCAGCCCGGCATCTCCGCGCACTTCGTGGGGTCGAGGCGCGTGTGGCAACCGCGTCCCGTCTGGCACGCACCGTTCCAGATGCACCCCGGCCGGGTTCCGCAGGTGGCCCCGGTCGTCTCTTTGCACTCGGCCGCGGGCTCTCCCTGGCAGTGCGGCGCCGTCAGCTTCGGACCCGACTTCGAGCTTCCGTCCTTGGTGACGCACTTCTCCATGTCGGGGCCGCCGCGGTCGATGGTGAAGCCACCGTCGTCCGCACGCCAGAACGCGTACGTCATGTCGCCACCCGTCTTCCCATCTGGGAGCAGGCGCGTGCTGTCCGCCCAACATTCGCCGTCGACGGCGCGCAGCTCGATCTCGCGCTGGATCGTCGAGCCCGACCAGCGAACACAGGCGTAGACGCCGCTGCAGCCGCGGATGCCAGGGACCGCGTCCTTCGCGAGGGCGTCGGCGGCAGCGCCGGTGTCGTCCGCGACGGGTGACGCCACATCGTCCCCCGTTGTCACGAGTGCAGGCGGGGTCTGCGGGGCGGCCTCGTCCGCGGCGTCCGAGGAGCAACCGCCGAGGAGGAGAGCCGACGACGCCAGCGCGAGGAGAAGACCGAAGGACCGAGAGGTGCTCTGCATGGTGACCCCCACTCGGCCCTGCACGGAGGTTGTTGCTTCCGATTTTTCGTCACTCCCACTGACACCCCAGCTGAGCGCTGCAGCTCTCCGCGGAGCCGAACGATGCGCAGCTGCTCGGCGAGCCCTTGCACTCGAACTCGAGACTCCCGTCCCAGCGAAGATGCGACCCGGCGATGCAGCCCCGCTGACTCGAGCACGTCCCTGCCGCGCGCCCACTGCACGAGCTGGCGTAGCCTCCGCACGCGCGGGTCTCGGCGTCGGGCTTCTTCGCGCGCGCGGGCGACGTCGACGTGCAGCGGATGCAGCGCGCTGCCCGGTCACACACGTCGAACCCGTCCGCGGAGGCAGCCCACGTCCACGCCACGTCGCCGACGCGCGCGGCGCCGTCGTCGTCGAGCTCCACCTTGCCTGCGAGGCAGCGGTCTCCCGCTCGCTCGAGCGATGTCGCGAAGCGTGCCCCTGCGCTGTCGAGGCACGAATAGTCACCAGTACACGACGCGATGGCCCGCTGCGCATTCTGCGTGGTTTCGAAAGGAGGCGGCGCGAGCTCCTCCTCGGCCGCGCAGGCGACGAGGGTGACGGACACGAAGGGAGCGACGAGACGGAGGACGAGCATGCGGGCCTCGTCGGCCGCTCACCGCGTTCGGTTTCCGCGATTCAACCCGGGATGCGCAGGTACCCGCGGCAGAGGAAGCCGTAGAGCTCCTCGATGAGCCGCTCCTCGGGGTAGGCGAGCTCGCGCATGAGGACCTGGTAGATGGTCTCCTTCAGGGCGCCGAGGGTCATGATCGCGAAGATGCGGGCGTCGCCGGGGAGGACGATGCCGCGCTCCTGGCCGTCCTCGAGCGACGAGGCGAGCAGCTTGCCGACCTCCTCGTAGAAGGAGATGAGCTTCCGGTCGAACGCGGCGTCGAGGCCGACCGCGTCGGAGAGGAGGATCTTCGTCGTCGCCGGGTCCGCCAGGAGCTCGTGGACGATGGCACGGACGTTACCGCGGACCTGCTCCGCGACCGAGCGGGTGGGGTCCTCGGTGTCGACCCGGACGATCGCCATCCCGAGGCGCGCGAACGCACGGTCGACGATCTCGGCGAAGATGGTCCGCTTGTCCTCGAAGTAGAGATAAAACGTGCCGCGGGCGACGCCGGCGGCGGCCACGATGTCGTCGATCTTCGCCGCGTGATAGCCGTGCTTCGCGAAGACCTCCTTCGCGGCGAGCAGGATCATCTGACGGCGTTCGGCTTTGTCCACGGGAGGCGGCCGAGTCTAGATCAGAGGTCCACGAACCTCGCATGCGATCACACCTCGGACGCATCCCCGGCGGGCGCCGGGCGACCGGGGAGGGTGGGGGCGTCGCGTTCCGCCCGTGGATGAGTCGCCATCCATCCCCTCGGGCCGTCTGCCCAGGACCCGCAGGGCACGGGCGGGATACGCCACGGGAATTTCCGCTTCCCCGGGCTCGAGACGCGTGGGGCGGGGGCCCCCCATGACGCGTCGACGCATGGCGTGGTTCATGCTCCTGGTACTTTTCGATGGCAGACGGCCGAAATGGCGGTGGTGGAGGGAAGGGGCCGACCAAGGCCCCTCCGCGGCCCTCCGCCGATCGCAAGGCGGGCGCCACGGCGCGGGGCAAGACCCCGAAGGCTGCCGCGAAGCGGGCCTCCGCCCCTCCGTCTCCGCCGGAACCGCTCACGACCGCCACCGCGACCGAGGTCGAAGCCGTCGTCGCCGCGCCGATTCCGCGTGCGACCAAGGCGCCCGCGACCAGCGGTGCGGATGACGCCGACACGGCGGTGAACCTTCCCGAGACGTTCCGCGCCTCGCTGGCGGAGATCACGTCACGTGCAGCGCGCACCGAGGGGAAGCCGGACTCCTCCCGGGCGCCGAAGAAGCCGGCCGCCCCGCCCTCGAAGCCGCCGACTCTCCCGCCGTCGACCTCCGCGGCACCTCCTCCGCTCCCCCCCGCCGCGGTCTCGTCGCGCCCGGTGTCGTCGCGACCGGCGCCGCCGCCTCCTCCCTCCTCGGTTCGTCGTCCGTCGCTCGTGCCGTCGCCGATCACGCTGCTCAGCGGCGCCCCGCCCGCGCCGATCTCGTCGCGTCCGTCGCTCGCCTCGACCTCGCCGCTCCCGCCTCCCCCCGTCCACGCCTTCGGTCCTATCCCGAACGCGACGCCGACGGCGCCGCCCGCGCCGGTCCCCGCGATCTTCCAGCCCGTCCTCCAGGTCGCGCCGCCGGCGCCGCCGACGCTGAAGGGCTTCGGTCCCGGGGGAGCGCCGCTCGAGGCCTCCTCCTCCTCGCCGATGACGGCGCCTCCTCTCGACTCGTCGCCGGCGTCCTCGGAGGACCTCGCGCGACCGTCGACGCCGAAGGCCTTCAGCCCTGTCTCGAGCGGTGAGGTCCCCGTCGCCGCGCCGGTTCCCGCGACGATGGCGATGCCCGCGAAGGTCGCCTACGAGCGCGCGTTCCGCACCTGGTCGATGCCCGGCCCGACGGAGCACGATCGCGAGGACGACTCGGTCCCGCTCACCTACCAGGTCTACTCGCCGGGCACCCTCGCCACCCCGCGTCCGATGTCGCTCTCGCGCATCGCGGAAGAAGCGGCCATGGCCCAGCCGAAGCCGAGCCTCGCGGCGCGCTTCGCGGTCGTCGCGCTCGGTCTCCTCACGGTGCTCGGCACCGCGAGCGTCATCTCGTTCGCGATGAACGACGAGTCTCCGGCGCGCGCGGCCAAGAGCGCGATCGACGGCGCGAAGCGCTCGGCCAACGCGCCGATCGCGACGAACACGCTCCTCGCGCCGACCGCCCTGACGACCGCCGCTCCGATGGGCGCCATGCCGGTCGCACCCTCCGCCGTGGTGGTGGTGGAGCCGAAGCCCCAGGCGGTCGCCGCGCCTACGCGCCCGGCTGCACCGGCCGCGAAGAAGGCTCCCGCTCCCGCGCCGCGTGCGTCCGCGCTCGCGTCCGATCCGTGGGCGCCGGGCGGGGGCGCAACGGCGTCGGCCTCGGCGCCGTCCTCGCTCCGTCAGGTCGCCCCGCCGCCGAACCCCTACGGGGGGACGCCCTCCAGCGTCCTGCGCCCGCCGCCCGGCTTCAAGCGCTGACCGGCGCGTCCCGCCGTCGCAGGTTTTGCGCGTCGACACGCCCGGTCCATCGAGAAGGGCGCCTCATGTCGTAGGGGTGGTTCGCCATCCGGTATGCGGCATGGCGCGCGGCGCCTCAAGCGCTCGGAATCGTTCGGTCGAATGGCCGGAACCCCGACGGATTTTCCGTTGGCCGTGCTCGCCGAACCGGCGTAGCCTCCCGTGGACTGACACGTCAGTCCAGCCTCGGGTCGTCGACGCGGCTGGGCGGCTCTCGTGCGCGCCCGCAATCCGTGCGCGCGTGCGACGGGCCGCAGGTTCTGCGCGCACGGGGTGACGGAATGGACGACGCTGTGAACAAGAGCTTCCTCGCCATCGGCATGGACGTGGGCTCCACGACGGTGAAGGCGACCGTCGTCGATCCGGTCACCAAGGCGATCCTCTGGAGCGACTACCAGCGCCACCACACGAAGCAGCCCGAGAAGGTCCTCGAGCTCCTCGAGACGATCCTGAAGGCGTTCCCGGACAAGGTGCCGGGGGACTTCCGCATGTTCCTCACGGGCTCGGGCGCGAGCCCGCTCTGCGCGCCGACCGGCGGCAAGTTCGTCCAGGAGGTGAACGCCGTCACGCTCGCCGTCGAGCACCTCCACCCGGACGTCGGCTCGGTCATCGAGCTCGGCGGGCAGGACGCGAAGATCATCATCTTCAAGACCGACGAGAAGACGGGCGAGAAGACCGCCCTCGCGTCGATGAACGACAAGTGCGCGTCCGGCACGGGCGCCACGATCGACAAGTGCTTCCTCAAGGTCAACGCGCCGCCGGAGCTCGTCACGACGCTCCGCTTCGACGACTCCAAGCTCCACCACGTCGCGGCGAAGTGCGGCGTGTTCGCGGAGACGGACATCGTCAACCTGATCAAGAGCGGCATCCCGTCGACCGAGGTCCTCTGCTCGCTCGCCGACGCGATCGTCATGCAGAACCTCAGCGTGCTGACGCGTGGCAACACGCTGAAGTCGCGCGTGCTGCTCCTCGGCGGGCCGAACACGTACCTCCCGTTCCTCCAGGACTGCTGGCGCCTCCGCATCCCGCAGGTCTGGGGCGAGCGCGGCTACGACTACCCGAAGGACGTCCCGGTGGAGGAGCTCGTCTTCGTCCCCGAGAACGCGCAGTACTACGCCGCGTTCGGCGCCGTCCTCTACGGCCTCCACGAGCCGGCGCACGTCGGCTGGATGACGAGCGTGGACGGCCTCGCCGACTACATCACCACCGGGCGCAAGGCGCGCCTCGGCGAGACGGCCGGCCCGCCACTCTCGAAGACGGAGCTCGAGCTCGAGGAGTTCCGCGAGCTCTACCGCATCCCGAAGTTCCAGCCCGCGAAGCTCGTGGCCGGCGAGACGCTGAAGGCCGTCATCGGCCTCGACGGCGGCTCGACGTCGAGCAAGGCGGTCCTCGTCGACTACGACACCGGGAAGATCCTCGCGAAGGCCTACCAGCTCTCGAAGGGGAACCCGATCCAGGACACGAAGGAGCTCCTCGCGCAGCTCAAGGCCTGGGCCACGGACCAGGGCGCCGAGCTCGAGGTCAAGGGCTTCGGCGCGACGGGCTACGCCGCCGACGTGCTCGAGGAGTGCGTGAAGAGCGACGTGAACATCGTCGAGACCGTCGCGCACATGATGAGCGCGGTGCACTTCTTCGGCGACGTCGACGTCATCTGCGACATCGGCGGGCAGGACATCAAGGTCCTGTTCATGAAGAACGGTGACATCGCCAACTTCCGCCTCTCGAACTCCTGCTCCGCCGGCAACGGCACGCTCCTCCAGGCGACGGCCGACTCGTTCGGCGTGCCCGTGACG
Organism: Polyangiaceae bacterium; assembly: GCA_022842465.1. Taxonomy (GTDB): domain Bacteria; phylum Myxococcota_A; class Polyangia; order Polyangiales; family Polyangiaceae; genus Labilithrix. Next base: position 24,466 of record JALHPN010000061.1, on the reverse strand, counting down.
GAGTTCGCCGACGTGGCGTTCAAGGCGGAGCTCGCGCCGAAGTTCAGCTACGGCTGCGCCGTCTTCCTCGACACCGACCGCGTGAACTTCCAGAAGGAGGGCTTCTCCAAGGAGGAGATGCTCGCGGGGCTCGCGCAGGTGCTGCCGAAGAACGTCTGGCAGTACGTCGTGCAGATCCCGCGGCTCGCGTCGCTCGGGCGGAAGTTCGTCCTCCAGGGCGGCACGCAGTACAACCTCGCGGCCGTCAAGGCGCAGGTCGACTACATCAAGGAGCGCGTCCCGAACGCCGAGGTGTTCGTCCACCCGCACACGGGCGAGGCCGGCGCGATCGGCGCGGCGATGGAGACCCTCCGTATCGTGAAGCGGAAGGGCACGTCGAGCTTCATCGGGATCGACGAGGCCATCTCGCTCGACTACACGACGAAGAACGACGAGGAGACCGTCTGTCACTTCTGTCCGAACGAGTGCAAGCGCACGTTCATAGACACGTTGACGCCGGACGGCCGCTCGAGCCGCTACATCGCGGGCTTCAGCTGCGAGAAGGGCACCGTCGAGTCGAAGGAGGCGATGCTCGAGCTCGTCGCCGAACGGAAGAAGATCGCGCAGCAGTACCCGAACATGGTCGACTACGAGGCCAAGCGCGCGTTCATGCACTTCTACGACGCCGCGCCGATGCCGGAGGACGGCTCGCCGATCAAGGACATCGAGGTCCGGAAGGGCATCCTCGGCCAGCGGCGCGTCGAGATCACGCGGCCGTTCAAGCGCTCCTCGAAGGAGGCCTGGGCCGCGCGGAAGAAGATGCGGATCGGCATCCCGCGCGTCCTGAACGTCTACTCGACGGCGCCGTTCTTCCGGACGTACTTCGAGGCGCTCGGCATCCCGAAGCAGAACGTCGTCTTCTCGGAGGAGACGACGGAAGAGATGTGGGTCGAGGGTGGCAAGTACGGCTCGATCGACCCGTGCTACCCGTCGAAGGTCGCGCAGGCGCACATCCACCACCTCATTTTCCACGCCCACACGCCGAAGAAGCCGCTCAAGTACATCTTCTTCCCGATCCTCACGCACGTCGGGAACTTCGTCGCGGACACGATGGACAACGCGTCGTGCCCCATCGTCGCGGGCGCGCCGGACGTCATGAAGGCGGCGTTCACGAAGGAGGTCGACTTCTTCGCCGAGCGTGGGATCGAGTTCCTCGACCCGGCCCTCTCCTTCGTGGAGCCGAACCTCCTCGCGAAGCGCATGTTCGACTGCCTGCGTGATCGCCTCGGCATCACGGAGGACGAGAACGACCACGCCTGCCGCGAGGGCTTCAAGGCGCTCACGCTCTTCGAGAACGATCTGCAGGACAAGGGCCGCGCGATCCTCGAGACCGTCGAGGCCGAGGACCGCGTCGCGATCCTCCTCCTCTCGCGCCCGTACCACTCGGACCCGGGGCTGAACCACGGCATCCCGGACGAGTTCCAGGTGCTCGGTTACCCGGTGCTCTCGGTCCGGGCGATCCCGAAGCAGCGCGAGTACCTCGATCGCTACTTCAGAGACGAGCTCGAGTCCGGCCTCATCAAGTCGCCCCTCGAGCTGAACCACGTCTGGCCGGAGAACTACTCCGTCAACAGCGCGCAGAAGGTGTGGGGCGCGGTCTTCGCGGCCCACCACCCGAACGTCGTCGTCCTCGACCTCTCGTCGTTCAAGTGCGGTCACGACGCGCCCGTCTACGGGCTCATCGACAGCATCATCGAGAAGTCGAAGACGCCGTACGCGGCGCTCCACGACATCGACGCGAACAAGCCGAGCGGGTCGATCAAGATCCGCGTGAAGACCTACGCGCACGCGCTGAAGCTCCACGAGGAGCGCCTCCAGGACGCGTCGATGCGGTCGCACGCCCTCGCGCACGCGATCGATCAGAAGCGGCTCGAGCTCTTCGAGCTCAAGGCGAAGCAGCTCGACGATCGGCGCGTGCAGGACAAGGCGCTCCTCGCCGAGATCGAGGGGCTCCGCGCGAAGGTGCGGAGCTACATGCCGAAGAACGCGAAGCTCACGACGCCGGCTCAGGTCGAGGCCAAGGACCTCGCGGACAAGGGCATCGTGAAGCTCGGGAAGAAGACGAAGGACGGCGCGATCGTCCGTGTGAACGACACCAACGCGGCGTCCGCATCGAGTGCGGCAGAGTGATCAGGAGAGAAGCCATGGCGAACACGACGACCTTCGATAACGGCGGCAAGAAGAAGCTCCAGATCCTCGACGTCGATGCGGAGCTCAAGGCGTTCGAGGACGCCGAGCGCGCGCGGCTCGGGCTCGACACGAAGACCGAGCAGTGGATCGAGGACATGGTGGGCCTCGGCTTCACGCGCTCGCAGCGCGCCGAGGTCACGCTCCTCATCGGCGGCCTCACCCTCGCGCAGGACTACCTGATCGGCGGCGCGTTCCGCGGCATCGGCTACAACGTCGAGGTCCTCGACGTGCCGGACAACGCCGCCTTCCAGGCCGGCAAGGAGTTCGGCAACCGCGCCCAGTGCAACCCGACGTACTTCACCGTCGGCAACCTCGTGAAGTACCTCATCACGCTGCGCGACAAGCACGGCCTCACCGCGAAGGAGGTCGTCGACAAGTACGTCTTCCTCACCGCCGGCGCCTGCGGCCCCTGCCGCTTCGGCATGTACGTCACCGAGTACCGGAAGGCGCTCCGCGACGCCGGCTTCGACGGCTTCCGCGTCATGCTCTTCCAGCAGACGGGCGGCGTGAAGCAGGCGACGGGCGAAGAGGTCGGCCTCGAGCTGAACCCGACGTTCTTCTGGGCCCTCGTGAAGGGCATGGTCGCCGGCGACGTCCTCAACGCCTACGGCTACCGCGTCCGACCCTACGAGAAGGTGCCCGGCGCGACGAACGAGGCGCTCGAGAAGGCGAAGAAGATCGTCCACGACGCGTTCGAGCGCCGCGAGAACGTCCTCCACGCCCTCTGGAAGTGCAAGCCGATCCTCTCGGCGATCGAGGTCGACAAGACCCGCGTGAAGCCGAAGGTCTCCATCATCGGCGAGTTCTGGGCGATGACGACCGAGGGCGACGGCAACTACCAGCTCCAGGCCTTCCTCGAGCAGGAGGGCGCCGAGTGCGACGTCCAGCTCGTCACGGCGTGGATCCTCTACACGCTCTGGGAGGTCCGCAACGACACGAAGGAGCGCGCCGAGCTCCGCGAGTGGGACTTCGCGAAGTACGGCCTCGGCGGCTCGGGGCCGTTCGGCGTCCTCACGAAGTACGCGATCAGCCACGGCGGCGACTTCGGCGTCCGTGCGCTCTTCCAGACCTTCGCGCACGTCACCGGGCTCTACGGCTACAAGCTGCCCGACATGGACAAGCTCGCGAAGATCAGCCACGAGTACTACAACAACGATCTCCGCGGCGGCGAAGGCCACATGGAGGTCGGCAAGCTGATCCTCAACGTGGTGAACCAGAAGGCGCACATGACGCTGAGCGTGAAGCCCTTCGGCTGCATGCCGAGCGCCGGCGTCTCGGACGGCGTCCAGTCGGCGATCACGGAGAAGTTCCCCGGGACGATCTTCTGTCCCGTGGAGACGAGCGGCGACGGTCGCGTGAACTTCTACTCGCGCGTCCAGATGTACCTCTTCAAGGCGAAGCAGGCGGCGCTCGCCGAGTACGAGCGCGCGCTCACGGAGAACGGCGTCACGAAGGAGCAGGTCCACGCCTTCCTCGAGGCGAACCCGAAGTTCCGTAGCCCGCTCTACAAGGCGCCGCACGCGTACGCCGGCAACAACGCCGACATGGTGGCGGCGATCGCGCCGTACATCACGAAGACGCGCGGCGAGCGGATGAAGGCGCGCCTCGCGAGCTTCGTCCGCGGCACGAAGGCGGCGGCGCAGAAGACGCCGCACCTCGTCGTGAACGTCTTCGAGAAGGTCCGCGAGGAGGCGCCCGTCGTCGCCCAGCGCGTGAAGGAGGACGTCATCCTCTTCCGCGAGCTCCGCGCCGAGAAGAAGCGCGCCTCCGCCGCGAAGAAGAGCGGCGTCGCCACGATGGACGCCGCCGCCGAGGAGTGAGCGTCGCCGCCATGCTCGCGAGCGCCGTTCCGCTCACGAGCTCCCGCGGGCTACATTGCCTCGCGCTCCACGAGGGGCGCGACGGCCGCCGGGGGGCGGTCGTCGCGCTTCCTCACCGTCCTCGACGGGATCCGGGAGCAAGTCGTGCAAGGTGCTCGTCGCGCTGACTGGACGTGCTCGCCGACAGGTTTCTCCTGTCCGCCCGCGTGCTCGAGGCTCTGCGCGCCCAGGATTTCGACGATGATCGCGGCATTCGCGCGGCGGTGCTCGCGACGAAGCGGCGCGTGACGTCCGCTCGTCTCGAGCACATCGTCTCGCGCGCCGCGCGGCCTGTTCTGACGAGAGAGGATGACCGAGGGCTCCTCTTCGCTGCCGTGGCGTGGCGGTGCTCTGGGACGCCGTCGCGCTCACGGCGCCTCCGGAGGACGAACGAGCAGCTCGAGCGCGCCTCGCTCGCACGACGGGCCCTCTTCGTCGGGGACGCCGAGATTCGGAACGGCGGACACCACCCGTTCTTCACGAACCCCGCGGGCGTCCTCGCGCACGTTGCACAACCGCTCCCGTTCTTCTACCCGGCGGCCTGGCCGCACCCGCGGACGCGCTCGCCGGAGCGACCTCGCGCATGCGTGGCAAGTTCGTCTCGCAGGACCCACAAGGCGCGCATCGCGCTCGTCGAGCTGCTTCCGCGCGCGACTTCGACATCTCGATGACGCCTACTTCGCCCTCGACCAAGGCGCGCTTAGTGTGGTCGCCTCGTACGCTCGAGAGCATCCGGACGATGTTCGAGACCTGAGCGCCCTGCGGCGCGTCGTCAGAGCGGCCCTCAGGATGCGGGACGTGACGAGGGCCGAGCGCATCGAGGCGGTCGGCCCTGCATCGACGCTCGCTTCGGGCTTCGGGCCGTGCGCGACCTGAGCGGCGCGTCGCCTGAGGAGCAAGCCCGCCACCTCCTTCGCCGTTCGCCAGTGGTGGGCGCGTCGCGCTGAGCTTGAAGAGCTTCCCGAAGCTTCGAGCTCGCGCGCTCCGTCGCCGCCGGAGCAGCGCGACGACGGTCTTGCCCTTCGAAGGCGTCGTCCCAGTAGAGGTGCGAGGCGAGTACGGGCTATGGCTGGCACGTCACGGCTTGCGGCGACTCGCCGATCAGCCAGCACTTGATTCCGACCTCGCAGCGCACAACGAATGAGCAAGGGTCTGCCGTGGTGAGGCATACGGGTTCCAGGTAGGGCGGGCCGAATACCGAAAGGTCGTAACAATACTGGCCTCGCGCACATTGCGTACCGTTGGCACACCTTCCGCTCACGAAAGACTCCTCGACGGATGCGTTCGCCGGTTGCTCTTGCCATCCTGCGCCACCGTCCGTCGGCTGAGCTTGTCCTTCATCGGGTGATGCCACGCTGCCGCCGCAAGCGAGAAGCAGAGCAGCAGCCACTATGGTCGTGGGGGGCCGCATCAATACCCTCACCACTCCGAGGTAGCTGCGGCGATCCACTGCCATGTGAGCAAGTCGTTCTTTCGCCCCGTGTTCTCAAAGGTCCCTTCGGCGCTGCTCGTGCCTACCCAGTAGAAGCCCGGGTTCTGTCCTCCCGTGAGATCACTGAATACGTTCATGAGCATACCGCCGCCGCTGACGCCGCCGCTCGTGTCCATCGTGTGGTAGAGCCGAGGACCGATCGTCCAAACATCACCGATGGGTCCAAACCGGAGCAGCATGCTTCCAGGATAATACTGTCTAGTGCCAATATTCGGATTGGGAAGAAGGCCACTCACGTCGTATCCGCCCAAGAAGGTGCTCGACGTATAATTGATGTCGTAGTCGGCGGCCACGGCCCCGGGAATCCATCCGGTCACATCGCCGGGGGCGCCGCAGAGGAACTCGACGACCGCGAGGTCTGATTCGTGAGTCTGGTAGGTGATCCAGTCCTGATGCAATGTGACCGAAAAGCATGCCGGTGTGGTTTCCGTCGCGTCTGGATAGAAACCGGCGAGCGCGGCGATGGTGGTTGGGACGTAGAAGCCGAGCGTTGAATTCCAGGTAGCGTAAGCAATGAAGTCGACCCCCACATCCATCGGACGACGCCAGCCGCCCACCGACCTGTACCAGCTGTGGGCAGCACTAACTGCAGTGTATCTTCCGATGAGTGTTGCCGAACTACCGCTCGCCCAGTTTGAAGTCCACGGTGCCCTCGTGAGCTTGACGATTGCGCCACGGGGCCAGCCATAGTGTGAGTCTTGCCAGACACGAGTATCGGCTCCGAACACCGTTTGTGGCGATGATGAGGTATCGTCGAAGACACGCCATTGTCGCGAAAGAGGACGCGTGGGAACCGTTCGCTCGAAGAGGTCCCACGTGCCCGTCGAATCGACGCTCGGCGTGGCGTACATAGGGTTTCGCCTGGCGCGATCGCGTCGCACGCGACCAAGAGGGGGAAGCGAGCCTGACAGGGCCTGAGGGGCCTCGGTAGCGTCATCTGCGGGTGTCGCCGGCTCTCCTTGATCGAGCGGCGCGCCGTCAGCGGTCAGTCGACTGCCTGATATCGGGTCGAAGAACCGCGTCGGATCGCCCTCTTCGGCGGCCAGCCGGATGCCCGATGCCATGCGCGCTCGCACTGCCGCGATGCGCGAGGGGTCGACCGGAGATACCTCGCGGTACTCCCGGTTCCCGATCCGCCGAATCATGCGAAGGCCCTCGGCGATCTCCGCGTCGGTCCGATTTTCGGGGGGGGGGCGCGAGTGGGGGCGGCATTCGGTCGTCGAACGCATCGGGCGTTTCTGGCTGCGGCGGGAGTTCGGAGACACTCCACTGTCGGCCTTCGCTGTCCGTGACGATGGTGCCCGGCTCACCCTGCGGTGGTTCTCCAGGATTGTTCACGTTCGTACTGCCCAGTTGCCGAGTGGGCGAAAGCCTTGCTTTGTGATCGTCCACGGCGTCGGTGTCGCTTCTGCCGCTGCTGCACGCCGAGACGAGTGCCGCACATCCTAGCGTGCCTAGCGTGGCTACCACAGTGACCTTCGTTCCGAGTTTCCGCATCCTGGGCTCCTTCCGCAACGCAAGCGGGCACGCGAGTCACATTAGAGGGCTGCGCTCCGACGCGGTCAATTCCCCCTAAGGGGAATGCCGATACGTGAAATTGCGCACGATGCGGCTTGATGTCTCGCTCGCTGGTGCGCGGGTCAAGCCCGCCGGCGTCTCGGTCCACGCCTTCCTCGAGGCGAACCCGAAGTTCCGTAGCCCGCTCTACAAGGCGCCGCACGCGTACGCCGGCAACAACGCCGACATGGTGGCGGCGATCGCGCCGTACATCACGAAGACGCGCGGCGAGCGGATGAAGGCGCGCCTCGCGAGCTTCGTCCGCGGCACGAAGGCGGCGGCGCAGAAGACGCCGCACCTCGTCGTGAACGTCTTCGAGAAGGTCCGCGAGGAGGCGCCCGTCGTCGCCCAGCGCGTGAAGGAGGACGTCATCCTCTTCCGCGAGCTCCGCGCCGAGAAGAAGCGCGCCTCCGCCGCGAAGAAGAGCGGCGTCGCCACGATGGACGCCGCCGCCGAGGAGTGAGCGCGCTCGGGTGACGTGAGGAGGGCCGGTCGTCGGAAGGCGATCGGCCCTTCGTCGTCGGGAGGCGTGAGATTTCACGAAACCCAGGTCGCCCGTCCGGGCTGCGACTTCGCGCGCGGTGCGCGTCGACCGCCGCACCGCGCAGGCTCCGCAGCGGTGTGTCCGTCATCGTGCGCATCGTGCCTCCCCCGGACGTCCGGTCGGCGGAAGCACGCCGTGCACGTTCCGGCGGAACGAGGGTTCCACCCCGTCGCCACGCGTGAGACAGCTGGTGTATGTCCGCCCCCGGCCGACCCCTCCACGTGCTCGTCGCGGAAGATCACGAGGGGCTCCGCGAGGCGCTCGTCGTCAGCCTCGAGTACCTCGGCTTCGAGGTCAGCGGCGTGCCGGACGGTGCCGAGGCGGTCGCGCACGTGCTCGCGAACCCGACCGATCTCGTGCTCATGGACCTCGGCATGCCGCGCGTCGACGGCCTCGAAGCGACGCGCCGCATCCGCGCCGCCGACGTCCAGCAGCCCCACATCGTGATCCTGAGCGGGCGCCTCGACAGCGCGTCGTCGCGGCAGGCCTTCGACGCGGGCTGCGACGCGTACCTGCTCAAGGGAGACGTCGACACCGTCACGGACGCCGTCACCGCCTTCCGGGCGCGTGCCTCCACGCGTCTCTCCGGCTGGGTGGTGAAGGGCGACGAAGGCGAAGGGAAGCGGCGCAAGGGCTGAGGCGCGCGCCTCGTCCGACCCTAAGACGAGACGCGGAGCGTCCCACCGCCGACCGCGCTCACGAGGCCCCCGACGTGGATCGTGCCGCGCGCGTCGACGCGGAGGCCGAGGGCGGAGGGGCGATCGACGGCGGCGCCCTGGTGCACGCGGCGGTCGAAGGGAGCGGCGGCGCCCGTCGCGAGGAGGTAGCCGCCGAGGTTCGCGCACGCGGAGCCCGTCGCCGGATCCTCGACGAGCGAGCCGAGCTGGGAGAAGACGAAGCGCGCCTCGACGCGGCCGTCTCCCTCGTCGGCGAACACGTACACCATGCCCTCGTCCGTTCGTTCGGAGCGGGCGTGGGCGAGGAGGAGGCTCGGATCGGCGCGCATCGCGCGCACGTCCTCGACCGCCTCGAGCCGCACGACGAGCTGCTCGACGCCGGTGTCGACCCACAGCGGAGGAGAGGCGATCGCGGCGGGCGCGACGCCCATCGCTCGCGCGAGGACGGCGGCGCCGTCCGGGTCCGTCGTCGTCCACGGCCGCGTGACGGGCGCCTTTGCCGCGGCGAGCTCGAGCCGCGCGCCGTCCCTCGTCACGCGGACGAGCCCCGCCTTCATCTCGAGGACGATCTGACGCGCGCCGTGCGCGAGCTCCGAGACGACGTAGGCGGTCCCGAGGGTGGGGTGACCCGCGAAGGGCATCTCGTAAGACGGCGTGAAGATGCGGACGCGTGCCGTCGCCGCCGGATCACGCTTCGGGAGCACGAACGTCGTCTCCGACAGGTTCAGCTCGCGCGCGATCGCGAGCATCGCCTCGTCGTCGAGGGACGCCCCGTCGGGGAACACCGCGAGGGGGTTGCCGGACCAGCGCTCGCCGTCGATCGCGAAGACGTTCAGGAGCCGGTAGCCGAGCTCGCTCATTGCTTCACGAAGGTGCTGCCCGCCACGGTCTTCGTGTTCGGATCCGTCTCGTAGACGACGAGCTCGCTCCCCGCGACCGAGTAGACCGCCTCGAGATCCTTGCCCGTCGTCGGGCAGGAGAGGATCCGGTCCAGCGTCGTGCCCGTCGTCGTGAACGACTCGGTGAAGGTCTTGTTCTCGCCGTCGCCGAGATCGAGGACGAGGTCCATCGTCTTGCCCGTGATCCGGAGCGTCGACTTGAGCCCGCCGGGCTCCGGAGGCGAGGCGTTCGAGGTCGGATCGTAGATGACGAACTTCGTCTGGAAGTAGGTGCCGTCGGCGATCGTGCCGCCGGTCGCGGGGGGGGCGTTCCCCTGCACCGTCTCGATCGTGGACTCGGGCGCGTCGTTCGGGAGCGTGTTGCACGGCCCTCCGTCGTTCGCGCTCGCGCCGGCGTCGCCGGCGGCTGCGGCGCCGTCTTCCGTGGGCGCGGCGGGGGCGGCGTCGCCGGCGTCCGTCGTCGTGGACGGGCTCGGATCGCTCGAGGTGCACGCGCCCAGCAGGGCGAGCGCCGCGACGGCGGACGCGAGGAGGGGAACGAGGATCGGGAACGGAGGGATCTTCACGCGGCCAGGCTCGCACGGATCGCGCGCGGGCGCGTCGTTTGCAACCAGGAGCGGCGTGCGAGACTCGTCCCGCCCCTTCCTCGTCATCGGCCATCGCGGCGCGCCGGCGGTCGCGGTCGAGAACACGCTCGCGGCCTTCGAGCGCGCGCTCTCCGAAGGGGCGAACGGCCTCGAAGTGGACCTCTGCCTCACGCGCGACGGTCACGTCGTGGTCTGGCATGACTGGGAGCCGAGCTCGGCCGTCGCGCTGGCGCGTCAGATCGGCGCCGAGCCGAACGTGATGGCGCGTCCCGTGGTCCCCGCGCTGACGAGCGCCCATCGTCGCCCGGTCGACGAGCTCACGCTCGCGGAGCTCCGCGAGCACCTCGGCTACGCCGTCGAGGGCGAGCGGGTGGAGGTCGCGATCCCGACGCTCGACGAGCTGCTCGCGTGGTCGACCGGAGCCCGTGGCCTCCAGTGCGTGCTCTTCGACCTCAAGCTGCCCGCGTCGAAGGCGCACCTCACCGAGGCGCTCGTGGGCGCCGTCACGCGGAGGATCGCCGAGCGCCGCGTCTCCTTCGAGCACGTCCTGCTCACACCCCACGCGGAGATCTACGACCGCGCGTCGCCGCTGGTCCCGGGGGACGCGCTCTCCTTCGACGTGGACCCGGCGATCGTCCTCCTCGACACGATGGGCAGAGAGGACGCCTCGTCCGCTCGCGCGGTGGCGCGAGGCGCCGGGCACGCGTCGACCGTGATGCCGAAGGGGATCCCCTCGCAGGCCTGGAGCGCGCTCGCGCGGCTCGTCGGCTTCGACATCGAGGCGCGTGAGAGATCAGGGGGGCGCGTGCCGACGCGTGTGCTCGCCGCGACGATCGACGACCGCGCGCGAATGGAGGAGCTCGTCGCGCTCGGGATCGACGGGATCGTCACCGACGTCCCGGCCGTGCTCTCCGAGGTCGTCTACGGATCGGATCGACTCGGACCCAGAGCGCCGTCGATCGCGTCGTAGGTCGCGACGTCCGGAGAGGCGCCGTCGTCCGCGACCGCCGCGGCGCCGAAGACGCGCGCCGGCGCGCCCCCGCGATCGGCAGGGAGGGAGACGGCGGCCCGCCGATGGAAGTGCCCGTGGAGGAGCGCGGCGCGCGGGTGGCGCGCGAGGACGGCGAGGAGCCCGTCGCTCCCGCGGAGGGCGTCGAGCACGCGATGGGCCGTCGTGTCCTTGCGGAGGAACGGCGGATGGTGGGTCACGACCACGGCCGCGCGCCCGCCGGCGCGGGCCAGCGCGCGCTCTACGCCGTCGACCTGCGCGGCGTCGATCGCGCCGCCGGAGAACGCCATCGCCTGCGGCCGCGACGTGTCGACCGCGACGAAGACGACGTCGCCACGGTCGACCTCGCGGACTCCGCCCTGCGGCGCGCTCGCGGCGGCCCACGGCGCGAGGACGGTGCGGAGCGCGCGATCCCAGGCGTCACGGGACGAGTAGGCGTCGTGGTTCCCCGGGACGAGGACCACGTCGTCCTTGGTCAGCCGAGCGCCTTCGAGGATCTCCGCGAGCAGCGCGAGCTCGGCGTCGTCCCCGACCTCGGTGAGATCGCCCGACACGACGATCTGCTCGCTCCCTCGCGCACGAGCTTCGCCGATCGCCCGCGCGAGCTTCGACGCGCGGACCGCCGCGTCACGCGATCGACCGAAGCGGACCGCGCTCGTCCGTAGACGGTAGCCGGCGCGCGGGACCGCGGCGACGAGGTGGACGTCCGAGAGGTGCGCGATGCGCATCGATGTCGAACCCTAGCTCGCAGATGAGAGGCGTGCGAGGACGTCGGCTGCGCTCGGGCTCGCGAGCCCGAGCTCCGTCGTGCCGTAGCGCAGGAGCGCGCGCGTGTCCTCGGCCGAGAGCGAGCGCGAGCGTATCGCTGCGGCGGTCGAGGTCGCGTCCGAGGCGCACGACGAAGGTACGCTCGAGCCGTGGCGGATCGCGCGATGGACGCGCAGCGCCGCGAGCACGTCGAGGGAGGCGCCCGCGTAATGCGTGACTTGCCCGAGGAGGAAGGCTTCGAGCTTCGGCGGGACGACGAACGCGTCCGGCACGTCGACGGCGGAGATCTCGAAGACGGTCTTCTGCACCGACGGGTCGAACGTCGTGGCGTCGAACGTGGCGTCGCATGCCTGGAAGATCTGCGAGGTCGGCACGAGCACGCGAAGGTTCGGCGCGGGTTCCCACGCGGTGATCGTGTGGTTCCACGTCGGCCAGAAGAGACCGACGTTCCGGACCCCGAGCCGCCGCGCGAGCCCCGCGTGGAGCGCCGAGAGCTCGTCGCACTCGGCGACCGCGGACGCCGCCTCCGAACGAATCGCGGGCGGGGCCGCCGCCCAGGCCTTCCAGATGTCCTTGGCCGTGGGCTCGCGGTTCGTCACGGCCCACCTCACGCGGAAGGGCCCGCCGTCCCGCGCGAGCTCGAAGAGGGTGCGCATGACGACGTAGTCCCTCGCCCGGGCGGGCGTCGCGTCGAGGTGGTGCTTCTCCCAGAAGGCCTTCGCGTCGGACGCCCGCGCGTCGGTGGCGCAGGACGTGATGCGCTCGTCGAGACGCTTCGCGAAGTCCTTCATGCTCGAGGCGCGCGTGGGTTCGGCGACGTCCTCGCACGGAGCGGCGGCGGCCGTGCGCGCCACGAGGAGCACGGAGAGGACCACGATGGTGGGCGTACGCATTCCCCCTCCGTCGGTCGAGGCGGGCGGTTCGTGACGGGACGCCTATCGCCGCTCGCGGAGCCGGTGTCGGATGCGCTCGAGCTGCCGGGCCTCGCGCTCGGGGAGCGGCTCGTTGGTCGCGGCTGCCGCGACCTCGCCGAGGATGGCCTCGATCTCCGGCCGGCGGAAGGTGTCTCCCCCGTCGACCAGCGCCTCGGCCCGCGCGAGGAGGGCCCGGACGCGATACGGTTCCCGCGGCGACGTGGCGAGATAGCGGCGCCACGCCTCGGCGCGCGCGGGGGCGGACGGCTGCGTGTGTGCGTAGAGCGTCGCGGCGTCGAACCCGAGCGACGCTTCGGGGGCGGTGAAGAGCAGGGCGAGCCGGGCCTGGGCGCTCCCCTTGTCTCCCGTCGCGAGCTCGAGCTCGGCGAGCGCGAACGCCGCCCTCCGCGCCGCAGGGCTCTCGGGTCCACCTGCCAGGTGCTGGAGCTCCAGCCGCGCCGCCGGGTCTCCGGCGCGGGCGCGCGCGACCCTCGCCTCGTGGTCGATCGTCGGCGCCGAGGCCGCAGCGGGAGGCAGGTGCACGACCGCCGGCGTCACGAGCTCCGCCCTGGGGGCGGGGGCCGGCGGCGGTACGACCGAGGCGGCAGGTTCCACCTCGGGCAGCGTGCCGCTCTCGCCCGCGGTGAGGACGTGCTCTCGCACCGGCGAACGCTGGAGGAGCCGCACCGATCCGGACGTCACCGTCACCCGAACGCGCCCGTGCTCGTCCACACGAAGTGTGTAAGTTGCATGTTCTGCGACGATGCGCCCACCCGGAACGTCGACCGCGACCTCGTGGGACGCGCGGACGTCGGCCCGTCCCCGCTCGACGGAGAGGGTGCCGTCCGTCGCCGCGCTCGCCACCGCGGGGCCTTCGACCTCGGCGCCCGCTCTCGGATCGACGAGGCCCTCCCCGAACGCGAACCCGAGGACGATGCGCGCACCGCCGGGCACGGTGATGCGCTCGCCGGGCGGGACATCCATCCCGGCCGAGACAGGCGCGCCGGCGACGCGACAGCCCGCGCAGGTGCTCGCGACGACCGCGCGCCTCGCGGTGAGCGCGACCGGACGCGCGGGCGGCGCCGCGTCGGACGACGGGGCGACGGGAGCCGAAGCGCTGGCGGACGAGACGACGCGGAACGCCGGCCAGCCGTGCTCGACCTTCGAGAGCCACGGCGAGCCGCCGCGGCCGCCACGTGCGAAGATCGCCGCGAGCGCGACGACCGACGTGAACGCGACGCCGAGCGCGAAGGACCGCGCCGGCGCGACCCGAGCGCGACGCGGCGGGAGCCCCGAGACGAGCCGCCTTTCGCTCGCCGCGCGCGTCAGCATGTCGTCCTTCGCGATCGCCGCCTTCCAGGTCGCGCGCGCGACCGCCCTCGTCCGCACGACGGCGCGACACGCGGCGCACTGCTCCGCGTGGATGCGCGCCGCCTCCCGCTCGCGCGCGCCGTGCTCACCGGCGAGCGTCTCGACGATCTCGCTCGCGTCGAACGCGAGGTCGCAGCGTGCGCTCACGAGGTGCCTCCCTTCACGTCCTCGGCGAACATCGGATCGCGCACCAGGCGGCGCGCGAGATCGGCGCGCCCGCGCTTCAGCCGCGAGCGGACCGTCGGCTCGGGGCACTCGACGATGAGCGCGATCTTCGACGCTGGGAGGTCCTCGAGGTCGGCCAGCACGACCACCATCCGCTGATCCGCCGGCAGGCGTTCGAGATGATGGTGGAGACGCGCCGCTCGCTGGCGCTCCACGAAGAGCGTCGGGTCGCCCGCGCGGCCGGCCTCGGGCTCCGGCGCGTCGCCTTCGGCGAGGACGAAGCGCTTCAGGTAGCGACGGAGCGAACGCCAGTGGTTCATCACGACGCGCGAGGCGATCCGGTAGGTGAAGGTCGACAGCTCCGAGCGGCCTTCGAAGCCGTCGATCGCCTGGAGCACCTGCTCGAGCGCGCTCTGGGTGAGGTCCTCGAGCTCGGCGCTCGGTCCGACGAGGCTCCGCACCTGCGCGCGGACCATCGACACGAGCTCCGGCCACGCGGGGCGCGCGATGGCAACCCCGTCTCCCTCCGAAGGGCTCAGTCGGCGAACGCCGGACCGCTCGCTCGGCGCGCCGGAGTCGCGATCGTGCTCGCGCGCGACGTGCATCGTCTCAGAGGCCCGTGAAGGTGGCGCCGACGTCGAGCGCGCCCGCCGCATTCGACCCGCCCTGGTCGACGAGGATCGCCGTGATCCCGGCGAACGCACGCAGACCGCGGAGGGACGTCTGCGCGAAGAGCGTCGCCTGCGCGTACGGGGCGTCGCTGAGGGAAGGCGTGTAGACGGGCTGCGCCGTCGTACGGGTCAGTCTCTGGTGCAACGACCAGCCCGCTTCGACGCCGAGGCCGAGGTAACGGAGCGCCCCGCCGTGCGTCCCGCCCCCGAAGGGCGCGCCGACGACGACGCCCGCTCCTCCGCGGCCGAAGCGGTACCCCTCCGCGGCGTTTCCGCCACCCATCTCGGCTGCCCCGCCGAGCGTGACCGCGAACACCGGCCCCAGTCGCACGCCGACGAGCATCCGCGCACCCACTCCGGTCGCGCCCGGGTGGCCCCTGAAGAGGCGGCCTGCGAGGGCGATGCCGAACCTCTCGTGCGCCGGCGGCGGCACCGCGACCCGATCCTTCTGGAGCGTGTTCTCGAGCGCGCGCGCGGCGAGCACGTGATCGGGCGCGGCGTCGCGCGCGACCTCCATCGCGGCCTGGCGGAGGCGGTCGGTCTCCTCACCCTCGAGCTCGATCTCGCCGAGGCGCGCTCCCTCGCTCGTGTGGGTCACGAGGCGCCACGTCGGACCGGTGCAGTCGAGCGTCGCGGAGAGCTCGGCGTCGCGCGCCTCGTCGACGACGCGACACGAGCCTCCGATCGCGGCACACGCGAAGCGGACCTCCTCGGCCAGGGCGTGCGCTCGGCGCTCGCACGTCGGACCCTTCGTCGTGACGAGCCACGACGTGGCCGCAGGCGCCGCACGCGCCGTCGCCGTGAGCCCCGTGCTCGCGAGGAGGAGCAGGCACGCGAGCGTCGGCGGCGCGAGACGCGTCATCACGATCTCTTAGTCACCGGTCATCGCCTGGTCGATCGCTTTTTCTTCGTGGGATCGATCTCGCGTCGCGCGGTGACCAACGTCTCGTTTCTCCATGCGTGAAGGAGGCCGGAATGAAGGGGCTAGGAAAGATCGCGATCGGATCGATCGTGGCGGCGGCGGCAGGTCTCGGGTGCCTCGACCCGTACGTGACCACCGAGGAGTGGTACGGCGATCGCGACGACGAGACGTCATCCGGTGGCTCGTCGTCGTCGTCGTCGTCGTCGGGTGGGATCGACGAGGTCGGACCGCCCTCGTTCGGAGAGACGGTCTCGCTCGCCGAAGCGCCGCCTCCGATCTCGGGCGGGACGATCGCGGTCTCGCCCGACGACCAGGTCGTCGTCGTCGCCGATCCGGATCGGGGCCACGTCCAGGCCGTGTCGCTCGCAGGTCATCTCGCTCTCCTCGGCACCGTCGACGTGGGGCTCGCGTCGCGCCCCGAGCGCGTAGCGTTCGACGACGCGCAGCGCGCCCACGTCGTGCTGCGCGGCACGGGCGAGGTCGAGACGTTCGCGGTCCCGTCCTTGACCTCGCTCGCGCGACGGAAGGTCTGCCCCGAGCCTCGCGGGATCGCCTGGGACCACCGGCTCCGCATGCTCCATGTCGCGTGTGCGACGGGCGAGCTCGTCAGCCTCTCCCCGGACGGAAGCGGCTCGCCCACCGTACGGCTCGTGAGAGACGATCTCCGCGACGTCGTCGTCACGTCGAACGGCCTCCGCGTGTCGACGTTCCGCGACGCCAAGGTGTTCGACGTCACGTTCGGTGAGGGCATGAACGTGACCCTGAAGGAGCTCTTTTCGTCCCTCGGCGAGCGGAACGTCGCATGGAGGATGATCGCGGCGCCTCGTCCCCGTTCCGACGAGCAGGCGAAAGAGGACGACGTCCTCGTCGCCGGCCAACGTCCCGGTGGGCCGGTACCGACCGTGCCCGAGTACTACGGCGTGACCGGCTGCACCTCGGACGGTCCGATGCCCGTCCTCCTCCGCCGCGGCGCGCTCGTCCCGGTCCCGACCGCCGTCCTGCCCGTGGACCTGGCGACGACCGACGAGCACATCTACATCGTCGCGGCGGCAAACGGCCATACGCGCGGCGCGCCGACCGTGATGAGGCTGCCGCTCTTCAGCGGCATCGTGCCGTGCATGCGCGCCGAGAGGGGGATCGTGGTGCCCGGGCAACCGACCTCCATCGCGCGCACCCACCGCCTCGCGGACGAGGTCGTCGTCCTCTCCCGGCAGCCCGCGCGTCTCCACGTCGTGCGTGGGCTCGAGGTCGAGACGTCCATCACGCTCTCCGACGAGAGCCGGGAGGACACCGGCCACGCCATCTTCCACGCCAACTCGGGCAAGGGGCTCGCGTGCGCCTCGTGCCACCCCGACGGGCGCGACGACGGGCACGCCTGGACGTCCGCCGACATCGGCGCGCGGCGGACGCCGTCGCTGCTCGGCACGATCGCGGGGACGGCGCCGTACCACTGGGACGGAACCGCCGCGGACATGCACGCCGTCGCGGACCTGACGTTCCGCGCGCGCATGCAGGGGCCCGCCCTCGAAACGAAGCAGACCGACGCGCTCGGTGGCTGGCTCGGCAAGCTCCCGCGCATGGCGACGGCTGCGCCGCGCGACGAGGCCGCCGTCGCGCGGGGGAAGGCGCTCTTCGACCGCGCCGGCGCGTGCGCGTCGTGTCATGCGGGACCGCTCGGCACGAACAACGCGACCGTCGACGTCGGCACCGGGCTCCGCGTCCAGGTCCCGCCGCTCGTCGGCGTGTCGACCCACGCGCCCTACTTCCACGACGGCAGGGCGGCGACCCTCGCGGCCGTCCTCGCCGCCGAGCACGGCCGCGTGAGCCTCGACGCCGCGGCACGCGCCGACGTCGAGGCGTACCTCCGGACGTTCTAGCTCAGCCCGCCTTTTGCGTGCGCGCCCACTCGCGGACGGACATGGGGCGGATCCCCCAGGCCTTCTCGACGCCCTGGATGTCGGCGGAGTAGCCGACCTCGTCGAACCACTGGAGCATCCGCGCCATGTCGTCGCTGTTCTGACGGACGGCGTCGAGCGGGATCTCCTTGAAGGTGATCTTCTTGCCGACGATCTCGGAGACGACGTCGCACGCCTCCGTCATCGTGATCTCGTCGCCGGCGATGTCGACCGCCTCGCCCGCGTGCTTCTTCGCGTCGAGGAAGGCCGACGCGCCGAAGCGCCCGATGTCGTCGGCGGCGATCATCTGGAGCTTCCGGTTCGGCTTCATCGCGGTGACGAGCTCGTCGCCCTGGAGAAACCACGGGGACGTGAGGTTCTCCATGAAGAACACGGGCCGGAGGATGGTGAAGGACGGGAAGCCGAGCGAACGCACCTTCTCCTCGACGCGGAACTTGTTGTCGAAGTGGGGGATCCCCGTCGCCTTGTGGGCCGATCCGACCGAGGTGTAGACGAAGTGCTGCACGCCGCGCTCGCGCGCGATCTCGGCGAGGCGCTTGCCCTGCTCCTCTTCCTTCTCGACGCCCGCCTCCCACGTGTTCTGCACGGAGAAGACGCCCCACGCGCCGGAGACGGCGCGCTCGAGGGAGGTCGCGTCGTCGAGGTCGCCCGAGACGAGCTCGACGCCGAGCTTCGCGAGCGCCTTCGCCGCGTCTCCTTCAGGCTTGCGCGTCATCGCGCGGAGCTTGAAGCCGCCCTTGCTCGCGAGATGACGGATCGTCGCGCCGCCCTGCTTGCCCGTCGCGCCCGTCACCAGGATCACGTTGTCGTTCGCCATCGCAGCCTCCACTTTCTCTTCGCTGAGCCGCGCATCTTCGCGCGCGCGGCCCGCCGTGGGAAGGGACGAGAGGGCCGATCGTCCGCGGATTCACCCGAAGCGCAGCTTCGAGCCCCGAGCATGCTCGTCGTGATCAGGCGGAGCGGCCTCCGCAAGTGGACGATACGCCGAGATCTTCGCGTGTCTTCGTGGCGTACCGCGTGCACTCGTGGACGGAGATGAAGCCAGTCCACGGAATGTCGTTCGGATTCGTCGCCCTCCTCCTCGCCGGTTGCGGAGGTGGATGCGGCATGAAGAAGGAGGCGACGGCGGAGGACGCGGGAGCCCCTGCGCGCGTCACACCGGAGGCCGCCCAGCCGGTCGAGATCACGAGCGCTGCCGCCCCGTCGCCGCCCGTGGTCACCGGAGGCGCGCTCGCCGCGCGCGGAGCGACGACGTCCATGGCGAAGCCGAGCGCAGCGCCCACCGCCGTCCCTCCGCCGGCGCCCACCGCCGTCCCTCCGCCGGCGCCCACCGCCGTTCCTCCGCCGCCGCTCACCGCCAGCGCTGCGCCGAGCCCTGCGGCGGGAGACTGCTGCTGCTCGTACGGAGGTAAGCCCGAGCACTACCGAACGACGCCCGACTGCCGCGAGCGGAAAGGCCTCTGCGTCACGAAGAGCAGGTGCGCCGCCAAGGCGCGGTGAGGGGCCCGCGCGCGGGGTGACGGCGACGGCCCACGCGCTTCCCGGGACACGCGATCGGTGTACAGAGCCGCGCCACCGTCATCCGGCGCCACAACGCGCGGACCGCGCGGGCGCGGCACGCTGCCTCCGCGCACGCGAGGGCGGAGGGGGCGTCGCGCGGTTTCTTCGCACGATTCGATGGTCGAGCTCGCCGGTCGACGGCGCTCGGTCCCCGAAGGTCGAGGTGCGCACCAAAGTTGCGTGGAGCGTCGTCGTGTCCTCCCGACTCCGAACCACGAGGTCCTCCGTGAAGCGCAGCAACGTGCTCGTCGTCCCCTTCCTCCTCGTCGCCGCCACCGTCACCGTGACGGCCGCGTGCACGTCGACCAGCGACGGGACGGTCGTCGCCGTCGGCGAGACGAAGCCGACGTGCTCGAACGGCGTGAGAGACGAGGACGAGCGCGGCATCGACTGCGGCGGGAGCTGCGCGCCGTGCACCTCTGCGAACGCCGGGACGGGCGACGGCGGCGGCGACGCGACCGACGCGGCCGACGAGGGCGGCGGCATCAACGGCAAGAAGGACGGCAAGGAGACCGACGTCGACTGCGGCGGCCCTGCCGCTCCGAAGTGCGCCGTCGGCAAGGGATGCGCGGTCGACGCCGACTGCGACGTCGCCTGCAGCTACGACAAGAAGTGCGTGGACACGCCGAGCTGCGCCGTTCACCTCGGTGGTGACACCTGCGGCCTCGGCGAGGTCGGCGAGCCGGGCGCGAAGCACGAGAGCTGCTGCCGCTCGCTCCCCGTCCCGGGCTTCAGCGACGCGGCGAATCCGGGCAAGACGGTCTACCTCGACAAGTACGAGATCACCGCGGGCCGCGTCCGTGCGTGGATCGAGCGGCTCGCCGCGGCGAACGGCGGCAAGCCCGACGTCCTGGCGTGGATCACGGCGAACCGCCCGACGATCTGGGACCCGGACTGGGACAAGTTCCTGCCGACGGACTGGGAGGGAGGCTCGGTGACGATCGCGCGCCGGCTCCTCGGCGATCCTCGTCCCGAGGACGAGGGCTGGACCGGCCCGCCGGGCCCGGGCGTCATCCTCCCGCCGCCCACGGACCAGCCGCGGCGGATGGGCGTCAACTTCCAGTTCGGCGCGGAGCTCTACGTCGATCTCCACGGCATGAACTGCGGGACCTACGCGAACACCTACGGGTTCCCGACCTTCTACTATCCGAGCGACATCCTCGCGCGGGACGGCCAGCTCCCGCGCGCGAGCGGGATCGACTTCGCGGGTCAGCCGATCGCGGCGAAGGATCTCCTCGACGTGAAGTCGATGAACTGCATCACGAACGCGATGCTCGCTGCCTTCTGCGCCTGGGACGGCGGCCAGCTCGCTACCGACGAGGTGCTCGACTACGTCACGGCGAGCCCCGCGTCGCTCGGCAACGTGTCGGGCTGCGGCACGCAGCGGGACAACCACGGCGATCTGCTGAACGACATCACGACGACCAGCATCCAGTCGGGCGGTCGCTGCCCCGCCGTCGCCGACGTCAACGCGACGTTCGACGCGGGCGACGAGCTCCCGATCAAGGGGAGCCCGCTCAACGACCACAACTACGGCTACCCGAACATCGGCGCCGTCACCCACGACAAGTCGTGGCAGATCTCGGCGCCGGGCCGCGCGAGCACCTCGACGGGCGCCGGCACGCAGATCGACAAGATCGCCGTGAACGAGAACGACGAGCCGTGGATGGACCTCCACGGCAACCTCAACGAGGCCGCCCTCGACGTGAGCGGGGCGACGTTCACGGGGAAGTTCGCGCTCAAGATGCGCGGCATCGGCTACGGGAGCGCGCGCTCGGCGCTCAACGTCACGAAGATGAGGGGCGAGGAGATCCTCCGCATCCAGCGCCCGGAGGCGAAGGCCGCATACACCGGCGGCCGCTGCATGCGGTTCCGCTGACGCGGGCGAGCGCTACGGGGCGATCTGCTTGCAGACCGGGAAGAAGGTCGAGGCCGCGCCGTTCCCGTTGATCTCCTTGCAGAGCGACACGCAGAACGTCGAGTCCGAGCGGTTCTTGCAGCACGTGTCCACCGCCTGCATGAACGGGAAGGAGCCCTCGATGCCCGGGCCACACTGGGCCGTCGCCTGCGCTTGCTGGAGGCACGAGAGCACCTGGGTGTTCGCCGCGCTCGGCCCGCTGCCTTGACACCGGGTGAGGCACCCCCCGCACGACGTGCCGCTGAAGCCGAACGCCGCGAGCTGGCCCTTCATCACCGTGCCGACGGTGCGGTTCTCTGCGACGCAGTCGGCCATGAGCTGGCAGGCAGCTTGACACCCCGCCGTCGTGCTCGCGCCGCAGCTCACGGGCGGGAGCGGCGGCTGGACGAACGCCGACTCGCTGCAGGATGCAGGGATCGAAGGCGGGAGCGGCGCGGCCGGCGTCTTCGGCCCGCCCTTCGGATGGGCGAGGAAGGCGTCGGCGAGCCAGCCGTTGAACGGAAGCCACGCGTGACCGAGCTCGTTGCCCTTGCAGTACATCTGCTGGACCTTCGCCTGCGCCTCGTAGTGCTGCGAGGCGAGAGAGGCCTGCTCGACGAAGTTGAACTCAGGCACGTTGACGCCGTTCGGGGTCGTGCCGCGGTAGGTGTCGTTGTCGCCGCCCCAGGTGACGACGACGAACATGTCGTCGAGCGGGGCCGAGGAGCCGCTGCTCGTGAGGGAGAAGACGCCGGACCCGACGACGCCGCCCGCGACGACGTTCGAGCGCGCGCGGAGGACCGTGTTGGTGAAGATGCCGCCGGCGGAGTGGCCGCCGACGAAGACGCGCGTCTCGTCGATCTCGTAGTGCGCGGCTGTGCACGCGAGGAGCGTGTCGAAGAGCTCGAGGTCCTTGTTCGGGGCGGACTCGGTGCCCGGCGTGCGCATCGCGTCCCAGATCGGCCAGATGGAGCCGTTGCCGACGCTGGAAGGGACGACGACGACGAAGCCTTTCGCGGCGAGCTCGGCGAGCTTCGCCCGCGTCGCGAAGCGCTGGCCGTTCTCGCTCGTCCCGTTGAAGCCGACGAAGAGCGGGCGGGGGCCGGTGAAGGACGGGGGAGGGAGGAAGACCGTGACCTCGCGATCCTGACCCGCGACGGTGAACCGCTCGTTCAGGCCCGCGGCGAGCTTCGTCGTCTTGTAGGCGCCGGGGCACGCGACGGCGGGGTCTCGCGGGAAGGGCTCGGGGCGGGCGGGAGCGCCGTCCGCGCCGAGGCCCCCGTCGTCGCGCGCGCGTCCTCCGTCGGGGAGCGTGCCGTCCGGCTCGCCCAGAGGTCCGATGACGTCGTTCGTCCCGGAGCAGGAGCACGCGAGCGTCAGGCTCAGGGCTCCTGCCACGGCGACGAGGGCGAGACGCGCGGCGGCGCGGGGCTTCATGGGGATGGGGTGTAGCACTCCGGTCCGAGGGCGTCAGCGCGGGATCGACGAGCCGGAGGGCATCGGGCGGGCCGAGATCTGACCGTCGACGAAGACGATCGTGGCGACGTAGTCGACGCTGCGAACTCCAGGCTTCATCGCCTGCACCATGAACGCCGTCGGCGAGTAGTTCGGCGGCGGGATCCGGCCGCCGGTCTGCTGCGCGATCTGCGGCCCGAGCTGCTCGGGCGACGCGCCCTGGAGGCGAGCGCCGTAGAAGCCCTGGAGCGCAGACATGAACGGACCGACCTGCTGCGCGACGGCGCGGTGACCGGACGAGAGCTTGCCGGGCTGGTTGCCGGCGAACACGTCGGCGACGAGCTCGGGGCGGCCCGAGGCCTGGATCGCGAGGAGCGGGCCCTCGGCGAGCCCGACGTCGCCCGTGCGCTCGGCGACGAAGGGCATCGGGGCGAACACGGGATCGATGCAGGAGGCCGCGGTGCCGGCCGGCGCCTGGCGGATGGCCTGCTCCGAGCAGCCCGAGAGAGCGAGCATGTGCCACGCGAACTCGGAGCAGTACATGCCCTGCCCCATCGACTGGCCGCTCAGGAGCGCGCGGCCGAGATCCGTCGCGAGGACCTCGGGGCTCTTGCCCGTCGCGGCATAGAGCGGCTTCAGGTAGTCGCTCTGGAAGGAGACGACCTTCGCGCCGCGCGCCGCGTTGTCGGCCGCGCGCGAGGCCCAGCCGCGGAGCTGCGCGCGGCGGCTGTCGTCCCAGCCGTGGGGGCGGAGGATCTGGAGGGCGTCTGTCCCCTCGTCGCGCTCGCCGCTCGCGTAGGTGCCGCCGGTGAAGTGCGTCTTGTCGAACGAGCCGTTGTACTCGTTCGGGTTGAGGGGGCTGTCGACGTTGAACGCCTGCGTGCGGTTGCCGTCCGTGTAGACGAGGCTCGCGTGGGTCGCGCCCATCTGGATGTGCGGGTACGCCATCGTGTCGGCGAGCTCCGGGCGGAACGTGAGGGCGACGTCGCCGTCCTGGAGGACGCCGGCCTTCGCGAGCTGGCGCGCCATGTCCTGGCGCACCGTGCGCTTCGAGGCGGGGTCCGTGCCGCGCTGCGGGACGGCGATCACGCGGAGGCCGACGTCGGCCGACTCCTTCGAGGGGTTCCAGTAGGTGCCGTACGAGTAGCTGCTGCGGTCGATCTCCGTGTCGATGACCGACTTCGGGACCGAGAAGTAGAACGGCACGTCGAGGACGCGCTGGCCGTCGCGGCTCGCGCTGACGGCGTTCGACTGATCCTGCTCGGTGTCGCCCGTCTCGGCGGCGCAGCCGGACGCGGCCACGAGGGTGAGGAGAGCGACGAAGGGGAGACGGACGCGGGTGAACATGATGGGCGGGCTCCTGTGAGGGTCTGAGCCAACCCAACTACATGTGTCATGCCGGTAGCCCTCACCCCGTGGGCCCGCGGATCCACGGTCTTTTCAGGACGCTGCGTTGTCCTGTCCGTAGGCCCGACGCGATCCACGGGACCTCGTCCGGAGCCTTCGCGTGGCCGAGCACGCACTGCGCGATCGGGCGTCGCGCGCCCGCCTGAAATTTCTCTCCGTCCGGCGACGACGGGGAGGGGAGTCATGATGAAGCTGCTCCTCTGGTGCCTCCTCTTCGTGCTGTCGTGGCCCGTCGCGGTGGTCGCGCTGGTGCTCTATCCGATCGTGTGGCTCGTCGCGTTGCCGTTCCGGCTGCTGGGGCGGACCGTCCGCGTGCTCGTGGAGACCGCGCTCGACCTGGTGCTCCTGCCGATCCGCCTACCGCTTCGTCTCCTGCGCGCAGCCTGAAGTGCGGCGCAGGCGCCACCGCGCCCCGGCACGACCTCCCGCAGCGCCGCGCCACCGCCCGATTCGTGGTCGGACCGCCCGCATCTCTGGCGAAGGCCTCTCCTTCCTCAGAAGACGCCGGCGAGGCCCGCCGTCGCGCCGCGCGCGTCGGCGCCGAAGGTCGGCACCACGCGCGGCCCC
>JALHPN010000060.1 GCA_022842465.1 Polyangiaceae bacterium | reverse complement strand
TGCGGGCGTCGGGCGCGGGCCGGCGCGCGAGCCTCGCGACCGCCGGCCTGGGCCTCGCGACGCCGTGGGCCCTCTGGCTCGGCGCATCGACGGTGCCCGAGCTCTACACCGCCGCTCTCGCTGCCGCGGCGGCGATCGTGCTCGGTGGGCCGGCGCGCGATCCCCGCATCGTCGTCGGCGGTGCGCTCGCGCTCCTGATCGCCTGCTTGTCACGGTACGAGCCGTGGCCGCTCGCGCCGCTCCTCGGTCTCGTCGCAGGGGCGCGTGCCCTCCGCGCGACGGAGGAGGCAGAGGCGCGATCGCTCGCGCTCGCGGCCGTGCTGTGCCTCGCCGGTCCCCTCGCGTGGATGCTGTGGAACGCTCGCGCGCACGGCAGCGCCTTCCACTTCCTCCATCGCGTCGCGACCTATCGTCGCGCGATCGGGCAGGGCTCCGGAGCCGATGTCCTGAGCGCGATCCTCCTCTACCCGCGCCTCTTCGTCACGACGCGGCCCGAGCTCCTCGTCGGGCTAGCCGTCGCGGCGCCCGCGCTCGCCGCGCCGGCGATGCGCGCACGGTGGAAGGCGCCCCTCGCCTGCGCCGTCGCGTCGGTCGCGTTCCTCGCGTTCGGCGCGGTCCAGGACGGCGCCCCGACCCACCACCCCGAGCGCGCGCTCCTCCTGTCGTTCGTCCTCGTCGCGGCGTTCGTCGGAGACGCCGTGTGCGGCCTGAGGACGACCCGATCGCGCCTCTTCGTCCCCGCGGCGGCGATCGTCGTCGGGCTCGGCCTCTCGTCTCTCCGTCCGCTCCTGGCGAAGCCCCCCGGCTCCGCGCCGGCCGAGGACCGGAGCGGGCAGATCGCACGCGGGCGCGCGCTCCGGGGCGCTCCGCGGATCGCGGTCTCTCCCTGCGCGTACGAGCACTTCGCCCTCGTGGCAGCCTACGGCGCGCCGGAGCGCGTCGACGTGCTCCCCCGCGCCTCGGACGCGTCCGAGTGCCCGGCGGTGGTCGTCGCCTCCGAGCCACCGAGTCGGTAGACGGTCGCCCCCGCGAGTCGGTCGAGCTCGTCCCCGTGCGCGGCGATGGCCACCATCGCGCCGCCCGCGCCGAGCTCGTCGATGATCGCGAGGAGCATCCCGAGTCCCTCGGTGTCGAGGTTCGCCTCCGGCTCGTCGAGGAGAATCAACCGCGCGCGCGATGCGACCATCCGGGCGAGCGCGAGCCGCTGCCGCTGGCCGGCGGAGAGCTCGCCGACGGGTACGTCGAGCGCGTCGCGTCCGCCCCTCGCCAGCACCGAGAGGAGGCCCGTGCGCGCGAGCGCCGCCCGCAACGCGTCGGCCGGGACGTCGGGGAGGAGCATGCGAAAGGCATCGCCGACGGTCCCGAAGGTCTCGCCGAGGTACGGCCGCTGCGGGAGATGAAACGCCTGTCGACGGAGCGCGCGCGGATCGGTGGCGCGGAGATCCTCGCCGGCCACCTCGACGGCCCCGGCGTCGGGGTCCCGGAGCGCGAGGAGGAGGCGGAGGAGCGTGCTCTTGCCGGAGCCGTTCGGACCGCGGAGGACGAGCGGGCCGCTCCGCCAGGCGAGGTCGAGATCGCGGAGCACCGGGTCCCGCGCGGACTTCGTGTACGCGAACGTGGCCGAGCGCACGCGCACCTCGCCAGGGAGGTCGATCGGGCGCCGGTCCCGTCGCCGCCCGACGTCCGCGCGGGCGCCCTTCGCGACGATGTCCGCGAAGGGACCCAGGAGAGACCGCCCCTCTACCACCTGGAGGCCACTCGACAGGAGCCCGATCAGCGGCGAGAGGACGGCGCCGCACACGACGGCAGCTTGGACCATCCCGACGAACGGGTCGGGTCGTTCGCGCGCGTCGAGGAAGAGCGCGACCGCCGCGAGGGATGCCCCGAGGACGAGGGGACCACGGCCGAGGACGAGCGCGCCGAGCGAAGCCCGGCGCGCGGAGGCCGCGTAGAGTCGCGACCGCGCGACGACGCGGTCGACGGCGCGGTCCTCGTTGGCCGTGGCCACGAGCTCGAGCCGGCCGTCGAGCGCCGCGGCCGTCGCTTCGCCGAGCGCCTCGCGTGACGCCGCGACGTCGCCATGGAGCCGAGCGACGCGCCGGCGCGAGACCGTGGCGAGACCGAAGGCGAGCGCGAAGAGCGCGATCCCGGCGAGGGCGAACCGACCTGGGACGATCACGACGAGCGCGACGATGGCGACGAGGCTCGCGACGACGTCGGCCGCGAGCGTGGGGGCGACGTCGGCCGCCAGGCTCGTCCCCACCTGGATCCCGCGCGCGACGGCGAAGTGAGGCTCGACGTGCGGCGCCTCGAGCACGTCGGCGTCGAGGAGCGCGCGCGCGGTCGCCCGGTAGAGGTCGCACTCCACCTCGATGCGCGCCTGGGTACCCGCGATGCGACGGACGACGAGCGCCGCCAGGGCGAGAGCGGCGGCGCCCCCCGCGGACGCGGCCGACCCGCGCGTCGCCGTCCACGCGGTCGCGATCCCGAGGAGACTGGCGGCGAGGGACGCGAGCGCGCTCGCGATGGCCCAGCGTCGGCTCGTCGCCGACAGGGCCGATGCGATCCAGCGGAGGGCGGACGTCTCCACGAGGCCGAGACCTACAACAGTTGCGGGGTCGCGACCACCAGGCGGGTTTCGTGCTACCCCTCCCGCTCGATGTACTCCGTCTACGACTACGGCCGGATGGCGGCGGATCCCGTGAGGATGGACGCGTACAGCCGCGCGATCGCCGCCACGGTGAAGCCCGGGGACGTCGTCCTCGACGTCGGCGCCGGGACGGGGCTCATGACGCTCCTCGCGCTCCGCGCAGGCGCGGCGCGCGTGCACGCCGTCGAGCCGAACCCGTGCGTCTGGCTCGTCCCGGAGCTCGCGGCGGAGAACGGCCTCGCAGACAGGGTCGTGATCCACGACGCGAGCTCGGTCGACATCGCGGTCCCGGAGCAGGTGGACGTCGTCCTCTCGGACATCCGCGGCAAGAACATCCTCATGCCCGGATCCCTCGCCACGTTCCGCGACCTCTCGAAGCGCTGGCTGAAGCCGGGCGGGACGATCGTGCCGCTCCGCGACGAGCTGAAGGTCTCCGTGGTGGAGGCGGAGGCGCTCTCCGCGAAGATCGAGCACGCCGCGCGCGGGCTCGAGCGCCCCGGGATCACCGCCCGCGCGGCGCGCTTCAGCATCCTCCACCAGACGCACACCGACGCCGCGGCGCCGCTCGATGCGAGCGACGTGCTCTCGACGAGCGCGACGTGGGCCGAGGTCGTGGTCGCCGCCAGCGACCCGCCCCTCCTCGAGGGGGCGGTCGAGGTGACGATGACCCGAGGCGGCGTCGCCCGCGGTCTCGCGCTCTGGTTCGAGGGCACGCTCGTCGAGGGCATCACCATCTCGACGGCGCCCGGCCAGGCCGTCGTGTACGGGCGGCTCTTCCTCCCCTTCCCCGAGCCGGTCATCGTCCTACCGGGGGATCGCGCCTCGCTCGTCATCCGCGCCGAGACGACCGGCGAGCGCTACGCGTGGGACACGACGATCACGAGCGCCGGCGGCGAGCGGCGCGCTCGCTTCCGTCAGGCTGACTTCCTCGGCCTTCCGACGTCACCCCAGGTGCTCCTCCGCGGCACCGAGGCGAGCACGCCCCGGCTCTCGCCGCGCGGAGAGCGGATGCGCGAGGTGCTCGTGGCGATGGACGGCGCGCTCACCGTGCGCGAGATCGCCGACCGCGTGACCGAGCGACACGGCGGTGAACGGGACGAGAACCTGAAGCTCGTTCGTGCGCTCGCCGCGCGCTACGGACGCTGACCGGCACGGAGCGCCTCTCGGATGCGCTCGCGCTCCCGTAGCGTCGGCGCGCGCCCCCGACGAGGCACGAGGCGCGCGCTGAGGCCGGCGCGATGGAGCACGGCCATCGCGGCGGTCTTCGCGAACGACGCTCCGAGGAGACGCGCCGTCGAGGCGATCCCCACCGCCTCCGGTCCGTAGCGGCGGACGACGCGTCTCAGGTCCGCCTGCCCTCTTGCGTAGTCGCCTAGGAATCGCTCCTCCGACGTCGAGACGCGGACGACGTAGAGCACATCGGGGACCACCTCGATTCGCGCGTGACCGACCACGCGGCACCAGAGATCCCGGTCCTCCGCGCGGGTGAGCGTCTCGTCGTACGGCACGGTGCGGAGCCAGCTCGTCCTCGCGACGAGCGTCGCGTGGGGGACGAGCCCACGCACGAGCACGTCCGCCGCCGTCGCGCCACGCGGCGACGCCTCGACCACGGCCAGCGGCTCCTCGCGATCGTCGACGAGCGCCGCCCACGTCCCGACCCCGTCGCAGCCGGTGGCGTCGAGGAGCGCGACCTCGCGCTCGAGCCGCAGCGGATGCATCACGTCGTCCGCGTCCATCCGGGCGACGAGGTCACCTCGCGCCTCGCGAACGATCTCGTTCAAGCGCGCCGGCAGGTACCTCCGCGCGCCGCCGGCCAACACACGCACGCGCGGGTCGCCCGCGAGCTCCTCCGCGACGCGGAGGGAGCCGTCTCGCGATCCGTCGTCGAGGAGCAGGAGCTCGAAGTCCCGGTACGACTGCGCGAGCACCGACCGCACCGCCGCACCGAGGTGGCGCTCCTCGTCGTGGAACGGGATCGCGACCGTCACCCGCGGCGTCATCCGGCGTCGTGATCCCGCCGGGTGATCTTGTCGATCGCGGCTCCCCGTGCGTAGCGGAGCGCCGACGTCACGTCGTCGCACAGCGCGACCGTGTACGCGAAGCGCGTGGCGGCGCGAGCGAGCGGACGGGAAGGTTCCTCCACGAGCGCGTCGAGGAGCGCGTGCCTCCCGGCGAGCGACGAATCGGCGAAGGCGAGGGAGAGACGACGCTCCACGCCGAAGAGCGTCGTCGCGAGATGCACGGCGAGCGCGAGCGGCCTCCGCATCCCGACCTCGAGCGCGCGCCTCTCCGCTTCGACGAGGTCCGCATCGGTGGAGCGCCCGAGCAGGAGGACGATGTCGTAGAGCCAGCCGAGTCGCATGAAGCGATGCGAGGCGCCGTGCACCGCGAGGAAGACGAGCTCGTCGGCGCGCGACGGGACGCGAATGGCGGCGAACGGCTCCTGCGCGACGCCGCGAAGGACGATCGGCTCCCCTCGGAGCGTCCTGCCGAAGCCACGATGGGCATGGAAGTGGAGCTCCAGCGCCGGGGCGCGGTCGTGCACGAGATGGACGTGGTGGCCCTGGTTCCGGAAGCGCTCTTCGGCAGGGTGGTCGAGGGGCGCGTAGCCGACGCGCGCGAGGATCCGCGTCGCGCGGGCGAGCGCGTGCTCCTCGACGAGGAGATCGATGTCGCCGAGCGGTCGCGTCGACGGGCGCGCGTAGAGTCGCTCCGCGAGGAGGACGCCCTTGAGCGCCACCGCGCGCAGGCCCTCGTGAGCGAGCTCCCCGTCGATCGCCGCCAGCATGGCGAGGTGGGCGCGGTGGTCGAGCTCGCGAGCGGCTTCGCGCATCTCGACGCGCGCCGCGACCGGCGCGGGGAGCGACGTGCGCGCTTCGCGGTAGGCATCGAGGAGGACGCCCGCGAGCCCGTGGCGCTCGGCGCGCGCGAAGAGCCGCGCCGCCTCGTCGTCCGTCAGGGCACGGACGCGAGGCAGGTCGCGGATGGCGGCGACGACGAGCCCGTCGTCACCCGTTCGGAAGCTCCCGAGCAACGTCGCCGAGCGACTTACGGCGTGATGACGCGGCCGCAATAGTACGAGAAGTACTGGTTCGGCGACTCGCAGACGTAGGAGGGGAACTCGCAGATCGAGTCCTTGCACCACACCGTCGAGTTGCACCCCTGGCCGGCGTTGACGGCCGGCTGGCACGTCCACTCGTTTCGCGGCTTGTACGCGGCCGCGTTGTAGTCGTACGACTCGCAGTGGAGCTGCGTGTCGCCGCTACGGCGCCACGAGCAGGCCTCCTCGGCGACGTACGAGTCCGCCTCCTCGTTGCCGGTGTTCACGAACCCGCACGGGCCGCCCTGGGGCTTCAGCGCGGTGCACGTTCCGCCGTTGACGGACGTGTCGCAGTAGAGGCCCTTCCCGCACTCGACCGACGCGGTGCAGGCCGCGTTCGCCGTCTTCTTGCCGACGAGCGCGTCGAAGCACAGGGTGCGCGCCGCGACGAGCTCGGGCGACTCGAGGCTGCACTTGAGCGCGTTGATCGACGAGAGGCACTGCGCGGCCTTGGCCTCGTCGATCCCGATGACGGCGCCGGCGTCGACCTTGTCGATCCCGATGCTCGAGAACTCGAACCCGAGGCCGCGGAAGAGATCGCGACAGGCCGCGCCGTTGTACGTGCCGCCGTCGACGGCGCCGCCGTCGGGGACGTTGCCGTTGTCGAAGCAGCACCGCGTGAGCGAGCCGCAGAGCGTCGACTCGATCGCGCGGGCGAGCTCGGTCGCGGAGCGCGGCGTCGGGATCGTCGAGGCATCGGCGTCGCGGCCGGAGTCGACGCTGCCGTCCGGAATCACCGGCGCGTCGCTCGTGGCGTCCGTGCTGCCGTCGAACCCGGCGTCCGTGATGCTGACGACCGTGTCGTCACCACACGCGCCGAGCAGACCCGTACCGAGCACGAAGAGGAACGTAGAACCGAAGGCATAAAGACGAAGCTTCTTCATCGGGCACCCCGTTCGTGTGAACGTAGCATGGAACGACGGGACGAAGCGTTTCTATAGGCCGCGCGTCACGTCGACGAGCGCGCGCGACCGCATCTCTTCGACGAGGCGAACGATGTCGGAGAACGCCGTCTCACGGGTCACGTCGTACGCGCGGGTGATCGCGTCGGCGATCGCCCCGAGCGTCTCCCCTTCCGACGCTCGCCGCCATATCTCGGCGCCGACGGCGTCGAGCCCATAATATTCACCGCGACCGAAATCGAGGAGCACGAGCTCCTCACCGAAGGGTCGAGCGTACACGCTGGGAGAGACGCGGAGAACCACCGATGGGTCGAGCTCGTCGGTCATACGGACACCTTCGGGTCTTTCGAGCACAGGGCACGGACCATGTCCACACTCGCGCCGAGCGCGGCGAACGAGCGCGGGCGCGCGAGCACGAAGGTGGGCGTCCGGGCGAGGAGGACGTCGAGCTGGTCGAGCTCGCGTCGCTGGAGCGAAGCGTCGTCGAGGACGAGACGGACGACGTGCGGGAGCACGCGCCCGAGCGCCTGCATGCCTTCGAGGCGTGTGAGGCTCGGCGGCCCGACGTCGGACCATGCCAGCTCGACGACCGCGGCGAGCTCCGCGCCGCCCGCGACGGCGCGCGCCGCGAGTGGGCCCTTCGCGCGGTCGGCGTCGAGCGGGGCGAGCCCGAGGTGCTCGCGGGCGGCGGCGTCGAGCCAGTGGTCGCGCTCGGTCGCGATCACCCTCGCCGGGCTGCCCTCGACGGCGACGGCGTCGTCGGCGAGGAGCTCGCCCCCTCCGGCGACGAGCGCGGCGGCGAGCGTGCTCTTGCCGAGGCCGCTGCCGCCGAGCATGACGACGGCGCGACCGTCCACGGCGACGGCGGAGCCGTGGAGCGCAAGCTCGCCGTCGAGCTGCCGACGAAGGAGGACGAGGCCTCCGCGTTCGAGCTTCGCGCGCTCGAGGGCGCCGGCGTCCTCCGCGAACGTCACGCGCCAGCGCGCTCCGCTACGATCCGTGATGACGCGCGCGAGGCCGACCCACTCGGCGACGTAGTCGTCGCCGTCGCGGCCGACCCGGAAGCGTACCTCGCCCGCGTCCTCGTAGACCGCGAGCCAGCGAGGCCCGCTCACGCTGCCTCCTTCGTGCGCGCGCGGAGGAACGCCTCGACCGAGAGCGCGGCCCAGGCGTGACCGAACCACGGATCGGTCTCGGGCGACGCGAGCGCGGCGCGCGCCTCCCGTCGGAAGCGCTCGCCGTCGACGAGATCATGTCGCGCGAGCTCCCGCCCTTCGAGGAGATCGCCCCACGGGTTCTCGTCGAGCGCGCGCACGAACACCTCGAAGGCGCCCGCGAAGCGCGCCTTGTCGGGGCGGTCGAGGAGCGAGTCGGGGACCGCTCCCCGCATCGCCTCCCGGAGGATGCCGCGCCGGCGATCCCCGGCGAGGAGCGCTTCGGCGGGCACGCGCAGCGCGAAGTCCGCCACCGCGCGCGTGAAGAAGGGGTCCTGCCGAGGCAGGCCGCCGGCCTGCTGCTCGAGGTGGACGATCCAGAGGAAGTGTTCGCGATCGGGATCCGCGAGCCAGCCCTCCACGTCGGCCGGCGACCGCGGGTAGAGCTCGCGTTCGAGCTGCTCCTCGGCCAGCGCGCGGGCGACCGCCTGCAGCCGCGGCCCCGACCACGTCGGCCCGAGCGAGCGGCGAGCGAGGCGACGATGCGCGAGCGCCCGACGCAGCGGCACGGGAGCGGCGCGCGCGGCGAGCGGACGGAGGCCCCACGTGAGCGCCGCCGACCTCGGACGTACGAAGCCCTCGAGGCGCCGGGCGAGGCGAAGCGCGCGGAGGACGCGCCCGCGACGGAGGAGCGTCGCGACCGTGAGGGGATCGCCGTCGAAGAGGTGATCGCCGCCGGCCCCGGTCAGGACGAGCTCGGCGCCGTTCGCTCGGGCGGCTGCGTAGACGGCCTGGTTGACGGCCGCGAACGGCCAGAACGGCGGCAGCGCGTCGATGCCCGCGCGGAGCACGCCGAGGTGCGCGGCGCCGCGCGCGGGGCTGACGCGGACGACCTCGCAGCCGAGCCTCGCCTCGAGCGCGCGGAGGTGCGGGCGGTCGTCGCCTTCGCTCGGGAAGTCGAGCGCCACGACGAAGACGGAGGCGCCGCGCTCCCGCCCCACCTCGCAGGCGAGCGCGGCGAGGGCGGCCGAGTCGATGCCCCCGCCGGCGAGGACCGCGACACGGCGCGCGTCACCGAACGCGCGGGTCACGCTCCGGACGAGCACCCGCCGGAGCTCGGACGGAGCGTCCTCGAGACGAACGCGACGTCCGGAGGTCGGCTCGTGCTCGTCCCAGGCGCCCTCCGCCGCCGCGCGCGCGATGCCGTCGTACGGCGTCCGTCCCCCGCGTGGGACATCGAGGAGGAGATGGGCGCCGAGCGCGTCGACGTCCACGTCGGGACCGCGGACGACGAGCGGCGCGAGCGTGTCGCTCGTCGCGTTCGTTCGAGAGTCTCGGAAGCGCAAGCAGGGGCGGGCCTCGTCGACGTGACGCGGCCGCGCGCTCACATCTTGCCGATGCCCTTGACGAAGCCTTCGATGCCCGAGCCCGCGCCCCACGTGACCTCGCGAACCGAGCCGAGCCGCTTGATGCGCGGCGCCTGATACGGCTTTCGACCCTCGCTGCGGCCAGTGCTCTCCGCGGGAGCAGAGACAGGGGCCTGGTTGCCCGCGGGATCGTTCGCTCGGATCGTCATCGACATCTCCTCGGCGAGAGCTTCGCAGACCCTCGGGTGCGCCGGGAGCCAGCGTCGTTCACGGCGCTGGGATGGTTTCTATCGTACAGTCCTCGTGTTTTCAACACCCCGGCTCCTCGACGCTCTCCCGGACGGCGCCTTGCTCCAGGACTTCTTTCGCAAATTGTCCCCGGCTGGCCTCGCGGAGCTCCTCCCCGACCTCTCCCTCGGGCAAGCGGGGCGGGAGACGCACGAGGCTCCGCCAGCGTGGACCGAGCTCCGAGGGGCGGACCGCCTCGGCGGTCTCCTCGGCCCGGCCGAGGTGAGCCGCCTCGGCGAAGGGATCGCCCGGCTCGCCCGGGCCGCGCTCCCTCCGGTCCTGCTCTATGCCTTCGACGATCCGTGGCGCGGCGGCGAGCGGCTCCGGGGGGCGGTCTCCGAGCGATTCGGCGCGCCGTACGAGATCCTCGACGACGTCTGGGCCTTCCGGGTCGCCGCCGGCGCGACGGGGTGGGCCCCGCACCGAGGGACCTCGCTCCGGCTCGACCGCCAGGCTCCCGAGATCCTGAACGCCTGGATCGCGGTCTCCGACGCGCCCGTCGAGCGGGCCTGCATGTGGCTCGTCCCGCTCGACGACGATCCCCACGCCGGCGACCTCGAGCAGATCTCCGTCGAGCCGGCTCTCTTCAGGCCATGTCCCCTGCCCGCCGGGGACGCGCTCGTGTGGAACGCGAACACGCTCCATGCCGGCGGCACCTGCGCCGCGGGCGCGGCGCCGAGGCTGAGCCTCACCTTCACCCTCCTTCGCTCCGACCACGCCCGAGAGGGAGATCCGCTCCTCGGGGACGGGCGCGTCGTCGCGCCGGAGGACGACGCCTGGCGACGCCTCGAGCTCGTCGCCCGCCAGCTCCTCGTCTACGGCAGCCGCGACGGCGGGCAGCCCGACGTGTCCGCCGAGCTCCTCATGTGGGCCAGAGCCACGATCTCCCTCGGGAACCAGGTCCGCGGCCCGCGCCCGTAACGATCTGTAAACGAGGGCATCGGAGGCTCGGGCGGCGCGTCCATCCCTCCAAGGAGATTCGATAGACCATGCGTCCCACCGTCCTCGCCGTGCTCACCCTCGTCTCGACCCTCGTCGCCGTGCCCGCGTTTGCCGGCGGCAAGGGCGACGGCAAGAAGTTCCCGGTCGCCGCCGCCGAGTTCAAGCAGAAGGTCGACGCGCGCATCGCCAAGGCGCGCACGCACATGGAGGAGCGCGCGGCGAAGCTCCCCGCCGACAAGGCGAAGGAGGCGCGCGCGACGTTCGACGCCGGCGTCGCGAAGGTGAACGCCGAGGTGCAGAAGGCCGTGGCGGACGGCACCGTCACGAAGGACGAAGCGCACCAGGTCCGCGCGGAGATGAAGTCCCTCCGCGGCGCGCACGGCAAGCACGCGCGCGCGAAGGGGTCGAAGAAGCCGGCGAAGTGACCGCTCGGCGGTAGGTCACTCCGACTTCGTGCCGCGGACCTCGAACGTCGAGGGGGCGCGGGAGTAGCCGCGCACCATGACGTGCAGCGTGCCGGCCGAGGGGAACGTGACCACGCACGTCTCCTCGGAGCCGGCCTGGTACGGGCGGCAGTCCCAGCCCTTGTTCGCCGCGGTCGCCGCCGCGTTCTTCCGGACGTAGAGGTCCGCGTCGTTGTCGCCCGTCAGGTTCACGGTGTACGTGCCGGCGGGCACGTCGTAGACGAAGGCCTTCTCGGAGCTCTTGTTCACCGAGCCCCTCTCTTCGAAAGGCGTGAACGCGCCGCCGCCCCCGCCGCCCCCGCCGGACCCGATCGGCATCCCGGGCGTGAAGACGTTGTCCTCTTCCCCGGTGACGAGCACGATCTCGGATCGATCGATCGCTTCGAAGATCGTGTCGTAGGTCTTCGGCTGGCCGAACGAGAGGAGCCCGTCGATCATCGTCGTCGTTCCGTCCGACATGCGGTGGAAGAACGACGGCATCGCGTTGGTCACGAACTCCATGTACTTCGTGCCCGTCGGATCGTCGGGGTTCAGCGCCGCACGCGTCTGCGCGAGCGCGCCGTCGACGTAGGCGAACGTGTCGCAGCCGTTCATGAAGAAGATCTGGTACTTCCCGGGCGAGAACTTCCCCTTGCGCGCGAGCGCGCGGACGTTCTGCCCGAGGCCCGCATGGCCGTTGTACGCGATGAGATCCGCCGTCGGCGAGAGCTGCTCGTAGCGCTGATAGAACGCCTCCGGCGCGGAGCTGACGTTGTCGACGAGGAGCGCGACGACCTTCACGGCCTTGCCGTCGGGGAGCTTTCCCTCGAACGCGACGTCCGGCGCCGAGACGCCGGGCCGGTCCGCGACGTCCGCGGGGGTCGTCTTCGGCTCGCCGAGCGCGGCGAATTTCCGCTTCATCGTCGAGACGAACTGATCGTACGCCGAGATCCCCGCGTCGCCGGACGTCGCGCCGTCCTCGTACTTGCCGAAGATCGCGACGACCTCGAGCCGGTCGTCCTCCCAGACCTCGTGGTACTCGGGGTACTTGCCGGTCGTGTTGAGCGACGACGGCGTGATCGTGGCGATCGACTTGACGAGCTCGGCGTCGGGGATCGAGCAGCCCGCCTTCCGGGGCCGGTAGTAATACCACATGCTGCCCGTGTCGACGTCGTGAGCCCCCCAGTCGACGCACGACGTCTTGTACTTGTCCGTGAACGCCTGCTGCCCGGCGAAGCTCACGTCGCGCGGGAGCGCGAGCTCGTACGTCGACGGCAGGTTCGTCTTCCGCCCCCACGCGACGGGGAGCTTCGCGCGGTACGTGATCTTCGTCTTGCCGCCCTCGGGCGTGGTCACCACGTTCGTCAGCGTCACGTTGTCGAGGCGCCCGACGCTGTCGTCGGTGTTGAGGTGCCCGATCGTGTAGAGGAGCTGGTCCTGGATCGTTTGCTGCGGGTTCCAGGTGGAGTCGGTGACGAGCTCCCCGTCGAACTCGAAGTCGAGGAGCGTCGCCTGGTTCGAGCTGAAGTCATCGTCGCGCGCGGCGCCGGCGCCGGCCACCTCGTCGGCACAGCCCGTCGCGGAGAGCGCGACGAGCGCGGCGCAGGCGGCGAGCGAGGCGCGGAAGGGCGAGACGACGAGGGATCGACGCATGGGGGGACTCCGTGGTCAGGAAAGCAGGCGCCGAGGCTGCAAGCCCTGCGCCGCTGTAGGATACGTACCCACGCGCGCCTTCTTCCCTCGATCTCGCGCGGTTCGGACGATTGACCTGCGGCATCGGGGCGCCCGCACCCCGCGACGGTCGCGCGCGATCCAGCCCGGTCGGATCCACCTCGGAGGGTCAGCCGCCGACGTCGACGGCGATCTTCGGCGGCTCCAGGTCGCCCCGCTCGAAGACGCCGAGGAGGGGTACGGCAGCCCGCAGCGTGTACTTCCCCCTCGGCAGCGGTCCAGCGGAGGCGGTCGGGTAACCGTGCCCGTCCCAGCCCTTCGGTACGGAGGGGGCCCAGCGCGTCTTCACGGCGTCCCACCCGAGACGCACCCGCGCGGTCCCCCCCGGCGCGAGCGTGATCCGCGCGGCCTTCACGTCGCGCGTCTTCCCGTCTCCTTTCGTCGCCGGCGGCTTGCCGGCAGGGCGATCGATGCGCCGCCCCTTCGCATCGAGAGCCTCGAGCTCGAAGCGGGGCGTGGGGTCTCCGCTGAAGAAGAGCGGCACGGCCTCGGCGTGCTTGTTCTTCAACGTGAGCGTGACCTCGAGGCGCCCCCCGGCCGCGACGACGGTCGTCGGCGCGTCGAGGGTGATCTCGATCTTCTCCTTCATGCCGGCGGGGAGCTCGCCGCTCTTCGGCATCGCGACCTCGCATCCCTCGAGCATGGCCTTCAGGTCGGCGATGTCGGCTCCCGTGCACGCCGTCGTCGACGCGCCCTCGGCCTCCGTCACCGTGTCCTCGTTGACCGGCGGCGCAGTCCCGATGTGGACCATCTCGACGGGCTTCCGCGCCGGTGCGGGCGCGCACGACGCGAGCGTCGCGAGCGCGGCGGCGACGAGCCGGACACGTGTCCGGCCACCTGTCCGGAGGAGCGTGAGGCGCGCGAGGAGCCTCCTCATGGAGCGGGCATCGTCCTTCCTCCCGTCCTTTTTCGTCCAGGTTTTTCGTCACTCGAAGTAGAAGCGCGGGGCGAGATCGAATGCCAGGGACGCGACGGCGTGTCCCGGCATCGTACGGGGCGAGAAAGGACACCGCATGCGGAGCTCGAGAGCGCTCGACTCATTCCACGTCTTCACCCTGACCGCGTCCCTGTCGTGCGCGTTCGCCGGCATCGTGACGGTCTCTTCCGTCGCGTCGGCGCAGACGGCCCCTGCGCAGCCTGGTCCGCCCGGTCGTCCTCCCGCGCCCGACGCCAGGCCCACCACCGCACCTCTGCCCGACATGGTGACGGCCACGAACGTCACCGACCTGACCGCCCCGGTGCCGGGCGGGATCACGTCGGAGCAGGTCGCCGTCCGCGCGATGCAGACGAGCTACACGGTGAAGGCGCAGCAGCAGACGCTGTCGAGCCAGGAGGCTCGGGTCGAGCAGGCGGAGGCGGGCTGGTACCCTCGGATCGGCCTCCTCGCGCGCTACACGCGTCTCTCGAACTTCACGCCCCCTCCCCTCTTCACGCAGTCGACCGCGAACCAGGGCGGGCTCGTCGGCACGACGCAGCCCGCCGGGACGATCAACCCGGACCCGACCGTCGCGATCGACACGTCCCAGCTCTTCGGCGGCGGTGGCGGCTTCCCGGTCATCCTGAACCAGTACCTCCTCCAGGCGACGATCGCGGTCCCGATCAGCGATTACTTCCTCAGGATCGGGCAAGCCGCGACGGCGGCGACGAGGCAGCAGGAGGCGGCGCAGTTCGACGTCGTCGCCGCGAAGGCGAAGTCGTACTCGGACGGCAAGGTGGCGTACTTCACGTGGCTCCGCGCGCGCGGCGCGATCACGGTCGCCGAGCAGGCGCTCATCGTGGCGCAAGCGCACGCCAAGGACGCGGACAACCAGTTCTCCGTCGGCAACGCGTCCAAGGCAGACGTGCTCCGCGCGCAGACGCAGGTCGCCGCCGCCGAGCTCGCCGTCGAGCGCGCGAAGAACGGCGCGACCCTCGCCGAGCGGCAGGTCCGTGTCGCGATGCACCTCGAAGGTGACGGGAAGCTCGAGCCGGGCGATCCGCTCGAGGCCAACCTGACGCCTCCCGGCGACCTGAAGGCGCTCGTCGCCGAGGGCCACGCCCGGCGCGCCGAGGTGAAGAGCATCGACAAGAACGCCGAGGCGCTCAGGAAGAGCGTCACCGTCACGAAGAACGGGCGCATCCCGCAGCTCTCGGCCTTCGGCGACGTCACGTACGCGAACCCGAACCAGCGCCGTATCCCCCAGGCGCAGGAGTGGTTCCCGACGTGGGCCGTCGGCGCGCAGGTCTCGTGGACCCCGAACGATTTTCTCGTCGCGAACGGCGCGGCGAGCGAGCTCGAGGCGCGCGCGAACGCGATCGAGGCCCAGCGAGGCGCCGTCCGCGACGGCATCGAGCTCGAGGTCACGTCGGCATACCAGGACGTGCTCACGTCGGACGCGGCGATCCTGACGACGCGCCGTCAGCTCGACAGCGCCCTCGAGGGCTACCGCGTCGCGCGCGAGCTCTTCAACAACGGGCGCGGCACGGGCACGACGCTCATCGACGCAGAGAACGCGCTCGCGCAGACGCGCTTCGAGGTCCTCAACGCTCGCGTCGATGCCCGGCTCGCCCGCGTCCGTCTCGAGCACGCGGCCGGTCGGGACACGCGGGTCGTCGCGAGCACGCCTCCCGGCGCGCCCGTGAGGGCCGACGCAACTCCTTGATCGGACTCCCCCGGCAGGTGTCGGGGGCCCAGTGCCCGTCGAATCCGCCTTGCGCGTCTGACCGTGCCGCGGTTCCAATCGCCGGATGGGGCTCACGAAGGGTGATCGCGTCGCCGTCCTCACCTCGGGCGGCGACGCGCCGGGGATGAACGCCGCCCTCCGCGCCGCCGCGCGCGTCGGCGCCGAGCTGGGCCTCGAGATGCTCGGGGTCGAGGACGGCTACGCCGGGCTCATCGAGGGCAGGCTCGCGCCGATGCGCATCCGGGAGCTCGACGAGGCGTCGCGGCGCGGCGGCACCGTCCTCGGCACGGCGCGCAGCAAGCGGTTCATGACGCCGGGGGGCCAGGCGGACGCCCGCGCCACGATCGCGAGGGAGAGGCTCCGCGGCGTCCTCGTCGTCGGCGGCAACGGCTCGCTCACCGGAGCGCGGGCCCTCGCCTCGATCGTCACCGAGGCCGGCCCGCTCCTCGTCGCGGGGGTGCCGGCGTCCATCGACAACGACCTCGCGTGCACGTCGATGTCGATCGGCGTCGATACCGCGATGAACACGATCGTCGAAGCGTGCGACCGGATCTTCGACACGGCGACCGCGCATCACCGCACCTTCATCGTCGAGGTGATGGGACGGGACTGCGGCTACCTCGCGATGACGGCCGGCATCGCGTCCGGCGCCGACGCCGTCCTCGTGCGCGAGAGCGACAAGACCGAGGGTCAGATCGTCGACCAGGTCGTCCTGCTGGTGCGACGAGCGTACGACGAGGCCCACCGCGCCGGCGACGCGAAGCGGCGGGTGCTCGTCATCAAGTCCGAGGGCGTGAAGATCGACTGCGCGCGCCTGAAGGAGCTGGTCGACGAGCGCCTCTCCGACTCGCCCACCCACGTCGACACCCGCGTGACCGTGCTCGGGCACGTCGTACGGGGCGGCACGCCGAGCGCCTTCGACCGCCTCCTCGGGGCACGCCTCGCGAACGCCGCCCTCCGCGCGCTCGCGGGAGGCCAGTCGGACGTCATGGCCGGCTGGATCGGGCCCGGCGTGACGCACGCGCCATGTCCCTGGGACCCGTACGTGGTCCTCACGCCGCTCGAGGAGGTGCTCGCGCAGACCGCGCTCCTCATGAAGGGCGAGCACCCGCTCGCGCAGTGGCGCAAGCGAGTGTTCCAGGAGGTCGAGCACATCCTCGAGCGATGACGCTCAGGGCAGGAGCGCCGGGGTCGCGGCGTACGTCGCGATGGCGGCCTTGAACTGCCCGTTGTCCGTGAGCGGCGTCGTCTGGTTCGGCGCGCCGGTACCGAACACGGCGCCGATGCCGCCGGCCGCGACGAACTCGTCGGCGTGCGCGAAGAGGTACCTCACGCGGTTGTCCCGGTAACGTCCGGCCCAGCCCGAGCTGCTCCCGGGGACGCCCAGCGGCATCTGCCACCAGAGGAGCGGCTTGCCGGTCGCCTCGCGCACCGCCTTCGCCCAGCCGAGGTGATCGTGGAAGGTCGGGTGCGCCGTGTTCGTCTCGTCCCAGTAGAACGACCCCGCGCGCTTACAGTTCGCGTCCTTGGCGGCCTCGAAGCAACCCGCGTCGCGATCGAGCGTCTCGATGACGACGAGGTCGGCGTCGGCGCCGCCGATCGCGTCGATGTAGTTTCCGACGCGCGTAGCGTCGCTCTTGCCGTTCGTCGTCGCGCCGAACGTCGAGGCCGAGAAGCCGATGGCGACCTTCGGGCTGAGCGCGCGAGAGAGGCGGACGAGGCACTTGCCCATCCCGGCGACGTTCTCCGGGAGGTCCGAGCACTCGGCGACGATCGAGCCGACCTTCATCGGGACGCTCGCCGGATCGTCGCCGCCCTGCTTCTGCGCGTAGCCCCAGAGGTCGGGCTCGAGGTGGACGACCGCCGGATCGCCGAAGGCGCCGAGCTTCTCGAACATCGTGCGCGCGCCGTCCCAGTAGCGCTTCATGAACGCCGTCTGGTCGAAGTTGCCGAGCTTCGCCTCGCCCCAGGCCGCCGCCTGGTAGAGCGTGAACATCGGGACGACGCCGTTCGCGCGCGCGGCCTCGGCGTGCGAGGTGACGTACGCGCCCTTCGCCGCC
Organism: Polyangiaceae bacterium; assembly: GCA_022842465.1. Taxonomy (GTDB): domain Bacteria; phylum Myxococcota_A; class Polyangia; order Polyangiales; family Polyangiaceae; genus Labilithrix. The sequence goes on along the minus strand of JALHPN010000060.1, from coordinate 24,042 downwards.
GTCCAGGTCGTCCAGTCCAGGCCCGACAGGTACATGTAGTGGAGGTCGAGCTTCGTCCCGAGCGCATACGCCGCGACGGAGGACGCGCCGCCGCCCGAGTAGGCGTCGTTGCCGAGGCCGATGGCGAAGCGCGCCGGCAGGCCGAGCTTCGCGAGGAGCGCCCGCGCGGCCGAGAGGCTTTCAGCCGACGCCGTGGGCGCCCCCTCGACCTCGGGCGCAGCCTCGCCCTCGCCGGAGGACGCGGCCGGACCGGTCTCGGAGACCCCGGGCGCGCCGGGGGATGCGCTCGGCGCGCTGGACGAGCCACCGTTCGCGCCGACCTCGGTGGCCGTGGTCTCGCTCGTGGTCCCGAAGGACGGCGTGGAACCGCTCGGCTCCTCGGCGGCATAGGGTTCGCTGCCACAGGCGACGGCGCTCGCCGCGAGGACGGCGAGAGCGAGGACGGCGGCGGACGGGCGGAAGGACGTGGGCTCGTTCGTCATGGCGCGTCGGACACTACGCACCTCGCTTCGGGAGACGAAGCGCGAGCGGGGAAAAAGGAATCAGCATTCCCCCGGCGTGAACACACGGGAGCACCCGATCGCCACACGCGGATCCGGCGGGATTTCATGCTCGCGTGGCCCTTCGTCGCGCTCCGGCCAACGCGTCGGAGCTCGTGCACGATTTTCGGTAAGCTGAAGGGTGATGTCCCGCTCTCGCTCGCCCCTCCTCTCCGCCGTCCCCGTCGCGCTCGCGAGCGTGCTCGTCGCCCTCGGGGCGAGCAGCGCCGCGTGCTCGTCTTCGTCCGCCGTCGCGCCGGACGGAGACGCGGGGACGTCGACGACGACCGGCGAGGACGGAAGCGCCAGCGCCTCCAGCGCCTCGAGCAGCTCGGGCGGAGCGTCCGGGAGCAGCAGCGCGTCGAGCAGCACGAGCAGCTCCGGAGCGAGCGGCGACGGTGGCGCGTCGAGCGGCGACGACGCGGGCGATGCAGGCGGCGACGCAGGCGGCAGCGGCGCCGAGGACGCGGGCGCGGTCGGGCCGGGCATCCTCACGATCGGCCGCTTCGACACGACCGATCCGGCGATGCCTTCGTTCGCGTGGCCGGGCTCGCGCGTGCTCGCGCGGTTCGACGGCACGAACGCGAGCGTGCAGCTGACGCACACCGCGGGGTCCGAGGGCGCGGGCGTCGCGTCGTGGATCAACGTGCTCGTCGACGGCGTCCCCCAGGCCCCGCGCCAGGTCGCGGGGGCGGCCGAGGTCATCGATCTCACGCCCGGCGGCGTCGCGGCCGGCATCCACACGGTCGAGATCGAGAAGCGGACGGAGGCGAACGTCGGCACCCTGCGGTTCGAGGGGTTCACCTTCGCCGGCGGCGCGGGCCTCCTCGCGCCTCCCGCCCGCGCGGCGAGGCGGATCGAGCTCATCAGCGAGTCGACCATCGACGGCTTCGGCGTCGAGGGGAACGGGCCGAACGACCCCGCCACCTGCGCCGGCGGCGCGCCTCCCCAGTACAACGACGCGCGGAAGAGCCTCGCATTCTACACGGCGGACGCGCTCTCGGCCGAGCACCATCTCATCGCCTTCTCGGGCAAGGGCGTCGCGCGCAACAACGACGGCAGCGCGGCGAACACGATGGCCTCGCTCTGGACGCGCACGCTCCCGGAGGCGGTCCCGCCGAGCAACTGGGTGTTCGGGAGCTGGACCCCGGACGTGATCGTGGTCTCGCTCGGCGGCGCGGACTACGTGACCGGAGCCAACAGCGGTCCCGCGAACTTCCAGGTCGCCTACGCGAGCTTCGTCGCCGATCTCCGCGCGAAGTACGGCGCGAGCCCGTACGTCTTCCTGCTCGTCTGGTCGCAGCTCAAGGACTACAACGGCGTGCGGGCGGTCGTGCGGACGGCGATCGACGAGGTCGTCGCCGGGCGGCCGGCGGGCGAGCGCACGTACCGGTTCCAGCTCCCCGAGGCCGCCCCGGCCGTCGAGACGGGCTGCTACTACCACGCGAACGACGCCCACCACCAGGCGATGGCGGCGCTGCTCACGACCGAGATCAAGGCGAAGACGGGCTGGTGAGCGCCGCTCAGGCGATCGGGAGCGCGCGCTTGCCGAGGGGCTTCGTCGAGCCTTCCTGATCCGGTGTCTTCGAGAAGCGCTCGGCGGGCTCCGCCTTCGGAAGGCCGGCGCCCCACTCGGCCCAGTCGCGCGGGAGCGGCCCGGGCAAGGTCGGCTGCTGCGTTCGCTCGAGGAGGAGGAAATCGTGGCGCACGACGAGGTCGAGCGGGAGGTTGTTCGCGGGTCCTCCCTGCTTGAACCACGCGCGCGCCTTCTCGACGTTCTGGACGAGCACCCAGTGCTGCGGATCGGTCTTCGCGGCCGTCATGAAGAGGTCCATCATCCCCTCGACGTCACCCCGCGCCTTCGCGATGCAGGCGAGGTGGTTGTACGCGAGACCGGGGCACGGGTAGCCGAGATCCATCGCGCGCTTCACGTGGCGCTCGGCGCCGTCGAGGTCTCCCTCGTGGTACAGCGCGGCGCCGAGGTCCATGTGCGCGGCGTGGTAGTCGCCGAGCCGCTCGAGGATCGCGCGGTACTCGGAGACGCCGTCGCGATGCCCGAGCTGGAGACCGTGGTGGGCGAAGAACCACTCGTTGAGGAACGCCATCGTCTCCTCGTCGGCGTCGAAGGGGGTCTTCAGCTCCTGGAACGTCCCCGTGAAGTACGCCTCGCGAGCGAGCCACCCGCCCTTCTCCGCGGCGTGGAAATCCTTCGTGCCGGGGTAGATCGAGAGGCACGAGAACACGTACTCGTGGGGGCGCGCGCGCTCGAGGAAGCGGAGAGTCTCCTCGAACGTGCTCCGCGTCTCGCCGCGGTTCCCGAGCATCATGTAGTAGCGGACCTTGATCCCGTACTTCTTGGCGAGCTCGGTGGACGCGAGGATCTCGTCCGGGGTGATCTTCTTCTCGATCTTGTCGAGGATCGCCTGCGAGCCGCTCTCGACCCCGAGCGACAGCCGCTGGCAGCCGGCGAGGCGCATCTCCTTGAGGAGCTCGTCCGACAGGAGATCGACGCGCGTGTCGCACGACCAGAAGAAGCGGAGATCCCGCTCGCGAATCTTCCGGCAGAGCTCGAGCACGCGCTTCTTGTGCGTCGTGAACGTGTCGTCCTTGATCTGGATCATCTTCACGGGCAGGCGACGCGTGACCTTCTCCATCGCGTCGAGCACGTAGTCGATCGAGTTCGCGCGGAACCCCCTACCCCACGACGTCTCCGCGCCGCAGAACGTGCACGACCAGGGGCAGCCGCGCGAGGTCATGAGGATGTGCGTGTCGAACCAGTCCTGGGGCGACGCGAGCGTGTCGAGCTCGTCGACGTTCTTCCGCTCGGGCCCGCGAATGATCCGTCCCGCGTCGTCTCGAACCACCGCGCCCGCCAGGCCACGCGTCGTCTCGCCCTTCCCGAGGCGGTCCACGAGCTCGAGGAAGGTCAGGTCGCTCTCGCCGAGGCAGACCGTGTCGACGCCGGGATAGTGCGCGAGGAGCTCCGGCCCGAGCGGCGTCGCGTGGGGGCCACCGACGACGACGTGGGTCTTCGGGTGGTGCTTCTTGACGAGGTCGGCGACGAGCCGGACACCGCGCCGGTTCGCGGTCCAGCAGGACATGCCCCAGACCTCGGCGTCGAGCGTCTCCACGATCTCCTCGACGCGTGACCAGGCGAACGAGGAGAGGTTCAGGAGCTTCACCTGGTGGCCGGCGCGGAGGGCGGCGGCGCCGAGCGCGAAGAGCCCGTAGGGGAGCTGGTGGAAGTCCGCGTCGAGATCGCCTTCGCGGTACTCGGCCGGCGGTCCGTCCGCCCCGTACGCGACGACCTCGCCGGGCGCCGCGATCTTCCAGGGCGGCGGGTACACTAGGGCGATGCGCATGGTGTCGCCCGGAGCATAGCGCGCCCCACCTAGCCGCCGAAACGGAGGAGGTCCATCAGCTCGTCGGTCGTGACGGTGCGCGCGGTCTCCTTGCCGTCGAGGACCGCCTGGGCGAGCTCGCGCTTCGTGCCGTGGAGCGCGACGACGGCCTCCTCGATCGTACCGCGCGCGACGAGGCGATACACGGTGACGGGATCCGACTGCCCCATGCGGTGCGCGCGCGAGGTGGCCTGCTCCTCGGCGGCCGGGTTCCACCACGGGTCGAGGTGGATGACGTAGGTGGCCTTCGTGAGGTTCAGGCCCGTGCCGCCGGCGAGGAGCGAGACGCAGAAGACGTCGAGCTCACCGGCCTGGAAGCGATCGACGACCTCGCGCCGCTTCGTGGTCGGGGTGTCGCCGTCGAGGTAGCCGACGCGGAGGCCCGTCTCGGCGAGCGCTTCCCGGACGCGCGTGAGGAGGGTCGTGAACTGGCTGAAGACGAGGGCGTGGCTGCCCTCCGAGGCGATCTCGGAGACGAGCTCGACGGCGCGGGTGATCTTGGTGCTGCTCCCCTCGAAGGCGGGGTCGACGAGGCGCACGTCGCAGGCGAGCTGGCGGAGACGCGTGAGCGCGGCGAGGAGCGCGATCTTGAACTGCGCCGGCGTCTCGCCGCGCGGCGCCTTCCCGGCCTTGGCGCGCTTCCGCTCCTTCGAGAGCTCGAGCTCGCAGGCCTTGCGGAGGGCGAGGTAGCGCTTCGACTCGTCGGGCGCGAGATCGATCATCTCGGTGATCTCCTCGCGCGGCGGGAGCTCCGCGAGGACGGCCGCGCGCGTGCGGCGGAGGAGGAAGGGGCCGAGCAACTTCGCGAGCGCGGCGAGACGCGTCTCGTCGCGCCCGCCCTCGATCGGCCGGCGGAAGCGCTCGCGGAACGTCCCCTCGTCCCCGAGGAGGCTCGGGAACGCGAGGTCGACGATGCTGTAGAGCTCGCCGAGGTGGTTCTCGAGGGGGGTGCCCGTGAGGGCGACGGTGAAGTCTCGCGGGAGGGACCGCACCGCGTCCGTGCGCTGCGCGGCGACGTTCTTGACGTACTGCGCCTCGTCGAGCACCAGCGTCGCCCAGCGGCGCGCGGCGAAGGCCTCGCTCCGGCGCTGGAGGAGCCCGTAGGACACGACGACGACGTCGCCGCCCTCGAGCTTCGCGAGATCGAGCGAGCGCTCCTCGTTGAACCAACGCACGCGGAGGCTCGGCACGAAGCGCGCGAGCTCGATGACCCAGTTCGACGAGACCGACGCCGGGGCGACGACGAGCGCAGGCCCGCCCGACGCGCGCGCGCGGAGGAGGCTCGCGGTCTGGATCGTCTTGCCGAGGCCCATGTCGTCGGCGAGGACGCAGCCCGGCGCCCAGCTCGCGAGGCGGAGCATCCAGGCGACACCTTCGCGCTGGTAGGAGCGGAGCTCGCCGTGCTCGAGCTCGGCGACCTTCACCTTCGTCTTCGCCTTGGCGAGGCGCTGCGTGTACTCGGCGAGGTCGAGCCCGCCGGTGTCGAGCCCACCGAGCGCCGCGGCGGCCTGGGCGAGGACGGCGCCGAAGGCCTCGTGGACGCGCGGCGCCTCCCCCTCCTTCGACTTGGACGACGCGGCGAGATCCGCGGCGAAGGCCAGCGCCTCGAGCTCGCTCCGCGCCTTCTCGGAGAGCTCGAGGAAGGTGCCCTCCTTCACCTTCACGTACCGTCGAGCGAGGCGCGCCGCCTCGAGGACGTCGCCCATCGTGAGCTTGGCGCCGTCGATGTCCATGGCGCCGTCGAGGACGAGCCACGTGCCCTCCCGGCGCGCGGAGAAGCGGCGCGAGGCCCCCTCCCACGCGACGAGGGTGGGAGGCCGGCCGACCTTCACCTCGACGGGGAGCCCGAGCTCGTTCCGTTCGAGCCATGCGGCGAGCGCGATCGCCTCCTCGAAGGTCTCGGTGCGACCCGTGTAGTCGGCCCACGTGAGGGGCGCGCCCTGGATGATCTCCTCGCGGGCGCGCTCGACGAGCGCGAGCTCGGCCTTCGGCTCGCGCTCGACGAACACGCGTCGCCCTTCGTCGAGGAACGTGAAGAGCCGCGGCCCTGCGCCCGCGTTCACGAAGGGCGCGTGGGGGTGGACGGCGACGAGCAGCTCGACGACCGCGGCGCCGTCGATCCGCCAGTCGACGCGGAGGGCGGCGGTGGGTCGGTACGGGAGCTCGACGCCCATCGCCTCGCGCGGGAGCTCGACGACCCCCTTCGCGACGAGCGGCTCGGCAGCTCGGGCGAGATCGGGCACGGCCTCGGGGGGAAACGCGACCTCGTCCCCGTACACCTGCGCGGCGTCGAGCCACTTCCGGAGCTCCGGCGCGACGTACGCGGAGATGACGAGCCCGCGCCGCAAGCTCGCGGTGCCGCGGATGGCCGAGGAGCTCACGCCGACGAGATCCTCGGTCGCGACGGGCTCGCCCGCGACGAGGAACGCAGGCCGGAGCTCGCCCTTCGTGTCCGGCTCGAGCCGCATCGACACGTCGCCGACCCGGATCGCGAGCCGCGGGTCCTTGTCGGGGTCCGGCTTGTCGCCGTCGTTGACGACGACGACGGGGTGGGCGGCGAGGAGGCGGAGGAGCTCGTGTCCCTGAGGCTGGCCGAGGTTCACGAGCGCCGCCCCCGGCTTCTCGAGGGCGCAGAGCGCGACGCGGGCGATGTCCTTCTCGAGCGCCGTCGACGCGGTCTCGTAGAGCGCCTCGAACGTCTCGCGCCTCCACTTCGTGAGCTTCCCGCGCGCGCCCGTCGTCCGCCCGAAGGGGACGAGGCGGAAGACGTCGTCGCGGAACGTCGCGACCATCGCGAAGCCGTGCTCGACCTTCTCCGGCTCGCGGAGCGTGGTCGTCTGGTCGGCCGAGCCGCCCTCGAGCTGGGCGAGGACCTGGTGCCAGAGCGGACGGGAGAGATCGGCGCGGAGCTCCTTCACGGCAGCGTCCTCCTCGGCGACGAGCGCGAGGAGGAGCGTGCGCATCGCGAAGAGCTGCCACGTGTCCTGGGCTTCGAGGGACGTCTCGGCGACGCCGAACCGGAGGGGCTCGTGCGGCCGCATGGGGACGAACATCTGGAACGCGGCCGGCGTGGTGAGCAGCGCGGACGTCCTCTCGCTCGCGACCATCGCCCGCCGCTTCCCGTCGAACGCGAGCTCGAACCCCGGGTGCCCCCCGTCGAGCGGACCGGGGAGCAGGACGCGCACGAGCGCGCGCGAGGCCGTCGACCGGTAGCGCGCCGCGAGCTCCTGGTAGACCTCGCCGAACCGGGTGCCGGGCGCGGGGTTCGGGGGTGGCACGAACGTGCGGAGGGCGGCGGCGTCCGCCTCGATCCGCGGGAGGAGCGCGAGGACGCGGAGAAGGAGGTCTCGCCCCTGTGACGTCGGCCTCTGCACCGTCCGCATCCAGTAGTCGCGGAGCGGCACCCAGCGCACGTCCCCCGGCTCGAGGGGCTCTCCGGCGTAGAGCGCGAGCCGCTCGAAGAACATGCTCGCGGAGTACATGTTGCGGAGCGCGTCGGGGAACGGCGGCAGCGCGCTCGCCGAGCGTACGTCCTCCGCGTCGCCGCGCGGGAGGCGGGGCTCGGGCCGCGTGGCGATGGACGTGCCGCGGAGGAGGGCGGAGACGACGGCCGCGATGTGCTTGCAGTCTGCGTGCGTATCGAACGCGGGGCACGTGCACTTCGCGGCGTACCCGTCCACGAGCGGGAGCCAGACGTCGTAGACGGAGGCCCCCGTGACGTTGGCGGTGACGGCGCGGGGCGCGACGACGACGTTCGACACGCGCCCCTCGTCGGCGTAGAGGCGCCCGCGGGCGGCGAGGGCGCTCGAGGTGCGGCGACTCCGCGCGGCAAGCCGCGCCCGCTGCGCGTCGCTCAAGGAAGTCGTCGTCGTCGCCGGATGGGGCATCGCGAACCGTCCAAGCTAGCATCGGCGGGACCCCATGTCCCTCCGCGCCTCCAGTCGCGCCCGGCTCAAGCCGACGACGGCGCACCACTTCCCGGGCGAGACGCTGTTCGACCGCATCGCCCGGGTGATCTGCGCCGCCGACTGCCTCCCCCGCAAGGAGCTCTACGAGTCGTGGGAGGTCGCGCGGCGCACACGGCGGCGCTTCCGGGGAGGGCGCGTCGTCGATCTCGCGGCCGGGCACGGGCTCGTCGCCCATCTCCTCCTCCTCCTCGACGCGACGTCCACGGCTGCGCTCGCGGTCGACGAGCGCGTCCCGGCGGGAGCGACGAAGCTCACGGCGGCCCTCACGAGGGCATGGCCGCGGCTCGAGGGCGCCGTCCGGTACGTCGAGACGGACCTCCACGAGGTCCCGCTCGGACCGGACGACCTCGTCGTCTCCGCGCACGCCTGCGGGCGTCTCACCGACGTCGTCCTCGCCCGAGCGGCCGGCGCGCGCGCGCGCGTCGTCGTCCTCCCGTGCTGTCACGACGCGCTCCTCTGCGACACGGGCTCGCTCACGGGCTGGATGGACGCGCCCCTCGCCATCGACGCCGTCCGTGCGGCGAAGCTCGCCGCGAGGGGCTACGCGGTTCACACCCAGCAGATCCCGGAGGCGATCACGCCGAAGAACCGCCTCCTCTTCGGAGAGCCCCTCCCCGCCTCCTAGGTGACGAGGTTCTTCGCGTGGGAGGGTCCGGGGAGGCGGACGTCGATGCGCGCGTCGGGGACGCCGCACGCGCGCATCAGGGTCCGCGCAGCGCACGCGAAGGTCTTGTCCTCTGCGACGTCGCCGCCGCCGGGCGCGCCGGTGGTGGCGTCGAATCCGGCGGCGCCCCAGTCGCGCGTCTCCTTCTTCGGCGCCCCCGCGACGCCGCCCTTCACGTGCGGCCCGAACATCGCCATGACGTGATGGGCGCTGTTGTGGGCGCGCCCGTCGGCCGTGCCGAACGTGCGACCGAAGGTGTTGAGGCTCGCGAAGGTGACCTTGTCCGCGAGCCCTGCCTCGGCGAGCTTCTGGTGCACGAGCGCGAACATTCGTACGCCGCCCTGGACGTCGGTCGACTCCTCTGCGAAGCCCGGATCGCGGTGATTGTCTCCACCGAAGGGGAGGTGGATCGTGACGGCGGGCGTGATCTTGTACTTGAGGAGGGCGACCGCCGTGAGAACCTGGTCGACCGCGTCGAGCTCGTAGTCGGCGACGAGCCCGGGCACGAGGGTCCTCACCGAGGTTTCGTCGACGGGCACGATCCCGAGATCGACCGCGAGCTGCTCGCCGAGGTGCGCCGCCTGGAGTCGGCTGGTGGCGACGCGATCGAGGTACGTGCGTTGCGCCTTGGTGCCGGTCGCCTTGAGCTCCCGGTAGATCTGATCGAGCGTCTCCTCGCGAAGCTTCACGAGGTCCGGCTTCCCCTTCGTCCCGGCGAAGAGCGTCTTCAGCTCGACGGGGGTGAGCCGCTCGACGAAGCGGCTCTCGTACGTGACGCGCTCCTCGCCGAGCGTGATGGGCTCCTTCTGGAGCGAGCCCAGGCCGGCCGCGATCTCCGCCGCGATGGCGGAGGGGAGCATCTCGGTGCCGTTGCCGGCCGCGCCGCGGAGCGCGACGTTCACACGGAGCACCTTCTCGTGCTCGGTGTGCGTCTCGGCGAACGTCCGATGGTGGATGAAGCCGAGGCGCGCGAGGAGCGCCGGCGGGAGCTCGGCCCATGGGCGCGCGGCGGCGTAGGTGCGTCCGCCGAGCTGGAGGTCGACGGCGGCCGTGGCGGCGCCGTGCGTCGCGTTCCACGTCGCGCGCAGCCCGGCGTCGATCATCGAGCCGGGGGTGGAGACGTTGAAGGGATCGCCGGACTGACAGGTGCTGAGGAGCAGCGCCGTCGGGGTCTTGGCCGGCTCCGCCGAGGCGGTCCCCTCCGTGAGGAACGCCGTCGAGAGCCCCGTCGCCACCGACCGGAGGACGAGACCTCCGCCGCCGAGCAACATCGCCCCGAGCATGCCGCGCCGCGATAGGTGCGCGGGGAGCCTCTTGCCCGCGGCGCTCACAGGCCCACTCCGGTCAGATCGGGCGACTCGCACGCGACGACGAACGCGGACATCATGGCCTCCTCCGCGGTCGCGCCGGTGGCGACGACCGCTTTCACGTGGGACGCGAGCGCGGCCTCCACCTTCGCGCGCCGCGGATGGTTCTCCGGCAGCCCCATGAGGGTCCCGGCGAGCTTCGCGACCGACGCGGAGTTCTCCGTCTCGCTGCCGTTCGGGTAGAGCGCCTTGACGCGCGCGTTGGCGGCGAGCTCGAGACAGATGCGCTCGATGCCCGCGGCGTGGAACGTCCCTGGCGACGCGGTCTGGATGAAGTCGGGGTTTCCCCGCGCGAACGCGTCGTCGGTGAGCAGCTTCCCGAGCGCAGCGGGCAGGTCCTCGCAGACCCGCGTCCGCTCGAGCACGTCCTTCCCGAGGCGCGCGGACAGCGCGGCGCAGAAGTGCCTCCGTCGAGCGATGCTGAGCTCGGGCCGCACCGAGAGCGGTGTGCCGGAGAGCCCCGTGACGAGGGGCGAGGACATCGTGTCGACGACGAGCTTGCGGAAGTCGTGGTTCGACGTGCGGAAGGACGCGGCGAGCGCCGCGACCCCGGGCTCTGCCTCCGAGCACGCGCGCGAGTTCGCCCAGCTGCAGAGCTTCTGGACCCACGCGGTGGCGAAGCGCGGATGTTGGGCTATCGCCTCGGCGAAGTCGTCGAGCGTCGACCCGGTCTTCGTGCTGCCGAAGAACGCGAAGGTCGCCGGCGTCGCGGCACCGCCCTTCGCGCGGTAGGCGACGTCGAAGCGATTCGAGAAGAAGGGCCTCATCGGGTCCATGAGGCGGTGGCAGTCGTAGCAGGGCGTGCCGGGCGCGGCGTGGGCCTGGTCGATCCCGGCGGCGGCGTTCGGCGTCGGATCGCCCATCGAGAACGTGCTGCCGAGCGCGACGTTCAGCGTCTGATTGAGCGTGACGCGGTACTGGTTGTCCTCGTTGGTCTGCCAGTTGTCGAGGAAGACGGGGCTCGCCATGAAGCCCACGCGTGGCGCGCGCATCGTGAGGGTCGCGCCGTCGGAGACCGCCCGGAGCGCGGCGAGCTCGTAGAACGGCGTCCCGTTCTGCCCCTGCGAGATCGCGACGAAGCGGCGGTCCTGGTGGTCCGCCGTCGTCACGGGCGCCGTGAAGCGGAGATCCGGGGTGGCGTTGCGACACTGGATGCGGCCGAACAGGAGCGCGAGGAACCGGTCCGCGGCGATCTCCTGGTAGTCCGTCACGGGCGGCCTCCCCCGCGCCATCTGGCAGTACGTGATCGAGCCGTCCGGCTCGAGCGACGCGGCGCCAGAGACCTCCCACACGTCAGAGACCTTCGTGAGGGTCGCCGGCACGCCGTTCTCCTTGGCGGGGAGGACGAGCTTCACCTTGAACGTCGCCGCCTCCGCCTCCGCGGTCGTCTGCTCGGCGTACGCGAGGAGCACGAGCTCGGCGGTGGTCACGGAGCGACGTCGCGTCGTCACGACCTCGGTGAACGGCCGACCCGTACGCACGAGATCGAGCCCGGTCTCGACGAAGGAGCTCGCGAGCGTCTCGCGCAGGAGCGGCGAGACCTGGAAGCCCGACCGGGGGAACCCGAGGCCCTCGCGCATCTTCCCGGTCGCGTCCTGCTGGAGCGCCGTACCGAGGAAGGAGCGCATCTTGGCCTCGAACTCCGGCGTCTGCGTCCAGCCGTCGACGAGGCCGCGGATCGCGTTCGGATCGGCGGTCGCGGTGGCGAGTTCCTCCTGCGTGACGGCGCCGCCGTGCACGAGGAGCTTCACCTTCGCGAGCGCGGCGTAGAGGGGCATCGGCTCGAAGGGCTCGGCCGGGGGAGCGGTCGCGGCGAGGTCCTTCACGAACTGCTCGAGGCACGCGACGTCGGCCGCCGGGAGCGAGCCGGTGGCGGCTCCGGGCGGCATCGCGAGGGCGCAAGCTCCTTCCTTTCCGCGCCGCACGTGGTCGACGGCCGAGAGGAGGACGCTCGCCTCCGGATCGCGGGAGTCGACGAGACGGCGACCGGAGCACACCGAGGTCTTGGACGGCGCGTCGAGGACGCGCGCGCCGAGCTCGATCGAGGGGAGAGAGAGATCGAGGTCCGCCGCCGGGCTCGCGCCCGTGTGGCAGGTCGTGCAGCGTCCGTCGGCGAAGACGCGCGCGACGTCACAGCTGCCGCCGGCCGTGTCCGCCGGACGGACGGGGTCGTCCTCCGCGGCGGAGTAGCACGCGGCGGCCGCCGAGGAGACGGCCGCGAGCGCGAGGACGAGCGGCTTCCAGGACGACGGACCTCGGACGCTCATCGGCCGTGCACCTGCACGCGCGCGCGGCCGCCGCCGGGGAGGTTCGCGTAGCGGAGCTCGATCTTCTTGATGCCTCGCTTCTCCCCGGGCAGATCGATCACGCGGCTCGTCGCCCCCTTCTCGAAGACGAGGCGGGTCTTCGGCTCGAACGTCTCGCCGTTGCCGAACGTCACCTTGATGTCGAAGAGGACGATCGCGCTGTTGTCGACCTCGAGCTTGATCGCCTTGAACCTCCCGTCCTCCTTGCCGACCTGGATCGTGTCACGGTCGATCTTCCCGTCCACGGTGCGCTCGCCGAGCGTCGACCAGGGGTCGGGCGCGGCCTTGCCGTGGAGCTCGACGCGGGCCTTGCCGCCGCCGGGGAGGTTCGCGTAGCGGAACTCGACCTTCTTGATGCCTCGCTTCTCCCCGGGCAGATCGATCACGCGGCTCGTCGTGCCCTGCTCGAAGACGAGGCGCGTCTTCGGCTCGAACGTCTCGCCGTTGCCGAAGGTGACCTTCACGTCGAACATCACGAGCGAGCTGCCTTCGACCTTCATCTGGATCGCGGTGAAGGCCCCGTCGTCCTTCCCGACCGCGATGGTGTCGCGGTCGACCTTCGCGTCGACCGTCCGCTCGCCGAGCTTCTCCCAGCCGGCCTCGCGGAACGCAGGCTTGCCCGGCTCGTCGGCGTGGGCGTCGGTGGGTGACACGAAGGCGATCGAAGCAAGGGCGGACACGAAGAAGAGGCTCATCGCATGGCGGCGTCGGTTCATGGGAGAGAGCTGGAGCAAGGGACGGGCCGGCAGTGCACCCGCGAAGAAGTCCCTGGAAATGGCTTCGTTCGGGGCCTCGAGGGGGCGATCTCCCAGATCGCGCGAACCTAGAGGACGCGATCTCCGGGTTCGCGGCGCCGTCCGGGGTGTCTGGTAGAGTGCGGTGATGGCGTTCGAGGACGACGACGAGGTGGACGACGTCGAGGAGAGCGTCGCGACCTTCTACGTCTCGCGCTTCGACCCGACCCCCGCGCCCGAGGCGAGCTACGTCATCACGGCGATGACCGGTCCGCAGACGGGCGCGCGCTGGCTCGTCGACGGCACCTCGCCCTCGCGGGTCCTCGTCGGCACGAGCCCCAGCTGCGAGGTGCGCCTCTCCGATCGCGAGGTGTCGCGCCGCCACGCGACGCTGGAGCTGGAAGGGGCGAGGCTGCGCTTCACGGATGCGGGTTCGACGAACGGTTCGTTCCTCGGGCAGGTGTGCGTGCGCGACCTGTGGCTCACGGGGGGCGAGACGCTGACGGTCGGACAGACGCTCCTCCGCTTCGATCGAGGACCGCGCTCCGCGCAGGAGGAGCCGAAGAGCACCCGCTTCGGCAACGTCCTCGGCGCGAGCCGGGAGATGCGCCGTCTCTATCCGCTCCTCGAGCGCCTCGCGGCCGCGAACGTGCCCGTCATCATCGAGGGCGAGACGGGGACGGGCAAGGAGGCGCTCGCCGAGGCCCTCCACCTCGAGAGCCCGCGCCGCGCCGGCCCCTTCGTCGTCTTCGACTGCACGGCCGTCCCGCCCTCGCTGCTCGAGTCGGAGCTCTTCGGGCACGAGCGCGGGGCCTTCACGGGCGCGGTCTCCACGCGCCGCGGCGTGTTCGAGCAGGCGCACGGGGGCACGCTGCTGATCGACGAGATCGGCGACCTCGATCTCGCGCTCCAGCCGAAGCTGCTCCGCGCCCTCGAGCGCTCCGAGGTGAGGCGCGTCGGCGGAGACCGCTTCCTCCACGTCGACGTGCGCGTCCTCGCCGCGACGCGGCGTGATCTCGATCGCGAGGTCGCGCAGGGCCGCTTCCGCGACGACCTCTTCCACCGCCTCGCCGTCGCCCGCGTCGAGCTGCCGCCGCTCCGCCAGCGACGCGGCGACATCGGCGTCCTCGTCGCGCATTTCTGCGAGCAGCTCGGCGGCGATCCGTCTCGGATCCCGCAGCACGTCGTGGCCGCCTGGTCCGAGCAGCCGTGGCCCGGCAACGTCCGCGAGCTCCGCAACGCGGTCGCGCGCCACCTCGCCCTCGGCGAGCTCGCGCAGCTCGCCCACCAGGTGGCGACGAGCGAGGGCGACGACGGCCCCTCCGCGGTGACGTCGGGAGGATCGGACGATCCCTGGCTCGCCCACGTCCTCGCGAAGAACCTCCCGCTCGCGGAGGCGCGCGAGGAGGTGCTCTCCGTCTTCGAGCGGCGGTACGTCGAGGCGATGCTCGCGGCGCACGCCGGCAGCGTCGTCCGTGCCGCAGAGGCGGCAGGCGTCGCTCGCCGCTACTTCCAGATCCTGAAGGCGAAGCGCGCGCCGAGGCGCTGAGCGCTCATCGAGCGCCGGCCGTTCGCTCCGTCGTCACGGTCGGGCGTAGGAGGTATGACGCGACCGTCAGCCCGAGCCCGACGACGGCGACCCCGAGGCCGAGGTCGGCGACGAGGTAGGAGCGCTGCGTATCGTCGACGAGGTCCGGACTGCACGCAGGCCGGCACCGCTCCATGTCGGCGTAGCCCGCGTTCCCCGCGACGCCGAAGCCGGTGAAGACGCCGAGGCCTGCGAGCGTGAACCCGCCGAACACCCAGGTCAGCACCGGCACGGGACGCGTGACGAGCGGAGGGGGCGGCGGGACCTCGGGAGGAGGGGGTGGAGCGGGTCTCTCCGCCAGCTCGATCGCGAGGACGCGCGCCTTCTCACCCTCGACGACGACGACGTGCCTGTCGACGATCTCGCCGCCGACCTCGACGCGGACGTCGTGGTCTCCCGGATCGAGGTCCATGGCACGGCCGTCCAGGCGCTCCGCGACGAGCTCGCCGTCGATCGACACCCGCGCGTCGCGCACGTCCTCTCCGCGCGCGGAGCGCACGCTGACCACGAGCGACGGCATCGCGTGGTCCACCTCGGCGAGCCACCGAGCGCAGGTCGGCCGGATCGCCTCCGAGCAGGGCTCGCGCGAGCAGACGAGGAGCTCCGCGCGCGCTTCGCCGAACGCGCCCTTCCGCCGCGCGACCTGGCCCGCCTGGAACGCGGCGCCGCACGTCGTCGCCGACGACTCGTCGGCGCGCGCCGGCGTGCCCCCGAAGAGGGTCGCGAGCGCGCACGTGACGAGGAGGAGTCCCCGCATCCGAGTCGGAGCCTACCAGACCTGGGCGCGGAGCCCGGCTCAGAGACACTCCGGCTTCGGCACGAAGATGCCGCCCTCGCCGACGGTGAAGGGGGGATCGCACGCGCGCTCGGGCTTCGGCTCCTTGCCCGGGCGCTTGCCGGGGCGGCGCCCGCCCGCGCGGGCAGGGCTCGTGACGGAAGGCTCCGGCGCCGGGTCGATCGGCCCGGAGGCGCTCGGGGCCGGGGGCGGCGGGACGTTGGCGACGCGACGCGGAATGTCGAGGGGCGCGACGGGCTTCGCGATCCTGTCGCGCTCCCGGCCCGCGGCGCGCGCCGGGAGCAGGCCGCGGAAGGAGGCGAGGACGAGGAGCACCGCGACGAGCCCCACGACACCGAGCGCGATCCCGATCGCCGTGCCGCGTCGCCTCGCGCTCGTGATCGTCGTGAAGGGGACCGCGTCCGGGGACGTCCCGAGCTCTTCTCCGCTCGGGAGCGGGAGGCGCGCGGCCCCGTTCTCGCGCGAGGCCTCGCGGAAGCGCGCGGCGCGCTTCGCGAGCTTCGGCCCGGCGACGTCCTCGAGCCATGCGGCGACCGCCTGCTTCGGCGCCGGCGGAAGGACGTGCTCGAGTGCCTGCGCGAAGGCGAGCGCCGTCGGGAACCGCTCGGCCGGATCCTTCGCGGTCGCCGTGAGCACGACGGCGTCGACGGCCGGCGGGAGGCCAAGGGCGATCGAGCTCGGCGCCGCGAGCGGCTCCATCACGACGCGGGTCAGCATCGCGAGCGGGTTCTCGGCGTCGAAGGCGCGCCTGCCCGTGAGGGCCTCCCAGAGCACGATGCCGGCCGAGAAGAGATCCGACCGGCGATCGAGCGGCGCGCCCCTCCCCTGCTCCGGGGACATGTACGCGGCCTTTCCCTTCACGAGGCCGTCGCGCGTGTGCTGGAGGCGACCGAGCGCCTTCGCGATCCCGAAGTCGACGACGCGCGCGACGCCGTCGATCCCGACGAGCACGTTGTGGGGCGACACGTCGCGATGGACGATGAGGAGCGGCTCCCCGTCGTCCCCGCGGGCCTCGTGCGCGGCGTGGAGGCCGTGGAGGAGATCGAGCACGACGGCGCTCACCACCGCGGGAGGCACGCGCGTGCTCCGCTTCGTGGCCGCCGCGAGGAGGCGCGAGAGCGAGTCGCCGAGGACGTACTCCATGACGAGGAAGAGCTCGCCGTCGTCCTCGAAGATGTCGTGGGTCTGGGCCACGCTCGGGTGGCGCACCCGGGCGGCGAGACGCGCCTCGTCGAGGAGCATCGCCTTCGACTCGGCCTCGCGCGCGAACTCGGGATGGAGGCGCTTGATCGCGACGACGCGGGCGAAGCCGCCCGCGCCCTCCACCCGACCGAGGTGGACGGCGCCCATCCCGCCCGAGGCGATGCGCTCGAGAAGCGTGTACCGTCCCAGCGCCCGCGGCTCGTCGCGCGCGGCCTTTGCCCCTGGCCCTCGGTTCATCGGTCGACGTCTTCATCGTAGCAGCCCTCGGTCGAGCTCGTGGTGTAGCGTCGGGAAATGCTCCTCCGTCGCGTCCGCGAGCGCTTCGTGACCCATCTCATCGGGGACTACGTGCCGGTCCTGAACCTCGTACGTCGTCCGGCGCCGTGGCCGACGCTGGGGGAGCTGCGAGGCTACCCGGAAGGGACGCTCGGTCGGACCGTGGCGGCGTATCTCGACGCGCGGGGCCTCCCGTTCAAGGTCCGCTACGAGAACCACGACGCCATCCACGCGATCCTCGGCTACGAGACGAACATCCAGGGCGAGATGGAGGTCCAAGCGTTCCTCTGGGCGAACGGCAGCTCGTCCTACGCCGGCCGCGTCCTCTTCGTCGTGGGCGGCCTCCTCCTGCCGGAGCAGTGGGACGCGATGCGCGCCGCGTTCCGTCGCGGCCGCGAGGCGACGCCGATCGCCGAGGGCACCCTGCCCTTCCGGCTGGAGGAGTCCGTCGCCGAGGTCCGCGTCGCGCTGGAGCCGGGCCTCGCGGCCGCGTGATCGTGCTCCGGTAGGTCAGGCGCTGAGCGGCGCGAAGAGCACGTCGAGCTGCTCTTCGGTGAGCGGTGCCGTCTGCCCGCCCTCACCGAGGATCGCGTCCGCCATGTGGCGCTTGCTGCGCTGCAGACCGAGGATCCGCTCCTCGACGCTGCCCGCGGCGAAGAGGTGGTACGAGATGACCGGCTTCGTCTGGCCGATGCGATACGCGCGATCGGTCGCCTGCGCCTGGATGGCGGGGTTCCACCACGGGTCGTAGTGCACGACGACGTCCGCGCTCGTCAGCGTGAGGCCCGTGCCGCCTGCGCGGAGGCTGATGAGGAAGACGCTCGCCGCGCCGCCCTCGAAGCGATCGACGGCCGCCGCGCGGTCCACCGTGTCGCCCGTGAGGATCGCGTACGGGACCTTCCGCTCCTCGAGCCCGCGGGCGAGGAGGGCGAGCATGCTCGTGAACTGCGAGAACACGAGCATGCGGTGCCCGCCCTCGAGCTGCTTGTCGCAGAGGTCCATGAACATCTGGTACTTCGCCGACTCGCGGACGGTGTTCGCGGACCCCATGCGGACGAGCCGCGGGTCGCAGCACACCTGGCGTAGCTTCGTGAGGGCGCCGAGGATGGGCACCGTGGAGGCGGCGAGGCCCTTCTTCCGGATCAGCTTCCGGACCTCCGCGTGCGCGGCGATGCGGATGCTCTCGTAGAGCTCGCGCTGACCGCCGCGCAGGTCGATCGGGCGCATGACCTCCGTCTTCGGCGGCAGCTCCTTCGCGACGTCGCGCTTGTTGCGCCGGAGGATGTACGGCGCGACCACCTCGCGGAGGGCCGCGAGACGCTCGTCGTTCCGCTGCTTCTCGATCGGCACACGGTAGAACCGGCCGAAGTGGAGCTCGTCACCGAGGAGGCCGGGGTTCACGAAGTCGAGGAGGGACCAGAGCTCGCCGAGGTGGTTCTCGACGGGCGTTCCGGACAGGCAGAGCCGGTGCTCGGCCTCGACGGCGCGCGCGGAGACGTGCGCGCGGCTCCGCATGTTCTTGATGGTCTGCGCTTCGTCGAGGATGACGAGGTAGAAGTCGTGATCGGTGAACTTGTCCTCGTCGCGGCAGAGGATCGGGTAGCTCGTGACGACGACGTCGGGTCGGTTCTCGGGCTGCGAGAACTGCTCCCACACGAGGTGACGCTCCGTCCCGTGGATCGCGATCACTTCCAGCTGCGGCGCGAACTTGGCGATCTCGCGCTGCCAGTTCGGCACGAGGCTCGTCGGCGCGATGATGAGCGCCGGCTTCGTGAGCCGCCCCTCGATCTTCTCCGTGAGGAGATGCGCGATCGTCTGCAGCGTCTTGCCGAGCCCCATGTCGTCGGCGAGGACGCCGCCGACCTTCCGAGCGCGGAGGTTCTGGAGCCACTTGAGGCCGTCCATCTGGTACGGCCGGAGCGAGGCCTGGAGCCCCTCGGGCGAGGCGACCTCGAGCTCCTCGTGTCCGACGAGCAGCTCCGCGAACTTCCGCGCGCGGTCGTCGCCCTCCATGACGAGGCCGGTGCCGTCCTTCGCGAACGCCTCCTCGAGCGTGAGGAGCGCGGCGGCGCGGACCTGCGGGAACTCGACCTTCGTCTTGGCGCCTGCCTTGCCGTCCCAGAGCTCGGCGAGGACGCGCAGCATCGAGCGCGCGCGATCGGCGGGGACGGGCAGGTAGAGGTCGTCCCCGACGGGGAGCGCGAGGCACTTCTTCGTGGTCGTGAGGATGTCGCCGAGGCCCTTGCCGTTCGACCGCTCGAGCAGCTCGATCAGCGCGGGTAGGAGGTTGATGCGGCGCCGCGTGTTTCCGATCTCGAGATCGACGCCGAGCTCGAGGCCGAACCAGTCGGGCCGTTCGTCGTCCGCCTCGACGTCCGCGTACCAGGTCGGCTCGCCCTCGACGACGCGGAACGGGTAGTCGGGGGCGACGACGACGTTCCAGCCGAGCTGGCGGAGCTGCGGGACGACGTAGGCGCCGAACGCGCAGAAGTCGTGGATGCTCCCCTCGCACCGCACGGCGTAGTCGGCGTGGACCGAGGGAGCCCAGTCCTCGAGGCAGTCGAGCGGCACGGCCCCGAAGCTCTCGAGGAATCGACGCACGCGCGCCTCGGCGGCTCGATCGCGGGCACCGTCGAGGTCCTCCTCGTCGTCCGAGGCGAGGACGACGTGGCGCGCGCCTTCGATCGTGTACGCGAACGAGAGCTCGAGGAGCGGCACCCGCTCGGTGTCGTACGTGGACCCGAGGCCCTCCGTCCGGTGGATCACCACCTCGTCCGCGAAGAGGCGGATCGTCGCCTTGAACGGGTCCAGCGTCTTCTGGACCGGCCGGGACTGACTCACCGGAGCGTTCGGGACAGCCACGCTCGAGCCCCTGCCCGACGCGACGTCGTGAAGCGATTGCACGAGGGCCTTTAGATCACAACGGATCGGGAATGTCGATCAAGTTGCGTGCATGATCGAGGCGATTTCTCTCCATGTTTCCGATCGCTTCCGCGATCGGGAGGCACGCCGGAGGGACGCGGCGAGGCGTCGCCGGTGGGCCCCTCCGCAGCATGTCGCGGGGGGCTCCCTCACCCCCTACAACGTGTCGTGGTCCATGGCCCACTTCGCCGCGATCAGGTGAGCGGTCGCGGGTCGGTCGCGAGCGGTCCGGCGGAGCCGTCGGCCGGGGGACTCTCCGCGCACCGTCGGGCGTCCAACCGTCCATGAGCTCCCCCGAGACGATCCCCGAAGCGCCGGTCGCCTGGCCCGCCCCACCGTACCGCACGCCCCCGGGGTGGGCGCCGCCCGCGCCGGGCATGCGTGCGCGCGCGCCGGCGAAGCCGCTCCGGCCGCGCGAGCTCGCGGCCGTCGCCGCGTTCGTCCTCCTCACCGACGTGGTGCTCTTCGCGGGCGACCGCGCGCACACGGGCGGGCTCGGGATCGCGGTCTTCCTCGTGCTCGCGCCCATGATCGCCTTCACGGCGGCGCGCGTCCGTCCGTCACTGCCGCGCCTCCGCGGACGCTTCGCGGTCGTGACCGCCCTCCTCCTGTTCGCTGCGGTCCGCTCGGCGTGGTCGCCCACGACGGGGTCGGTGCTCTCCGGCTTCGGCCTCCTCCTCGCGTTCGTCGTCACGCAGCGCCTCGCACGCGTGCACGTCCCCGAGGTAGCCCTCGCCGCCTTCCGCGCCCTCCCCGCCGTACCGGCGCGGATCGCGAGCCTCGTCCGCGGCGCGGCGGTCCTCCTCGGCCGGAGCCGCCTCGGGCGCGGCGCCATCCTGCCGGTGCTCGTGCCCCTCGCCCTCTGCCTCGTGTTCCTCGGCGTCTTCGGCCTCGCGAACCCCGTCGTCGCGCACGCGCTCGAGGTCGCGACCCGCGCCGTCTCGCACGTCCTCGCCTTCCCGTCCGTGGGCCGCGTCGTCGTCGGGTCGCTCGCCGCGCTCGCCGGAGCCGTCCTCCTCCGCCCCGCGCTCGTACGCGCGCGCGGACGCGAGGCGGCGGACACGACCACGACGGCGAGCGACCTCCAGCTCGTCGTCGCACGAAACGCGCTCGTCGCGCTGAACGTGCTCTTCGCCGCCTACCACGCGCTCGACGCCGCCTACCTCTGGGCGGGCTCACCTCCCCCCGGCACCACCACCCAGGCCTACGCGCACCAGGGCGCGTTCTGGCTCACCGTCGCCCTCGCGATGCTGACCGTGGTCGTGGGCGTGCTCTTCCGCGGTCCGCTCGCGCACGACGCGCGCGCCTCGCGCGCTCGTCACCTCGGCTACGCCTGGGCTGCGCAGGGGCTCCTCCTCGCGGTCGGGACCTACCGGCGCATCGGGATCCACGTCGCGAAGAGCGGCCTGTCCGATCTCCGCATCGTCGGCGTCCTCGGGACGACCCTCGTCGCGACGGGCCTCGTCCTCGTCCTCGTGAAGCTCTACCGCGGGCGCTCGTGGACGTGGCTCGTCCGCCGGCAGCTCGACGCCTTCGCCCTCACCGCGATCGTCTACGCGCTCTTCCCGACCCACCTCGTCTCGGCGAAGGTCAACGTCGCGCGCATCGCCGCGGGCGAGTATCGCCCCGTGCTCCACATGTTCCGGGAGTCGAAGGAGGTCGAGAGCGCGGAGGAGCTCGTGGGGCTCCTCGGGCACGAGGATCGGCGCGTTCGCCAAGGCGTGGCGGCGCTCCTCGACGACGAGCGTGCGATCCTGCGCCGCGAGGTGCGCGCGGCCGACACGTGGCGGGCGGAGGACGTCGTGAGCCGGAGGACGCTGGCCGCGCTCGACGCGAGCGGCGGACGCATCGACGCCATCCTCCGCGGGGTGGACCCGGTGGCGGCCCGCCGCGTTCTCCTCGACATCTCGCGGGTCGCGAACGAGGACCGGTCGCTCGAGGAGCTGTTCGCGATCCCGGCCGCGGACGCGGCGGACCTCGGCGAGGCCGAGCGCGGCCGGCGAACGTACTGAGGCCACGAGGTGGATCGCGAGATCGCCAGGGCTCGGGGACGGGACGGGGGAGAGGGGGCGAAGTCCGCGGAACACGGCGCGGGCGAAGGCGGCACGAGGTTCGCTGCAGGTTGGCCATGACGATGCGGCTCGCACGCGGTTCGCAGGTTGTCTGGCTCGCGGCGTGGCTGGGGGCGGGATGTGCGGCGGAGCCGGTGGCGCTCTCGCGCGGGGGTGTCGCGGGGGAGATGCAGCAGGACGAGGGGGAGCGAGAGGCGGAGGCTTCGGGCACGGGCACGGGCACGGGCACGGGGGAGACGGAGGCGCCGGCCGCGGCGCCGTCGCCGCCAGGGTCGTTGAAGGCGGGGGACACGACGCTGCAGAAGAGCGTGATGGGGCTGGCGCGGACGATCCGGGTCCACGTGCCCACGTCGATCAGACAGAGGAAGTTGCCGGTCGTCCTCGCGCTCCACGGCAACGGGGGTCAGGCTGCGGACTTCGTGCAGACGTCGGGCCTCCTCCAGCTCGCGGACTCCGTCGGCTTCGTCCTCGTCGCGCCGCAGGGGCTTGCGCGTACCATCGCCGTCGGCGGGCAGACCACGCCGCCGCTCTCGTGGGACGCGTACAACGCGCGCGCGGCGAACGCCGACGTGCAGCTCTTCGACGTGCTGCTCGACGAGCTCGTCGCGACGGGCAGCGTCGACATGAAGCACCTCGTCGTCTACGGCTACTCGCAGGGCGGGTACGCGTCCGTGCGGTACGGTCGCGAGGCGAGCGGCCGCCTCGCCTGCGCGGCGGTGCTCGCCGCGGGGGACGCTGGCGGGATCCCCACGGGGTTCACACGGAAGCTCGCCTTCTCGATCCAGATCGGCTCGAACGACTCGGCCCGGAACAACGCCGCGTCCCTCGCGCAGAACCTCCAGACGGCGGGGCATCCCGTGAGCTTCCACGAGATCGCCGGCGCCGGACACTCACCCATGCCAGGTCTGGCGAAGACGCCGCTCGACGACTGCCTCGCGGCAGCCGGGCCCTGACCGCGATCCGCTGGCGGACGGCGCGCCGCTCCGCTAGAGAGGCGCCGATGTCGGGGCTCGGGGGAACGCGCTCATTCGTCGCCGTCGCGCTGGTCGTGCTCACGCCGCTCGTCGCGTGCGGCCCGCGCCTCCACGTGCCGAGCAGCAGCCCGCATGCGCCGGCCGAGGCGAACGGCGCCCGCGACGGCGCCGAAGAGGCCGCGGCGGACGACGCCGAGGACATGGACGGCGACGTGGAGGCGGAGGACGTCGCCGCGGGCGACGGCCGCTGCCCCGAGGGCATGGTCGCCGTCGAGACGCCGGAACGTGCGTTCTGCATCGACCGCTACGAGGCCTCGCTCGTCGAGGTCACGGCCGACGGCGCGGAGGAGCCGTTTCCGCACTTCCGTCCGGTGGACGGTCACACGGTCCGGGCCGTGAGCGTCGCTGGCGTCTTCCCGCAAGGCTTCATCAGCGAGGTCCAGGCCCAGGATGCGTGCAACGCGTCCGGGAAGCGCCTCTGCGCGTACCCCGAATGGAAGACCGCGTGCATGGGGCCCGAGCAGACGGCCTTCCCGTACGGCAACGCGCGCGCGCCGGGGACGTGCCACGATCAGGGGAAGAGCGCGGTCCTCGCCGTGTTCGGCGCGAAGGCCGTCCTGGCGAGCACGCCGCTCACGCCGGGCGCCGTCGCCTCGCGTCCTCCTCCGGCCGGGCCGGCGAGCTCGGCGGCGAAGCCCGCGCACGTCACGAAGGGTCGCGCAGCGCAGACGGTGAAGACGACGAAGACGCGCACCGGCAAGACGGCATCGACGAAGAGCGGCGGCTCGAAGGCCACCGCGTCGAAGGCGTCCACGAAGCCCACGAAGGTCGGCGCCGCGAAGGCGTCGACGAAGAAGCGGATCGCGGCGAAGGCGAGCGCGCGCCCGTCGAACGTGGATCCCGGAGTGTGGGCGAAGCTGAACGAGCCGGGGCTCGGCCAGGTCGAGGGAGCGCTCGCGAGGACGGGCGAGCACGCGGCGTGCGTGAACGCCTGGGGCGTCGTGGACATGGTCGGCAACCTCCACGAGTGGGTCGCGACGGACGCGTCTCTCGCCCACGGCACCTTCGCGGGCGGCTACTACCTCGATACGACGATGAACGGCGACGGCTGCCACTACCGGACCGTCGCGCACGCGCACGACTACCACGACTACTCGACGGGCTTCCGCTGCTGCGCGGACCTCGCCCCGCGCTGAGACGAAGAGCCGGCCCGCGCGGAGCTCAGGCCGCGG
>JALHPN010000059.1 GCA_022842465.1 Polyangiaceae bacterium | reverse complement strand
CGGCGTCGAGCCGGGCCCGCACCGCCTCCGCGCGCGCGGGGTCGGCGCCGGGCGCGTAGAGGGACGCGTCGCCGAGCTCCTCCTCGACCGCCGCGGAGCGCGCCTCGGCGGCGTCGATCTTGTCCATGATGCCGTCGAGCTCGCGCTGCTCGTTCTTCGAGAGGCCGCTCGCCTTCGGCTTCTCGGTCTTCGCGGTCGCGCGCGCGCGCTCCTCGGCCCGCGCGGCGCGCTCTTCTTCTTCCTTCCGCGCGCGCGACGTGGCGTAGGCCTGGTACGCGCCCGCGTAGCGCATGATCCTCCCGTCGCCTTCGAAGGCGAGGATGCCCGTCGTCACGCGGTCGAGGAGGTAGCGATCGTGCGTCACGACGAGGAGCGACCCCTCGTACGTCGAGAGGAAGTCTTCGAGCGCCGAGA
The DNA here is from genome assembly GCA_022842465.1 of Polyangiaceae bacterium. Lineage (GTDB taxonomy): Bacteria > Myxococcota_A > Polyangia > Polyangiales > Polyangiaceae > Labilithrix. Next base: position 41,164 of record JALHPN010000059.1, on the reverse strand, counting down.
GCGTGTCGACGTCGAGATCGTTCGACGGCTCGTCGAGGAGGAGCAGGTTCGAGGACGACGCGAGCAGGCGGGCGAGGGCCAGGCGCGCCCGCTCGCCGCCCGACAAGGCCGACACCTTCTTCTTCTGCGAGGGCACGTCGAACGCGAAGCGCTCGAGGTAGGTCCGCGGATCCACCCGCTCCTTGTCCACCTCCGGGACGGCGCGCGCGACGCAGTCGAGGACGGAGAGCTGCGGCTCGAGCGCCTGCCGCTGCTGGTCGAGGTACGCGACGCGCACGCGGCGGCCCTGCCCGATCGTGCCCTCCGTCGCCTGGAGCTCGCCCGCGATCGCGCGGAGGAGCGTCGTCTTGCCCGCGCCGTTCGGTCCGAGGATGCCGAGGCGGTCGCCCGTCAGGAGCGCGAGATCGAAGTTCCGGACGAGCCAGCGGTCCCCGAGGCGGAGGCCGAGGCCCTTCACGTCGAGGATGCTGCGGCCGGCGTCGGCCACGTCGGCCTGGAGCTGCACGCGCGCGTCCTCGCGGGGGGGAGGGGCGTCGCGCGCCGACTCCGCGCGCCCGATGCGCGCCTTCTGCTTCCCGGTCCGCGCCTTCGGCTGGCGCGCGAGCCACTCGAGCTCCTTCCGGAGGAAGTTCTGGCGGTTCTTCTCCGTGCGCTCCTGGAGCGCGAGGCGGTCGGCCTTCTGCGCGAGGTACTCGCCGTAGCCGCCGTCGTAGGCGTAGACGCTGCCGGCGTCGACCTCGAGGGTGCGGTCCGCGACGCGGTCGAGGAGCCAGCGATCGTGGGTGACGAGGAGGACGGCGCCGCGGAACGTCTCGGCGAGGAACTGCTCGAGCCAGTCGATGCTGTCGGCGTCGAGGTGGTTGGTCGGCTCGTCGAGGATCATCACGTCGGGCGTCCCGACGAGCACGCGGGCGAGCGCGACGCGGCGCCTCTGTCCGCCGCTCAGGGTTCCGGCGCGCTGATCGAGGTCGTGGATGTCGAGGTGCGCGAGGACGCGCTCGACCTCGTGGGAGCGCTCCCATCCGCCGAGGCGTTCGACGTCCGCGGAGGCGGCGTTCTGGGCGGCGAGGAGGGCGTCGAGGTCCGCCCCTGCGCCGGCGTGGGTCAGCTTCTCCGTGATCTCGGCGTGCTTCGCGAACGCGGCGGCCCAGACCTCGAGGCCCTCCTCCACGCAGGCGCGCACGGTGCTCTCGGGATCGAGGTCCGGCTCCTGCTCGAGGTACGAGACGCGCGCGCCGCGCCTCGTCGCCACGGTCCCGCCGTCCGCGGGCTCGACGCCGGCGAGGATCTTCGCGAAGGTGCTCTTGCCCGTCCCGTTGCGCCCGACGACGCCCACGCGCTCGCCCTCCTCGAGCGTGAACGAGACCTTCGAGAGGAGGACCCGCTCGCCGTACGCCTTGGTCACGTCGAGCGCGGCGAGGACCGACATGCGCGCGGAGGTTAGCGAACCCGCCCTCCGGCGACCAGACTATGCTCCGCCGCCGATGCGGACGCTCGCCATCGCCTTCCTCCTCCTCGGAGCCGTGCTGCTCGGAGGCGGCCTCTTCTTCGGCTGCGGGTACTACGCCGAGTGGAACGGCCGGAACGTCGTGCTCGAGGAGCCGGTCGTCCTCGACGAGCGCAGCACGGCCGACATCTCGGCGAAGGCAGGCAGGCGCTACACGTTCTCGGCGCGCGTGACGGTCGATCGTCGCGGGGTTTCCGGCGAGGACGCGGCGCGCGGCGCCTCGGCCCTCGAGCTGGAGATGCCCTTCGCGATGCGCGTGACCGACGCGTCCGGCCATGCGCTCCTCCAGGGCGCGGGGGTCCTCTCCCAGGAGCCCCCGACCAGCGTGTACGGGCAGGGGAATGCCCTCGTCGCCGAGCGCTTCGTCGGCCCGTGGTCGAACGCCGATCCGAAGAAGCTCCACGTCGCGCTCGATCTCGGCGCGGACAGGCGGGGTGAGGCGTCCATCGCGCGCGCGTCGCTCGTCGTCTACGACGACGGGCTCCCCGACCGGATCAAGCGCGCCTTCACCCTCGCGGGCGCCGGCGCGCTCGTCTTCCTCGTGGGGATGATCCTGGGCGCCGTCCTCGTCGTCCGGCGCTACGTCCGCCCCCGGTGAGGTGTTTCGCCACGTCGTTGTGGCAATCGAAGAGCTGATCGTGTAACTCCGCCGCCATGATCCGCCTCTCCCGTGCGGCCTCGGGCTCGCGCGTGCTCCTCCCCGTCGTCCTCGCGGCCCTCGTCGTCGGCACAGCGGGAAATGCCGCCGCGCAGTCGTCCAGCCAGGGCGGCACCACGAAGCCGGCGCCAGGTGCGCCCGCGAAGGGCGCGCCGTCCGACGACGCCAAGCGGAAGGACGCGAAGGAGCAGCCCAAGGTCGAGACCCAGGCGGCCGTCGCGTCGCAGCGCGGGAACGTGCCGGTCGAGGAGACGGCGCACAAGCCGGACGAGGAGGAGGAGGCGAAGCGCGCCATCACGCTGTCGGCCGACATCGGCTTCACCCGCATGGACCTCGGCGCCTTCACGAACACGCTCGCGTTCGACAAGACGGGCGCGAACGGCGTGACCTGGTCGCTCGGCGCCGGACTCCGCCTCGATCACATCAAGCTCGGCCTCCGCTGGCGCGTCTTCGACACGACCGAGTTCGACTTCTGGTCGTTCATGTTCGAGGCCGGTTACACGCTGCCGTTCCGCCCGGTGTCGCCGGGCGTCATGGCGCACGTCGGGTACGTGTTCGATCAGACGCTGCAGCGCCCGCTCTACCAGTCGTCGCTCCCCGGCCAGCGGCTCACGGTGCTCGATCCCGACATCGCCGTGCGGGGCGTCATGCTCGGCGGCGAGCTCAACGCGGCGTACTGGGTCACCAAGGTCGCGCGCGTCGGCGCCTTCCTCGGCTTCGACCTGCTCTTCCTGAACCGACCGCAGGCGGGGCTCCCCGGCTCGACCTTCCCGCTCGCGGACGACATCCGCTCGAAGCCGCTCTACACCGAGTCCGGCAACGGGCTCGGCTACACGTTCATGGTCGGCCTCCGCGGCGCGGCCGACATCGGGTTCTGAGGGGCATTCGCGGCCGATACCGGCGCGCTGCCTTCGTTGCCTCGCTGCGGCGTACGAGAGTACGCCTCGCTCGGCGCCTCGGCAGCGCTTGGTCTCGGCCGCGACTGCCCCTCAGAACGGCGCGGCTGCGGGCTCCGGCTGCGGGTTCGGTGCCCTGGATCGATGGGGGCTCGACATGGATCGGGGGTGGACCAGGTGGGGGGGGGCGGCTCGCGGGGTTGGGTCGAGCGATCGTGAACGAGGTCGAGGGGTTGGGGTGATGTAGGATAACATCCGACGTCGGCACAGGGCTTGTACGCGGAGCGGGGACCATGTCCTTCGACCCGATCAAGGCTCCGCGCTGGCTCACGATGGCTTCTCTCCTCGCGCTCGGAGCGGCGGGGGCGATCGGCTGCGCGACGGAGGACGGGGACGCGGCGGCGCAAGGCAGCTCCGACGAGGAGGCCGCGTCCGTCGAGGACATCACCCAGGTCAAGCACTCGAAGGTGAAGCGGCAGTCGATCGGCAACTGCTGGATCTACGCGGTGGCGAGCTGGGTCGAGGCGCTGAACCAGGCCGCGACCGGCACCGAGATCGACACGAGCGAGTCGTGGCTGACGTACTGGCACTGGTTCGAGCAGCTCGCGAACGGCGGCGCCTCGGACGAGATCTCGACGGGCGGCAGCTACGGCACCGCGGCCGACCTGATCGTGCGCTACGGAATCGTCCTCGAGAAGGACTTCATCGCGACCGAGTCCGAGAGCGAGATGTCGGGCCGCCAGTCGTCGGCGCTCGCCGCCGTGAACGCGGGCCTCAAGGGCGGCCCCTTGAAGGACGCCGTCGCGATGCGCGACCGCGCGGCCATCCGGAGGGAGCTCGACAAGGCCTGGGGCCTCGATCCCGCCGTCGTCACGAAGATGAACCGTGTGTTCGGCGTCGCGGTCACCCGCACGATCGACCGGAGCTACGTCTCGCGCCGCCCTGGCTACGGGATCATGGCGTCGCGCGAGCTGAAGGCGCGCCTGAGGGATCCCGAGACGCGTCAGTTCACGACCGGCACGATCGACGACGCGCTCGGCAGGAGCGGCGGCGGATGGTGGGCGCCGCGGAGCGGCAAGCTCGCCTGGAACGAGGTCAACTACCCGGGCGACGAGGCCGGACGGCGCGAGTTCTGGAAGCGTGTCCAGAAGGCGCTCCACGACGAGCAGCCCGTCGTCACGTCGTGGGCCGTCGACTTCAACGCGCTCTCGTCCGCGAGCCGGTTCTCGCTCGCCGAGCTGAGCCGCCGCGGGCCCGGGAGCCAGGGCGGCCACATGACCGTCATGCACGACTACCAGGCCGAGGTCCCCGGCCTCGGGCTGCTCGAGGCCGGCAAGCCCGCGACCCCCGCGCAGATGGACGCGGCGCTCTCCGACGGCACGAAGATCGAGTTCGTCCGCGTGAAGAACTCCTGGGGCGGCATCCGTCCCGACCGCTGGAGCGAAGCCGCCATCCCGGGCTACCACGACCTCGAGCTCGCCTACCTGAACGGTCCCATCAAGAAGTGCGGGGAGAAGCCCGACGGCACCACGGACACGTCGAACTGCACGTCGCAGCAGACGCCCCTCTGGGACGTCGTCCTCCCCGCCGGCTACTGAGCCCCCGCCTCCACCCCGAGAGATCCCACGCACCATGACGATCGCTTCTTCGACCCCGCTTCGCTGGCTCTCCCTCGCCCTCATCGCCTCCGCCGGCGTGCTCACGCCGGCCTGCGCCGCAGACGAGTCGCCCGACGCCGTCACCGGCGAGGAGGAGGGAGGCGCCGCGGTCGACGACATCACGTCCGTCGATCACACCGACGTGAAGCGCCAGTCGATCGGCAACTGCTGGATCTACGCGGCCGCGACCTGGTTCGAGGCGCTGGCGAAGGGCGCGACGGGCGAGACGCTGAACGCGAGCGAGTCGTGGCTCACGTACTGGCATTGGTACGAGCAGATCGCGAACGGCGACGCGGGCGAGGACATCTCCACCGGCGGCTCCTTCGAGACCGCCGTGAGCCTCGTGCTCCGGTACGGCGTCGTCCTCGAGAAGGACTTCATCCCCGAAGAGGCGAACAGCGAGATGTCGATGCGCCAGTCGTCGGCCCTCGCCGCGATCAACGCGTCGCTGAAGTCGGGCGCGCTCAAGGACGCGGCCGCGCGGCGGAACAAGACGCTCGTTCGCGCCGAGCTCGACAAGGCCTGGCAGCTGTCGGGCGACGTCGTCGGCCGCATGAACACCGTCTTCGGCGCCGCCGTCACGAAGACGATCGACCGCTCGTACAAGACGAGGAAGCCGGGCAACGACATCCTCCGCGCCGCCGACATCGCCGCGCGCCTCAAGGATCCCCAGACCGGCCAGTTCATCCAGGGCACCCTCGCGGACGCCATCGGCAAGCGTGACGGTGAGGGCTGGTGGGCGACGCGCTCGGGCAAGTTCGCCTGGCAGGGCGTCCGCTACCCGGCCGACGCTGCCGGCCGCGCCGCGGTCATGAAGCGCGTGCAGAGGGCGCTCCACGACAGGCAGCCCGTCGTCACCACGTGGGACGTCGACTTCAACGCGCTCACGTCGGGCTCGCGCTTCTCGATGGCGGAGCTCGAGCGTCGCGGTCCGGGCCGGCAAGGCGGCCACCTCACCGTCGCGCACGACTACCAGGCGGAGGTCCCGGGCATCGGCCTCCTGAAGGCCGGCGAGCAGGCGACGCCGGAGCAGATGGACGCCGCGCTCTCCGACGGCACGAAGATCGAGTTCTTGCGCGTGAAGAACTCCTGGGGCGGCATCCGCCCCGATCGCTGGAACGAGGCAGCCATCCCCGGCTTCCACGATCTCGAGCTCGCGTACCTCAACGGCCCGATCAAGAAGTGCGCGCAGAAACCCGACGGCGAAACCGACACGACGAACTGCACGATGCAGGCGACGCCGCTCCGGCAGCTCGTCCTCCCCGCGGGCTACTGAAACGCGGAGAAGTCGATCTGGCAGGTCCCGAACGGCGGGCGGAAGGACGTCACGTCCGATCCCGCCGGGTCCTGGGGGACCCGCGGGTCCGTCACCAGATCGGGGTAGTGCTCGCCGCAGAACGAGGCCTCGTCGACCTTCTTGTAGCGGCCGCCGACGTAGCGGAGCGTGAAGAGCTGCGCACCGACGAACGAGCCGGCGCCCGCGATCGCGTGGAGGAGCGGGAAGCCGTCGTCGTCGACGCCGTCCACCGTGCGCACGTCGGCCTGGAGCTGGAAGACGCCGAGCTCGCGGAAGCACCCGTCGACCTTGCCGAAGAAATGGCGCTCGGCCCCGTCCCTCGGCCCCGGATCGTTGTAGAGAGGGGGGCCTCCAGGGATGCCCACGTCTACACGCGGCATCCCGAACGCGCCCTTGCTCTCGTCACGCTCCTTCGGGAGCGGCTTGCACGGGGGCAACGTGACCTTCGCGGGGGCGCCCGGATCGCGGAGGGGCATCGTCACACGGGCGGGCGGGGACGCCGCTGACGCACCGCGGTCGTTGAACGCGCGCACGCGATGCGTGTAGCCACGTCCCGGCACGCGGAGATGGAGGACGAACCCGCGCTCCGTGGGCGTGACGAGCCCCGCGGAGATCTCGGCGCCGTCGTCCTTGGCGACGAGCACTTCGAACCCCGTGACGGGCCGCGTCTCGGCCTTCCACGACACGCGCACGGCATAGGGCGTCTCGGCGACCGCCGTGACGTCCGTCGGTGGGGGAGGGGGGCGGCGGGAGACGGGGAGACGGATCGTCTCCTCCGTGGACCATGCACCGCCGCCGACGCGTGCGCGATACACGTATTCCTCCCCGGGGTTCGCAGCATGGAGGCTCGTGGCCGCGGCCTTCGCCGCGCGCTTCGCCTCGACGATCTCCTTCTGGGCGACACCCCCGGAGCGTGCGTGCCGCTCGACTTCCACGGTCTTCGAGCCGCTGCCCGCCTCGACGGACACCTCGAGGAGCGCGCTGCCGAGCGCGCGGACCACGACCGCGGGCCCCTTCGGAGGCGTGAGCGTGATCGCCGGGAGCGGCGTCGTGTCGTCCGCGCCGGCGTCGTCGTCGTACGTCGCCGAGGCTCCCGCATCCGCCTCCCCTGCGAGGCCTCCGCCGTCCGCGACGACGACCTCCAAAGAGGCGCTCCTCCCGGGCGCGGCCTCCTTCGCGCCGCCGCGCGTGCACGCGACGACGACGAGAGAGGACAGGAGAACGGCGGCGCGCCGCGAGCGCGAGCCTAGCGCCACGGCTCTGCCTGCTTTCGGGCTGGACTTGTTCTAGAATCCACGTCGTGCTCCATCAGGACAACGTCCTTCGCGCCATCACGGACGACGGCGCCTTCCGCGTGATCGCGGCCGACACGACGGCCACGGTCCGCGGCGCGCTCGCCGCCCAGAAGCCGCCGTCGCCCGAGCTCTCCCGCACGTTCGCGGATCTCCTCACCGGAGCCGTCCTCGTGCGCGAGACCATGGCGCCGGAGAACCGTCTCCAGGCCATCCTGCAGGGGGACGACCCGCGCATCCGCATGGTCGCCGACACGTACCCCGACGGGGCGACGCGCGGGCTCATCCAGATGCCGGACGGGGTGAAGGCGATGCCCCTCGGCGAGCGCGGCATGCTCCAGGTCGCGCGCACGCTGCACAACGGGGCGCTCCACCAGGGCGTCGTCCGGGTGCCGAACGACGCGACGGTCTCCGCCGCGCTCATGGCGTACATGCAGGACTCGGAGCAGACGGTGACCATGATCGCGGTCGGCTGCCACATGGCGCAGGGCGAGGTCGTCGCCGCGGGCGGCTACATGGTGCAGCTCCTCCCGGAGGCCTCCGAAGGCCCGCTCATGGTCATGACGGAGCGCTTGAAGGACTTCCAGGACATCGTCCCCCTGCTCGCGCGAGGTGGCGCGAGCCCGGAGGAGCTCCTCCAGGAGACGCTCTACGGGATGCCGTACACGAAGGTCGGCGATCGAAACGTGCACTTCGGCTGCAACTGCGGCCCCGACCGCCTCGTGCTCAGCCTCGGCTCGCTGCCGCGCGCCGACATCGAGTCGCTCATGCAGGACGGCAAGACCCTCGACATCCAGTGCGACTACTGTCGCCAGACGTACGAGTTCACGGTCGAGCAGCTCCGGAGCCTCCTCGAGCGGAACTGACGTCACCCGGCGAGGACCTGCGCGGCGCCCGCGAGGAGCGAGGCGACGGTCGCCACGATCGAGAGCACGCGCGCATCGCGCAGGCGGAGGGCCGTCCCGCGCTCCCAGAGCGCGTGGGAGCCGGAGGCCACCGCGCGCCGCGTGACGATCGAGAGCTCGCGGTAGATCGAGGTGCCCTTCATCGCGTCGGCGTCGACGAGCACGGGGCCCGGCGGGAGCTTCACGTCGCTCGAGACCGTGCCGACGGTCGCGCCGGCCTCGTCCTGGAGCATGCCCTCGCGCGAGAGGACGAGCTCCTTCCACGACGACATGCGGCGCACGTAGGCGACCGCGAGACGCACGCGCGAGAGCGCGAAGAGGAGCGCGAGCGCCGCAAGAGCGATGATCAGGCCCGGGATGGCGCGCGGCGAGGCGAGGTTCGATCCCCGGAAGAACCGCTCGTACTTGCCCGTCGACGCGACGCGGACGCGCACCGGCGCGTCGCCGCGCGGCGTGAGGATGTACTCGCCGTCGCCGAGGGACGTGACGCGCACATCCGCTGTCCCGAGGTCGGCCGCGGACACGTGGACCGAGCAAACCGATCCCACGGGCGGCGTCGTGGCGCCGCTCGTGCAGCTGCTGTCGGCGACGTAGGTGCCCGACGCGTCGATGCCCAGCACCAGCCGGACGCCGTCGGCGTCCACCTCCCCGAGTCGGACGTCACGGCCGTGGGCCGCGAGGGGCTCCGCGGAGCGTACGACGTCGAGCCCCCCGCCCCACCGCGGGAACGCGACGGCCTTCGCACGCGTCCCGACGACGAAGGCCACGCCCGCCACGAGGACGAAGGCGACGATCACGAGGAGGAGCGTCGTCGTGAGGCGGCGATCGTGGCTCGAGCGCATGGTCTCCTCAGGTATACGCCCGGGACGGGCGAAGGACTTCCATCCTCTTCAGTCGTCGACGAGGACCGCGCGCACGGACGGGTCTTCGAGGGTGTCGACCCCCCACGTCGCTCCCAGCGCGACCAGATCGGCCGGCGCGCTGCCACCCGTCCCCACCCCGACGCAGGCAGCCCCGATGCCCATCGCGGCGGCGACGTCCTTCGGCGTGTCTCCGATGACGACCACACGGCACGCCTCGACGGGCGCGCCCAGCCGTGCGGCGCCGCGGACTGCGCCGGCGCGGAGGAGCTCGGTGCGGTCCTCGGCGTCGCAGCCGAAGCCGCCGAAGCCGAAGTGGTGATGGATGTCGCCGCGCCTCAACTTCGCGAACGCGCCGTCCTTCACGTTCCCCGTGCCGAGCCCCAGCGCGATGCCGTCGAGCTCGCCGAGCCACGCGACGAGCGACGCGACGCCGGGGAGCACCCGATAGTGCTCGCTGCTCTCGAGCTCGATCGCGAGCTTCTCGAGATAGGCCGACAGGACCTCGGCCATCGCCTCCGCGGTGACCTCCACGCCGATCGCGGAGAGCGCGCGCCGGAGGATCCCCTGATCCGTCATCCCGGCGAAGGAGAAGCCCGTCGTCGCGTCGGGGCGTCCGTGGGTCGTCGCGAAGGCGTGCACCATCGCGCGGCGCCCCGCGCCTCCGCTGTCGATCAACGTCCCGTCGATGTCGAAGAGCAGGACGGTGGGACGGCGCGCGGACATCGTCACGAGGCTAGCACGCAGCGCCCCGGCTTTCGTCTCGGGGCCTCGGGACCACCGTCGCCGCGGGGTCTCACGCGCCGAACGGCGCGTAGAGGGCGATCTCGGTCTCGCGCTCCACTCTCGCATGGTCGCCAGGGAAGCTCGTCTCGAGCGGTCCCGACGCGACCGCACGGAGCGTCGCGCGCTGGTAGAGGTAGTGCGCCGTGAGGTGGGTGACGCGTGGTGGCATCGTATGCCCGTTCATGACCAGGTATGCGTTCGTCGCGACGTCCTGCCATGCGAGGAGGCACCCGCCGTGCGGGACGTTCGGGCACGTCGCCCGAATGCCGTCCGTCGCGTCGGTCGCGCCCAGGTGGAGATCGACCAGACCATGGGACACCCGTTCGAGGCGGACGGTAGGGCGCAGGCTCGCGGTTGCATACGAGATCGCCTGACGTGTCCCGTCGGGCAGCTTGGCGGAGAGCTGAATCCGAGGAAGGTCGCTCCACGCGTCGCACGAGGTCCCGTTCGACGATCCCGTCGTGCAGAGACGCTCGCGTGCGACGACGGTGGCGGCGCCGAGCTCCGCTCGGCTTTCGGGTCCGCGCGGCGAGAGCCCGAGCCCACGCGTGGAAAGGAACGCCTGCTGCACGGCCCACGTGTCGAGGTCGAGGCGAGGTCGCTCGGTCCAGCACGCGTCGAACAGGTCGGTCGAGCACCCCTGCATCACCGGCGCGCAGACGGCGTCCGAACGGATCTGCTCCGCCGTCGCGACCTCCGTTCGACCATCCTTGCACGTCACGTCGTACGCGCCGTCCGGGCGCGCGACCATGGACGCGGCGTCCTCGATGACGGGCGCCTCGTCCGTTCCGACGTCGGGGGAGACGGTGCGGCTGCAGGCGCACAGCAGGGCGAACACGGGGGTGAAGTGGAGAGCGCGCTTCATGGGTCTGCCGCGTTGCAGTGACCATGCCTCGGGCCTCGCGTCGCGTGTTGCGCGCCAGACGACGAGAGGTCGCCTCTTGCCGCGCCGTCGCCGGGCCCGCGGCATCGCAAGGACGTGTGTGGAACCCCTGGTGCGGATGTCCTGCCGACTTCGGACCGCTCGCAGGCCGGTGCCGTCGCGTTCCTCGCCGGAGGCGCGCGAAGGCCAGCACGCAGCGAGCAGGCTTTCGGCTAAGGTTTTCCGCATGGCCTGGATCCCGACACGGGAGGATTCGCCGTTCCACCGCCTCGGCGAGGACCGCGCGCGTACGCTCGCGGCGCGCTTCTACGACCACATGGACGAGAGCGAGCCCGCGCTCGCACGCCTCCACGAGGTGGACGCGGGCGGCAAGGTGTCCCCCGGGACGCGCGAGCGCTTCGCGCACTTCCTCGTCGAGTGGCTCGGCGGCCCGGCGGTGTACTCGAGCGCGCACGGTCATCCCCGCCTCCGCATGCGGCACGCGAAGGTGAAGGTCGACGACCCGATGCGCTCGGCCTGGCTCCGCTGCATGCAGAAGGCGATGGATGACCTCGCGATCGAGGGCGAGCTCCGCGCCTTCCTCGACGGGCGCTTCGCCGAGGTCGCCTCGTTCCTCGTGAACCACGTGGAGGGCTGAGCCGTGCCGTTCCTGTTCGAGACCGACGAGCACGCCCAGCTCCGTGAGACCGCGCGCCGCTTCGCGAAGGCTCACATCGCGCCGCACGCGCGCGCATGGGAGGAGGCGAACGAGTTCCCGCTCGCGCTCTACGGGGAGGCGGCGAAGGCCGGGCTCCTCGGCATCTCCTACCCCGAGGGCGACGGCGGGGCAGGGGGCGACGTGACCCACGCCCTCGTCGCGTCGGAGGAGCTCGTGCTCGCGGGAGGGTCCGTCGGCACCGTGGTCGGCCTGAACAGCCACGGCATCGCGCTCCCGCCGATCGTGCGGCTCGGCACCCCCGAGCAGCGCGCGAGGCTCGCTGCGCCCGTCCTCCGCGGGGAGAAGGTGAGCGCCCTCGCGATCACCGAGCCCGACGCGGGGAGCGACGTCGCGCGGATCCGGACGCGCGCCGTGCGAGACGGGGACGCGTACGTGGTCGACGGACGGAAGACGTTCATCACCTCGGGGTGTCGCGCGGACGTCGTCGTCGCGGCGGTGCGGACGGGTGGCGAGGGCCACGGGGGGATCTCGCTCCTCGTGATCGAGAAGGGGACGCCTGGATTCTCCGTCGGCCGGAAGCTCGACAAGATGGGCTGGTGGGCGAGCGACACCGCCGAGCTCGTGTTCGAGGGATGCCGGGTACCGGCGTCGAACCTGCTCGGAGAGGAGAACGCCGGGTTCTTCGCGATCATGGTGAACTTCGCGACCGAGCGCCTCTACCTCGCCTCGCAGTGCGTCGCGATCGCGGAGCTCGCGTACCGGGAGTCCGTTCGCTACGCGAAGGAGCGGAGCGCGTTCGGCAAGACGCTCATGGGCCACCAGGTGACGCGTCACAAGCTCGCCGACATGGCGACGCGCATCGCGGCCGCGCGCGCGCTCGTCGGCGAGTGCGCCGTGCGGGTCGCGCGCGGCGAGCAGGTGCCCTCGCTCGCGGCGATGACGAAGAACGCGGCGACGGACATGTGCTCCGCGGTCGTCGACGAGGCGGTGCAGATCCACGGCGGGAGCGGCTACATGCGCGAGGTCACGGTCGAGCGCCTCTACCGCGACGCGCGGCTCTACCCCATCGGCGGCGGGACGCGCGAGATCATGAACGAGATCATCGCGAAGGTAGAGGGCTACTAGGTTCGCGACGAGCGCCTCGCGCCACCGCTTCACCATCGCGGCTTCCAGTCAGCGAGTCCGTCACCTGTACGTGCGCTTCGGACGATCCTTCCGCCACCCGATCGCGTACGCGGTCATGTCCCCGACGCGGAGACCCGAGAGCCCACGGCAGCGCGCGCGCATGATGTCGCGCGCGTCGCCGGCGTCGAAGACGTCGAGCGGGTAGAGGTCGTCGGCGCCGAAGAGGTGCATGGCCTCGTGCGCGGTGACGTAGCCGAGGTCCTCGAGAGAGCTCTGGAAGACCACGGCGACGTCGACCTCGGACGGGCTCGTCGCGGGGAAGGCGAAGTCGCGCGCGTCGGCGTCCGCCGGCAGGTGGAGCAGGAAGGCCACCTCGGTGAAGCCGTCCTTCCGCAGAGACGTCGCGATCGTCGAGAGCGTCCCGCCGAGCGCAGCCTCGCTCGCGCGGAGCGCCCCGCGGACGAGGTCGCGCGCGCTCGCATCGGAGAGCCTCTTCGCGGGATCCCCGAGGAGCTTCGGGAGCACGAAGGACGTCGGCAGCGTCCACGCGATGGGGGTGTACGTCAGATCACTCACGCCGTGCGCCTCGCTGCTCGCGCGGACGAAGCGCGCCGTCATCAGCGCGCTGCGGTCGACGTCCCGGGCTCCGCCTCGCGTCCATGTCAGCGTCGGCGACGCCAGCCGGACGTGCACGACCGCGACCGCTCCGCGAAGTCGCTTCGCGCTGCCGAGGCCGCGGTAGTCGAGATCGTACCGAGCGCGCCGTTCGGGGTGGCCCGGCGGATAGGGAGTGTCCGAACAGAGCTCCGAGAGCCCGAACGCGCGCTCGGCCGGGGCATCGAAGCGGCTCGGATCGACAGGGGCGCGCTCGGGCACGTGCGGGGTTGCGAACGCGCCCGCGTCGAGCGGCTCGTCGTCGTCGTTCGCGGCCCGAGGCGTGCTCTCGTCTTGCCGGAGATGCCCCGCCATCGCGAGAAGGACGGCCGCGGGGAGGCCGACGAGCACCGCGAGCGCGAGGACGACGAGGTACAGACACCCTCGGTGCGAAGGCGCCGGCGCGGCCATCGGCGGCGTGAGGCGCGGACCGGGCGCAGCCCATGCGGGCCCGACGTACCCCGGAGGCGCAACGTGGGGCCGGTAGGGCGCCGACGCGAACGGATGGTACGCGGCCGGGTACGGAGGACCTGGAGGAGGCCGCTGCACGTCAGCCTCGCGTGAAGACGACGGCGAGCGCGATCCACATCGCGCCCGCGAGCACGGCGGCCGCGAGATTCCCGCGTCCGATCTCGGCTTCGAGATCGAGCTTCCGGAAGACGAATCGGTCGATGAGGTGGATGACGACGGCGCCGACCACGAGGGTGACGACGCCGGACAAGAGTTGGACGAACTGGGAGAGCAGGGTGGTCTCGACGAGGGCGCGTTCCATGGCTTTCTCGGGGGAGTCTCGGCGACGTCGGAGGCCCGCGGTGCAGCGGCCGTGCCGGCGCGCCCTCGACGTCGTGGCTTCTGCAGCAACCGGGCTATTCGAACGCTTCGGTCGCGGCGCCGCGCGCGTGCCTCCCGAGGGCGCCGATCATGGTTCGAGGACGACTCACTTCACGAGACGGACGATGCGCCTGGCGTCCCGCTCGGTCACGTAGAGGGCCGTCGCGTCCTGCGTGATGCCGATCGGGTCCCCTCCGCGAGAGGGTCATCCGTGACGGCGCCGTGATCGGGGACGCGTTAGGGCGAGCGGCGCACGATGACGTAGACTGACGGCGTGACCGCGTTCGATCTCTCCGTCGTCCCGAAGGACGTCTTCGGCATCTGCGACAAGCTCAACGCCGCCGGCCGCCGAGGTTGGGTCGTCGGCGGCTGCGTGCGCGACTCGCTCCTCGGGAAGGCGGTCGCCGACTGGGACGTCGCGACCGACGCGCGCCCCGAGGAGCTCATGAAGCTCTTCCCGAAGGCGATCCCGACGGGGCTCCAGCACGGCACCGTGACGCTCGTCGTCCGCGGGCACCACTACGAGGTCACCACCCTCCGCGGGGAGACGACGTACTCCGACGGTCGACGGCCCGACGCGGTCCACTTCGTCGACGACATCACCGCCGATCTCGCGCGCCGCGACTTCACGATCAACGCCATCGCGGTGGACCCGACGACGGGCGCCGTCATCGATCCGTTCGGCGGGCAGAAGGATCTCGCCGCCAGGCTGATCCGCGCAGTCGGCAAGGCGGTGGAGCGCTTCGGCGAGGACGGCCTCCGCGTCCTCCGCGCCGCGCGCTTCTCGGCGACCCTCGAGTTCGACCTCGACCGCGAGACGTTCGACGCGATCGCGCCGACGCTGGAGACCTTCAAGAAGGTCTCCTCCGAGCGGGTGCGCGACGAGTGGGTCAAGACGATGAAGGCGAAGAAGCCGTCGCGCGCCTTCGAGGTCATGCGCGAGACGGGGATCCTCGACGTCACCTGCCCCGAGCTCATGGAGGGCGTCGGCATGGCCCAGAACCGCTGGCACACGTACGACGTCTGGCGCCACGGGATGGAGTGCATGGACGCCTGCGTCGGCGATCCGGTCCTCCGCATCGCGGCGCTCCTCCACGACGTGGGAAAGCCGCGGTCGCGCGCGTTCAGCGAGAAGACGAACGACTGGACCTTCTACGACCACGACAAGATCGGCGCCGAGATCGCCCTGCCCATCCTCACGCGCCTCCGTTTCTCGAACGACGAGCGCGAGCGCATCGTCGCACTCGTCCGCCACCACCTCTTCCACTACGACGGCTGGTCCGACGCGGCGGTGAGGCGCTGGATCCAGCGGGTCGGAAAGCACCGGATCGAGGATCTCTACGCCCTGAACGAGGCCGATCTGCGCGGCAAGGGGACCTTCGCGGACGCGGACCTCGGGCCACTCCTCGCGCTCCGCGGTCACGTGGAGAAGGTGCTGGCCGAGGGCGCCGCGCTCTCGACGAGGGACCTCGCCGTGAACGGCAAGGTGCTCATGTCCGAGCTCGGGCTCGCGCCGGGTCGCATCCTCGGGGAGATCCTCGACCACCTCCTCGAGGCCGTCACGAACGATCCGGCCGCGAACCGACGCGAGGCCCTCCTCGACCTCGCGCGCGCCTTCGTCGCGGCGCGCGCGAGCTGAAAGTTCTCCGAGCGAGGCGGCGGTCTCGTGGTAGCGTCGCCGCGTGCTCCGGGGCGGTCCGACGACCCACGCGACGAAGAGGCGCCGAGGCGCTCGTGCACGGCTGCTCGCCGGCCTCGCGAGCCTGATCGGCCTCGCGACGACGCCGCGCCGCGCGGAGGCGCAGCAGCCGCCCGCCGCACCGGAGAAGATCGCCGTCGGCGACTGGACGCTCTCGCCCACGATGCAGGTGCGCGTGCGCGGCGAGTACCGCCGCGACCCGTCCGACCTCGGCGGCCTCGACTTCTACGGGCGCCTCTCGCCGCGCGTCCGTGACGCGTGGTCGGTGCACTCCCGCGCGCGCCTCGGGCTCGGCGCCGAGCGAGGGGCGCTCCGGATGCAGCTCACCCTCCAGGACGCGCGCGCCCTCGGCTCGCCCGTCCCGACGGCGTCGTTCCAGGGCGCCCCGGGCATCGGCGTGCTCGCGCCCTACGAGGCGTTCGGCGAGGTGCACTCCCAGAGCGCGCGCGGCTCGTTCGTCCGGCTCGGCCGGCAGGTCGTCGTCTGGGGGGAGGGGCGGCTCGTCGGCAACGCCGACTTCTCCCCCCGTGCGCGCTCGCTCGATGCGCTCCGCCTGAAGTCGTGGTTCGGGCCGATCGACGTCGAGGCGCTCGCCGTGCTCGTCGAGCCGCCGTCGCCGCAAGGGGGCGCGTTCGGCGACGCGAGCGCCCCGCTCCGCTCGGGGACGCAGCTCTTCGGCGCGCTCGGCAAGTGGGCGATCGACCCGCTCCTCGCGATCGAGCTCTACGCGCTCGCCCGCGTCTCGCGCGGCGCGGGGACGGAGCTCGACGGATCGAAGTGGAGCGTCGCGCGCCTCTCCGGCGAGACGTACACGGGCGCGCTCCGCGTGTCGGGCGAGGCGCGCGGGTGGTCCTACGGCGTCGAGGGCGCCTATCAGCTCGGCCGGGCTGCGTCCCTGCAGCTCGAAGGGACCGACATCCGAGCCTGGGCCGCGTCGGGCCACGTCGCGAAGAAGCTCGAAGAGGTCGCGCTCACGCCGACCGTGCGCCTCGCGGCGTCGTACGCGTCGGGCGACGACGGCGGGACCGGCACGTACAAGCAGTTCGACCCGCTCTTGCCCGACGTCCAGCGCTTCCACGGCCAGACCGACCTCTTCGCGTGGTCGAACATGATGGACGTGGGCGGGAGCGTCACGCTCGTGCCCTGGACGTTCACGACGTTCACGGCGGGGTATCGCTACGCGCGCCTCGCGGAGGCCTCGGGCGAGTGGGTGGGCGCCTACCTCCGCTCGATCGGGCGTGCGCCTGCCGGCGCGAGCGCGGACCTCGGGCACGAGCTCTCCGCGGCGTTCGCGTGGAAGCCGTGGACGCCGCTCGAGCTCCGCGCGGGGTACTCCGCGCTCCTCTACGGCGACGGTGCTCGCGCGATCATGAGCGCGCAGGCGCGGGGCCGGCGTGAGCCGGACAACGCCGTCTACGCGTCACCGATCGGGCACTACGCGTTCGCGCAGGCGACGCTCGACATGCCCTGAGACGCGTCCGCGCTCAGCCGCCCCAGCGCCTCTTCGGGCCCACGTCGGCGTGGACGAACCAGTCGGACGAAAGGAGGTAGGTTCCGACCCCGCCGTCCCAGCCGAGGGCGCGGATCCTCGCCTCGAGCTCGCGCGGGTTCAGGCCGCGTGTCTCGTTCGGGAGCACGATCCGGAAGTCGACGGCGTGGCCGAGCGAGTGCTGGCTGTGCGAGGCCACGTGGTGCCCTTTCTTCCGCATCATCTCGTTCAGCTTCGCGCTGCGGTAGCCGCTGACGAGCTCGACGCGCGCGCCGGGGAGATCCCTCGTGAGGTCGCGGAGGAGACCGAGGAGACGGGGATCGAGGGCCTTCACCTCGCCCGTCACACGGTCGGCGAGGAGGGCGGAGAAGCGCGCGACGGACGTCGCCTCGTCGAGAGGCACGCGCTCGTCGGTGTGCGTCTGAACGAGGGTCGCGAGGAGGGGAGGAGGCGCGAAGTCTGGCCCGTCGTCGGCGCCCGCCGCCTTCTTCGTGACGAGCCCGCTCGTACGCGGCGTCGTCGCGTCGACGCCCGCAGGGGTCGCGACCAGCGCCGCGGCGAGCGCGGTGCGCAGACATGCCGCGAGCTTCACCATCCTCGGAGAGCCTAGCAGAACGATGGAACGCTTGACGAACCGGGGGGGGCGCGGGACGCTCCGGGGGTGACCGGACAAGGCCTCCCCAGCGACATCGAGCTCCTACGCTCGATCGCGGAGGGAGACGTGCACGCGATGGGCACGCTCTACGATCGGTACGTCTCGACGGTGTTCCCCGTCGCGCTCCGCATCCTCCGCGATCGGAGCGAGGCGGAGGACGTCCTCCACGACGCGTTCGTCGCCGTCCGCGAGCGCGCGGGGCAGTACGCGCCCGAGCGGGGCTCGGTCATCGCGTGGCTCGTCACGCTCGTCAGGAACCTCAGCATCGACCGCACGCGCCGCCGCGTCCGCCGTGGTGAGCTCGCCCGGGACGTCGTCGCGCACGAGCCGCCGCCGTCGGGGCGCGATCCCGAGCGGCTCACCTCCGAGGCCGAGGGCCGTCACAAGGTCCGTCGCGCGCTCGCGACGTTGCCGGAGGCCCAGCGGCAGACGCTCGAGATCGCGTTCTTCGAGGGCCTCAGCTACCCGGAGATCGCCGAGCGCGAGGGGGTTCCGCTCGGGACCATCAAGTCCCGCGCCGCCCGCGCGCTCGCTGCCCTTCGTGACGCGCTCGCCGAAGAAGGTGTCGACATCGAGGCCGTCGCCCGGCAGGGTGCGGGGTCCTCCGCATGACGATCGAGCTGGACGAAGGCCCCGTCACCACCCGCGTCAGGCGCGGGCCGTCGCTCTATTACGCCTCGGCGATGCCCGGCGGGCCGGGGGGCGCCAAGGCGATCCTCGGCATCCTTCCCGGGTACGCCGACCACGGCGCACGCTATCGCCACGTGATGGGCGCGCTCGCGGAGCACGGGATCGGCTCCGTCGCGATCGACCTCCGCGGCCACGGGCGGGCGGCCGGCGCGCGAGGCTTCTGCGAGCGGTTCGACGAGTTCCTCGACGACGCGCGGGAGCTCCGCGCGCTCCTCGACGCGCGGGCGAAGGGGGCGAAGATCTTCCTCTTCGGCCACAGCTTCGGCGGCGTGGTCGCGACGCTCTCGACCCTCGACGAGCCGAAGCCGCTCGCGGGCCTCGTCCTCTCGGCGCCGTTCTTCGGCCTCGCCCTCGAGGTGCCGAAGGTGAAGGTCACCGCGGGGAAGATCGCGTCCCGCCTGTACCCGAAGCTCAGCCTGCCGACGGGCCTCGCCGGCGCGCAGATGACCCACGATGGGTCGCGCGCTCGCGACTACGACTCCGACCCGCTCGTCTTCAAGAACGCGACGGCGCGCTGGTTCACCGAGGTGACGGGCGCGCAGGAGCGCTCGCTCGCGCGCGCGCCGAGCCTCGAGCTGCCGCTCTACATGGTCTTCGGCGGCGCCGACCCGGTCGCGAGCTTCGCGACCGGCAAGCGCTTCTTCGACGCCGCCGGGTCGAGCGACAAGACGTGGGACCCGCGCGAGGGCCTCTTCCACGAGGTGCTCAACGAGCCCTCGTGGAAGGACATCGCGGAGTCCATCGCTACGTGGGTCCTCGCGCGCGCGTGACGCGCCCGCGGAGCCCCAGGTCCGTCAGCGGCAGTAGCCGAAGTAGCGGTTGCCGGCGTTGATGAAGAACGGCGTGCACTTCTGGCCGTTGGGGCAGTCTGCGTCGCCCGAGCACATCGCCGTCTCGGTGCCCGCCGTGCAGGCGTTCTGACGGCAGACCGTGCCGCCGCCCTGGAAGCCCTCGAGCACACCGCACGACTTCGGGAAGTCGCCGTTGAACGCCGGACCGACGTTGAACTTGTTGTTGCCCGCGTCCGGACGCGTCGTCATGCAGCAGACCGCGTTCGCCCCCGGGCAGTTCCGCTTGTCGCCGCACTGCCAGGGGTTGCCGCCTGCCGACCAGTCCGAGTTGAAGGTTGCGGCCTGGTTGGGGCACGCGTTGTCCGCCTTGCTCGCGGCGCAGAAGGACGGCGGGAAATCGTTGCCGATCCGGTTCGGGCTGCAGCACGTCTCGGAGCTCTCGCAGTTCGACGAGAGGCGGCCGCCGTCTCCGGCGTCGCGGTCCTTGAAGGGGCAGTAGAAGCCCTGGGCGTTGTTCGTGAGGCGAGGGACCTCGCCGCAGTCGACGTTCGAGGCGGCGTCCGTGATCGGCGTCGAGCCGTCACCCGGATCCACGCCGCCGTCACCGGTGCGCGCGTCGCGGCCGGCCTCGGGGGTCGGGAGCGGCGTGCCGTCGGCGTCGCCGTTGTCCGTGCCACACGCGACGGCGAAGAGAGAGCCACTCACGACGAGCGCGCCACCGAGGAAGAGCGCGGCCTTCTTGGACGAAGCAGACTTCAAAAGACCCATCGAACGATCCTCCAAGGAACATGGGGCTGGCTCTCACCAACCGCGTGGGCTCTTAGCATGGACTTTCCGGTTCGTCCGGTGACGTCACGGGAAAATTCGTCTCAGCCGCCTGGCGGCGGGGGCGGATCGGCGTCGCCCCAGGCCCAGCGAAGCCTCCGGAACACCGGCGGAAGCCCCCTCCGGTGCCGCCAGGCGGCCTCCCGGACGACGATCGCGTGTCCCCCGAACGAGGCCGCGGCCGCGAGCGTCAAGCCGGCGAGGACGTCGATGAGGTAGTGCCAGCGGAGGAACATCGTCGCGCCGATGATCTGCGTCGCGACGAACGCCATCGGGAGCCACGTGTAGCGCCACGGCAGCGCGCGCCTGTGGATCCACGCGAAGAGGGCGAAGAACGTCGGCGCCCCCGTGTGCAGGCTCGGGAAGATGTCGCGCTGCGCGCCGCCTGCCGCCACCGTGGCCATCACGAGCCGGTAGAAGAGCCCGCCTTCGAGCGGATGGGCGAACGTTCCTTCGAGGTGGTGGTAGGGCCCCCACCCCGAGACGATCAGGTAGCCGACGTGCCCGAACGAGAACACGATGAAGAGGCCGAGCGCGAAGTGCGCGAGCCGCACGGGGTTCCGCGCCGCCACCATCATCGGGATGACGTGCCCCGTGAGGAGGAAGAAGTAGAGGAAGTAGAAGAAGGCGAACCACTCCGTCGTCTGCGGCGTGACGAAGCGGTCCCACGCGACCGCCGGCTCGACCCCGAAGACCGAGAGGTCGAAGGCGAGCAGCTCCGCGTCGCGCACGCGCGAGGTGACGGCCGGGATGATCTCGCGGAGATGGAAGTACGAGAGGAAGATCGGCAGGAACGTGGCGAGGCGGTAGACGAGCCCGCTCGCCAGAGACCCCTCACGGAGGACGCCGCTCTTCGAGAGGACGACGCCGACGAGGAAGATCGCCATGTCGAAGGCGACCCGCGCCGCGGCCGCGCTCTTGTCCTCGCCGTCGCCCGTGACCACCGCGAGCGCGAGCACGGTGAGGTACGTCCCGATGAGGACGTCCTGCACCGCGAGCGTGCGGATCACGCGTCCGGCCGCCGAGGAGACCGAGAGGCGCTCCACGCGCGCACCGTCGACCGGAGTGTCGAGCTGCGCCACCCCGTCGTTCTTCCGCGCGAAGGGCTCCGCGTCAAACGCGTCGTCGCCTACGCACCGGAGATCCCGACGAAAAGCGCGCCCCGTGGCACGCTTCCGCACGTCGTGGAGGTCGGGATGCGCTACGGCGACCCGGGGCGGCCGACGTCCGCGCGTGCGGCGGCGCGACCGAGCTGCAGGAGCTCGACCTCGGGGTCGACCACGATCTCCGCGGGCTCGAAGGGGACGTCGACGCTCCCCTGGACTCTGCGCGCGTCGGACGCGAGGTGCAGGACGACGTCGGCGAAGGGGCGCGACGCCGTCTCGCCGCGCCCGAACACGCGGACGCGCACGGGCCCTCGACCGTTCCCGTCGTCGACCAGGCGGAAGTCGACGCGCGCGCCCGTCGGCGACGGCAGGGCCGTCGCGCCTTCGACGCGGAGCCTCGGGACGGACGTGCTCTCGAACCACGCCTCGCGGAAGACGTCGAGCTCGGCGGGGTCTGCCGCGAACGGGCGGAGCGTCTCGAAGAGGTCCGCGATCGCGGGGTGGTCGCGGCTCTCCCGGTACTTCGCGACGAAGTCGTGCATCCCCGCGGAGAACCGCGGGAGCGTCATCGCCTTCGCGAGCATCCAGAAGGCCCAGCCGCCGCGATCGTAGGTGAGCGTCGTGTCGCCCTTGCGCGCGCCGTCGACCCGGACGAGTGGCCGTTCGCCGTCGAGCGAGCGATCCTTCGCGTAGCGCTCCTCCATCGCACGGGCGAAGCGCTTCCGAGCCTCCGGTCCCTTGACGGCCTCGAGGAGCAGGAGCGCGGACATGTGGCTCAGGCCCTCCGTCAGGACGGCCGCCCCGGGGCCCTTCGCCGGGTTGACGAGCGTGCCCCACCACTGATGACCGACCTCGTGCGCGGTGATCGCGAACGGGAGATCCTCGCCCCGCGCCGCGAGGAAGCCGACGCTCTCGGAGAAATTGATGTTGGTCGGGTGTCCCTGCGCGTAGTGGACGAGGCCGGGGAACTCGGAGAGCCGCAGCTCCTTCCACGGGTAGGGGTAGAACCACGCCGAGTAGCGTTCGCGTGCTTCGGCGAGCGCCTCGAGCATCTCGTCGACGTTCGCGCCGTGATCCGGGTGGAAGCGGAGCTCGACGTCGCCGCGCCGCCGCACCTCCCAGTCGCGCCCGACGATCACGTTGTAGAAGTGCACGGGCGCGTCGGCCTCCCACACCATCACGCGGCGGTCGTGCTCGCGGCGATCGTCGCGAAGGACGCCGACGGACGTGACGGTGTACTCGGGCGGCATCGTCGCTTCGAGCCGGTAGGTGAAGGAGGTGCCCGTGCCGAGCAGACCGGGGGTCTCCCCGACGTGGAAGTCGGGCTCGTACGTCCGGGGCTCGGGGCGATCGCGCTCCTCGACGCCGATCCCGTCGACGAAGCCGACGGCGGGGACGAAGCTCGCGTCGAAGCTCGTGAGCGTGCCTCCGGCGGGGACGAGGAACTCCTTCACGCCGAAGCTCGAGACGGCGTCGGCGAAGACGGCGCGGTACGTGAAGCCGACGCGCGCGCGACCGTTCGGCGGGAGCGGCTCCGCGAGGTGGATCACGAAGAGACCCGAACGCGCCTCCGTTAACACCGGCCGCCCGTCGAGCGTGAACGTGGGGGCCTTCATGTAGCGCCTCAGCGTGAGGGGAATGCGACGGAGCGGCGTGTCGTGCCCGTTGACGAGGACGAAGGCGCCGTCGACGTCGACGGTCTGCAGGGCAGGCTCGAAGCGCGCGCGCAGGTCGACGTCGGCGAGGTCGGGCAACGCGGCGTCGAGGTACGTCCGCACGTTGGCGCGGTGGTAGTCGCTCTCGTCGTCACGCGCGAAGGTGCCTCTCGGACCGAGCTCCGACGCGACGACGAGGTGCAGGAGCGCGATCCCGGCCGGGATGCACGCCGCCGCGATCTCGAGGCGCGTCCGGAGGCGACGCGCAGGAGCCGTCGCCGCGTCGGCGTCGCGATCGTGCTCGCGTCGCGCGCGACGGGTCGCGGTCGCGGTCGCGAACGTGAACGCGACTCCCAGCGCGAGGACGGCGAGGCGGTTCGCGACCAGCATCCTCCGATCGAGCTCGAGGATGCTCATGTCGCTCCAGGCGATGACCTTCCAGAGCGGCCAGTTGTACGGCCAGCCGAGGTGACCGCGGACGAACGCGAAGCCCGTGGCCACGATCGCGAAGACGCCGACCCCGTAGGTGGCGTAGCGGCTGCGGACGAACGTCGACATGAGCGCGAAGAAGCTCGCCGCGAAGAAGACGGTCGGGAGCCCGAGCAGCCCCCAGAGGAGCGCGAAGGGCGTGAGCGCCAGCGACGACGGGTTCCGGACGGCGACCCACGCGAGGAGCGCGAGCGCCGCGGCGCTCATGACGAGCGCGGCGAAGACCACGGACGCCAGCACCTTCGCCCACACGAACGCGTGCGAGGACGTCGGGGTCGTCGCGACGATCGGCTCGGCGCGCGAGGCGCGATCGCGCGCGAACGACTCGACGACCGTGAAGAGGACGAGGAGGACGGCGAAGGTGACGAGCGTCCCCATCGCCTTCTGCGCGAGCAGGCCAGGGGTGGGCGCGAGGGCGGTGTCGAAGGGACCGCGGAGCGCCATCGCGTCCTGCAGCGTGACGAGCAGGACGAGGGGCACCGACACCCACAGGCCCGCGTGCGCGCGGAGGAGTCGGAGCTCGGTCACGACGAGGTGGACGAGAAGCGGGAGACGGCGCGACCGTCGCTCGCGCCGTCGTGTCGCGCCGTCGCGCTTCGTCCCGGCCGATCGCGGACCTCCCTCGTCCCCGCGCGCCACGCGCGACGCCACGAGGAGGGGAGCGAGCACCCCGGCGCACGTCCACGCCACGCGCGAGGCGACGAAGCTGGCCGTCAGCGGCAGCGGCGTCTGGTTGTAGTAGGCGACGCCACGATCTTCGGCGAGGTGCTCGAAGCGCAACCAGGAGAAGCCCGACGGATCCAGCGCCCCGAGCGCGGCGGCCGCCCATCGGGGCGCCGTCTCGGGCACCTGCCACGCGCCGAGCGCGAGCACGACCAGGAGCACGAGGGGCAAGAGGATCACCAGCGCCCGCTTGCGCGTCGTGCACGCGAGCGCGAGCGCGCCCCCGACGAGCGCGGTAGTGAACGGCACGCCGAAGGCGAACAGGCCGACGGCGTACGCGCGCAGGGAGAAGGGGCCGCGCGCGGACGGGGGCACGAGGGGGAGAGCGTGCGCGAGCACGGCCAGCGTGGCGACCTCGAGCGCGACGAGGGCCAGCGCGACGCCGAGGGCGGCGCCGAGCTTTCCGCCGACGTAGGCCCGCATCGACATGCGCGTCGCGAAGAGGAGCGGCTGGACCCCGAGCTCCCGGTCGCGGAGGACCGGCAGCCCGGAGACGAACGCCGCGAAGAACCCGTGGAGCAGCACCGCGGTGACCGCGACGATCTGCGCGACGGCGAAGCCGGACGTGACGTGCGCCTTCGCGGCCCCCACGGCGCTGCTGCCGCTCGAGATCGTGACGTTTCCGGCGACGACCCCGTACGCGACGAGGAACGTCACGAGCGTCCAGACCACGAGGAGGCCGCGCTTGCCCCGCTCCCCGAGCTCGGCCCGCGCCACCTCGATCGCGAGCGCGCTCACGCCGCCGCTCGGCTGCCGGCGCGCGCGCCGAGGTGCAGATCGCCGCGGACGACGAGGAAGAACACGTCCTCCAGCGATGGCGTCACGGGCGCGTAGGTGGCCGGCGGTGCAGCGCCCGCGGCGACGCGGTAGAGGCGCGCGCGCCGCTTCCCCGACGTGAGCAAGGTGCGGGTCGTGACGAACGCCGGATCCTGCGTCGCTCCTTCGTCGGCGGGCCCCTCGAAGAGGTGCCCGTCGAGCGTCGCGATGGCGTCCTCGGGCGTCGCGACCGTCACGAGCTCGCCGGCGCGGAGGACGGCGAAGCGCGGACAGAGGACCGCGACGTCCTCCACGAGGTGCGTCGAGAGCAAGACGATGCGCTCTCGGGCGAGATCGGCGAGGACACCGTGGATGCGCTGCCGTTCCTCGGGATCGAGGCCTGCGGTGGGCTCGTCGAGGACGAGCAAGCGCGGGCTACCGGCGATCGCCTGGGCGAGCCCGAGGCGCTGGCGCATGCCGCCGGAGTACCCCTCGACGCGCCTGTCGGCCGCGGACGCGAGGTTCACGGTCACGAGCAGCTCGTCGGCGAGCGCGCGGATCGACCGCCCACGACCGAGACCCTTCAGGCACAGCAGGTGCTCGAGCATCTCGCGTCCGGTGAGGCCCGGATAGAAGCCGAAGTCCTGCGGCAGGTACCCGAGGGCTCCGCGAAGGCGCTCGGGCTCGCGAACGACATCGACGTCGTCGAGCGTGACCGAGCCGGTCGTCGGCGCGAGCAGGCCGCAGACGATCTTCATCAGCGTCGACTTGCCGGCGCCGTTCGCGCCGAGGAGGCCGAACATGCCCGGCCCGATCTCGAGATCGACGCCGTCGAGCGCCGTGAAGGGCCCCGGGAACACCTTGGTCACTCTTCGCAGACGAAGCATGGACATCTCCTCGGACGGCTGGGATCAGGTCGGGTCGGACAGGCGCGCCTTCAGCGCGGCGACGCCTGCGAGCGGCTCGCTCGACGTCGACGTCGACGTCTGGCGCCAGTACGCGATCTCCTCTTCGAGACGCGCGCGGGAGGCGCCTTCGGTGATGCGCGCGACCAGGGCGCTCCGCTCGAGCTCGGCGACGAGGCCGCTGTAGTAGATGACGGAGAGGTAGGCGCTGCCGGTCCAGATCGCCTGGACGACCTCGCCGCCGCCGGAGCGCAGGAGCGAGATCATGTGCTCGCGCGCGTCGCAGACGACGTTGAGCCACTGCGCCGGCCACGCGGCGCGGAGCTCTTGTCCGCGCGGGGCGACGACGACGCGCGCGCCGGGCACGTCGACGGGCTCGTAGGCCTGAATCAGCACACGGACCTTCCGGCCCACCGCCTCGTCGATGGCCCCGCGGAGCTCCGCGAGCGGCTCCGGGAACGCGTCGACGCACGCGAGCTGCCGCGCGTCGCGCAGCATCGTCTCTGCGCGCTCCATGACCTGCTCGCGAGTCTCCAGGCGGTAGACCCGATCGTCCGCTTCGGGGCGGCGGAGGCGCTCGAGCGCGCGCTCGGCCTGCTCTCGTGCGCGCCGCTGCTCGCGCTCGACGCGCGCGAGCAGCTCGGACGGAGGCACGGCCCGGAGAAGCCGGCTCGCGCCGTCGTCCACGAGCACGGCGCCCTTCTGCGCCAGAGACTCGACGGCCTTGTAGACGTTCGCGGCGGCCTTCCCGAGGACGTTCGCGACGCGGTACGCGGTCACGGGCGCGATCTCGACGAGCACCGCATAGACCTCTGCCTCGAGCCCGGTGAACCCGAGCTCGGTCAGCGCCTCGACGCCTCGTTGACGCGTGGTTCGGCTCACGCGACGCATGTTAGTAGTGTTGGATACTAGTGCAAGCCGACCCGCGCCGATTGCGCGCAAGTGTGCGCCTTCGCGAGCCTTTCGGCGTCGCGGGACGGCCGCCGCCGCGTCGGGCGGAGATCAGTACTCGTTCTGGGCTTTGACGTGGATCTTCGCGGGGCCCGGCTTGGCCTTCGCGCAGCACGCGAGGCGGTAGCGCGGGGCCTGCGAGCTGATCGCGTCGAGCACGTCGAGCTCTTCGTCCTCGGGCGGGAGCAGCTGATCCTGCCCCTCGAGCACCTCGATGTGGCACGTCGCGCAGCTCGCGCTCCGGCAGGAGAACGGGATGGGCGCCTCGTGGTCGTCGCAGAGGTCGGCGAGAGCTGCGCCGTTCGGCGCCTCGACCGTGATGCGCCGCTTGCCGTCACAGGACTCGAAGAGGACCGTGGCCATGGGTGGTGTCTTCTTAGCGCTCCGTCGCCCTGCGCAGCAAGATCGCATGTTCCGCCCGCGGCTTCGACCCGAACGCGGCCATGCTGGCGCCGTGGAAATGCGGCCGCGCCTGCGACGCGCATGCGACCGGATGGAGGGTGCCGATCGCGGAGGCCACGTCGGCCACGATCTCGTCCGCGCGGAGCGCCGCGGTCTCGCCGCGCGGCCCGCCCGAGACCGCGGAGTCTGCCATGAGGAGGACGACGTTCGCGCCCGGCTTCGTGACGCGCGCCACGGAGCGGAGGAAGCGCTCGAGCTCGCGCTCCCAGGCGCGGAGGGCTTGCTCGGGGGCCGCGTGCGCGTACTTCCGGCGCGACCCGATCTCGCCGTCCGCGAGCGGCGTCGCGTCGAGACCGAGCCAGCGCAGCCGCAGCGCGTGGTGCTCGAGGTAGTCGTACGTGGCGACGTAGGGCGGCGACGTGACGACGGCGTCGATCGTCCCGCGGTCGACGTGCTCGAGCCTCGTCGCGTCGTCGAGGAACACGCGCGCGCGCGGGCTCCTCACGCGCGATGGATCCACTGCGCGATCCGTCGACTCCTTCGCGAGGAGCTCTGCGAACGCGTCGTAGCGCGCGGCGAGCTCCTCCGCCTTCTTCACGAACAAGCGCGCCGGGTAGCCCGCCGCGATCCGCTTCGCCACGACGTCCCCCGACGTGTCCCCGCGCTTCTGGCTCACCTTCACGAGGATCGCGGACAGCACGAGGCCGAGCTCCGGGCGATGCTCCGGGGGCGCCTTCTTGATCCCGTGGCGGATCGAGTCGAGCTCGAGGAGCACGTGCGGCGCGAAGAGCGCGACGTCCTCCGGCGGGAGGCGCTTCACCGCCCCCGACTTGGCCTTCCGGCGCGCGTCGGCGTGCTCGGCGACCGCGCGCGCGGCCGTGACGAGCGAGGCGCTCTTCTCCGGCGATCGCGCGAACGTCTTCGCGCGCGCGAGCATCACGGCGAGAGGATTGAGATCGGTCCCGATCGCGTCGCGCCCGGCGAGCATCGCCTCGACGAGCACGGTCCCCGATCCGCAGAACGGATCGAGGACGACCCCCCCGGGCGGCGCGAACGCCTCGACGAGGCGGCGCACCGTGACCGGGTGCGCGCGGGCAGGGTAGGCGTGGAAGCCGTGCACGTGGGCGCGATCCTCGGCGTCCTCCGCGGCCTCGGGCTCGACGTCGACCGCGCGCGCGAGGGCGGCGGCCTCCTCCGGATCTCCCTGGACCTCGATCGCGCCGCCGACGTTCGTGAGCGCTCGCCGCTTCTTCCCGGGCTCGATCATCGGACCGCCTTCTTCTCTCCAACGTCCTCGGACGCGGCCTCCTCCTCGTCGAGGAGCTCGCCCACCCGGATCTCGGGCGCCACGCTGTAGCGCACCTCGGCGTCGTCCCCCACGTCGATCCGCGTCCGATCGTGGACGGCGAGCTGCGTGAGGAGCGCATCGGCGCGCTCTTCGGGCATCTCGAGCCGCGCCCCGAGCTCCGCCGCGGTGATGCCCCCCTCCTTCGCCGCCGCCAGCGCCTGCGCCGCGGCGAGCAGCGCCCGCTCGTGCGCCTCGTCCGCCTCCTTCGCGCTCTTCGCGACCGCCCCGCCCGCGCGCACCGCCAGGAGCGCCGGCCCGATCGCGATCGCCAGCGCGAGGATCTTCCCCACCAGCGCCGCCGGCCACGCGAGCGCCACCGCCAGCGTCGCGACGACCGCGAAGACCCCCCACGCCCACGCCCCCAGCCGCTTCTTCGTCGCCTCCGCGTGCGCCGCCCTCTCCTCCGCCAGCGCCTTCACCGCCGCGCTCCCGCCGAGCCCGCCCGGCATGCGCGGCCCCCCACAGACCGCGCAGACCCACACGCCGGGCCCCTTCCCCTCGATCCGCGCCACGGCCTTGCAGTGCGGGCACCGATGCGCCTCTCCCTGCGCGTATCCGCACCGGCCGCAGACCCCGTCCACGACGGCCTCCGCCCCACACGCCGGACACGTCTTCTCCGCCGCCCCCATCGCGCCCCACTCTACACCGGCAGCGCGCCGGGATCGGGCGCTCCTGCCCCCACCGTCAGGGTTTGATGACTTGGGTGCCGGCGGGCGGCACGAACTTGAAGCGCTCGTCCTTCATCGGGACGTTGACCTTCGGGTTCACGAAGTCGAAGCGGTTGCGGTTCGACTGACCGTCGACGATGAGCACGCGGCGCACCTGCGAGGTCTGCGTGTCGACGTAGAAGAGGACCTTCTGGTACGCGGGCGTCGGCGTCTTCGGCGTCCCGACGAGGACCTGCCCGCCGGCGAAGTTCATGACCGCGCCGTCGTAGAGCTCGAAGTTGAAGGCTCCGGAGAGCGTGCCCGTGCCGGTGAGGAACGCGAGCGCCGCCGGGTACTGCGACTTCTGCACGTTCTGCTCGTACATCTGCTTGTTCGCCGCCTCGTAGACGCGGAGGATCGTCCCGTCCGAGACGACGCGGTTGCCCGCGGGGTCCTGGTAGATCCAATCCATCTTCCCCGGCTTCGAGAAGGCGACCTGGCCCTTCGACTTCTTCGTCGTGCCGTGCGCCTTGATCACGAACTCCTGCTCGAAGTCGCTCTCGAAGGTCTGGGTCTTGTCGTAGAAGTCCTGCACCTTGGTGACGACCGCGGCCGTCTGCGCGGCGGGCGCCGCCTTGGCCGTGCCCTGGGCCTGGCTCTCGGCGGCCCCGGCGAACGGGAGCGAGAGGGCGACCATGGCGGCAAGGACGAGCTTCGGAAGGCGGCGCATCGGGAAATTCATCTCCAGGCGAGGGGTGCTGTGTACTTGGACGGACGGGGAGGGCGCAATATTGCCTGCCGGCTCACCTTCGTCGAGCCCGGCGAGTCGTGTCATGTCGCGGACTTGAGCCGCGCCCCGGCTCCGGTTCGTGCCACCGGCGCCCCGAAGGCCCGTCCCTGGAGGTGGGTGAGCGCGATGGCGAGCGCGTCCGCGGCGTCCGCCCGCGGCGCTTCCCGGAGCCCGAGGATGACGCGCACCATCTGGGCGACCTGAGCCTTGTCCGCCCGGCCAGCCCCCGTCACGGTCCGCTTCACGCGGGCCGGGGCGTACTCGAAGGGGGCGACGCCGGCCCGCGCGCAGACCAGCATCGCGACGCCGCGCGCATGACCGAGCTTCGCCGCCGCCTGCGCGTCCTTCGCGAAGAAGAGCGACTCGATGCTCGCCTCGTCGGGATCGTGCGCGCGCACGACCTCGACCAGCCCGGCCTCGATCGCGACGAGGCGATCGCACAGCGCGCCCACGCTCTCGACCGCGATGATGCCGTGCGCGACGTGGAGGAGGCGCGTCCCGATCTTCCGGACGACGCCCCAGCCGAAGTTGCGCGTGCCGGGGTCGAGCCCGAGGCAGACGATGCCTTGCGTGGCGGACGTGGTCGTCACGCGAGCTTCGCCATCTCCTCGTCGGAGATGTCGAAGTCGGCGTAGACGTACGCGACGTCGTCGTGATCATCGAGGGTGTCGGCGAGGTTCAGGAGGACCTCGGCATCCCGCCCCGACACCGGCTTCTTCGTCTTCGGCAGGAAAGCGAGCTGCGAGTGCTTCGTCGGGATCTTCGCGGCCTCGAGCGCGTCGAGCACCGTCGAGAGAGCGTCTGGCGGGGTCGTGAGCGACCAGAGCTCGCCCTCGTCCGTGTAGTCGTCCGCGCCGGCCCCCACCGCGACCTCCATCAGCTGGTCCTCCGTGGCGACCGGCTTGTCGAGCTGGATGATGCCCTTCCGCTCGAACGCCCACGCCGCGGTCCCGGCCGCGCCGAGGACCCCGTTGTGCCGCTCGAAGATCTTCCGCAGCTCGGCGACCGTGCGGTTCCGGTTGTCCGTCTGCCCCTCGACGAGGAACAGCGTTCCGCCGGGCCCCGTGCCCTCGTAGACGACCTCTTCGTACGCCGGCGCCTCGATCTCGCCCGTACCCCGCTTGACCGCGTTCTTGATCGTGTCGCCCGGCATCGACTGCGCCTTCGCATCCGCGATGGCCTTGCGGAGCCGCGCGTTGCCCGACGGATCACCGCCCCCGAGCCGCGCCGCGACGGTGAGCTCCTTGATCAGCTTCGTGAAGAGCTTGCCGCGCTTCGCATCGACGGCGCCCTTCTTGTGTTTGATCGTCGCCCATTTCGAATGCCCGCTCATGACGGACGACACGCTAGCAGGGGGGCGTGCTGCCGGCGAAGGGGCTTCTCGGGTGGCCTATCAGGTCGCTCCGTGTCGTCCGTCCTTCGTGCCTTTGTCTCGTGGGGACTTCGTCCCCCTCACGACCTCCCGCTCGAAGACTCGCTCCCGGTCGCGAGCCTCCCCCACTCGCCTTCGGCGAACGCGCTGGCGCGCGAAGAGAGGAGAGAACTCGAACCCGACCTCGACGAACCGCACAGGCGGCGGAGGAGCGGAGGTCCTCGCGCCTCGGTCAGGCGCGGGCCCTGACTCCTGATGCTTGGAACTCCGTGACGAGGGTCCGACCGCCCGAGCCGCGTCACCACGTCGCCACTCCCCACCCGCCCCGCCTCTCCCCCGCAGGTCGAATGTTCCGGCTCGGGCTTGGAGGACCCGCCGAAACGACCCCCGCAGCCTGGCAGAACGCGCCCAACCGAGGCGCGAGGACCTCCGCTCCTCCGCCGCCCCTCGCAGCATGGAAGAGGGGCGTTAAATGCGGACGGAGCCGGCACCCGAGGGCGCCGGCTCCGAACAGAGATGGACTCAGAGGATCTCGTCGGTGACGACGGAGAACTGCATGCGGCCCGTCGTCTTGGACGGGTCGGCGGCGTTGTAGTCCTGCTGTGCGCCGACGAAGACGGAGATGGTGGCGCCGGGGGCGACCGTGACGTCGGCCATCTGGCCGTTGTACGTGAAGCCCTTCGTGCAGGTGTTGCGGCCCGTCGCGTCGGTGGGGGAGACGATGCCGTCGTAGACCGCCATCGTCGTGGAGATGTTCGGGCCGCCCTGGACCTGCGTGGCGCTGAGCGTCACCTTCGCGGGCTTCGTGCCGGGGTTACGGACGGTGAGGTACGTGTACGGTGCCGAGTTCACCGGCCCGAACGAGCTCACCTTCGCGTTCGGGCAGCTGCCCGTGAGGCGGGGGAGGACCTGGCCGGGGCGGAGGAGGACGAACGTGCTGTTCGTCATGCCCGGCGTCGGCGGGACGCGCACCATCGTCGGCGGGGCGGAGCACGCGTCGGAGAAGTTGCCGTACTGGCAGCTCTCCGAGCACGTGCGGCTGCGGAACGTGTCCTTGCTGCAGCTCGCCGTGGTGAGCTCGACGCCGCCCGGGGTGCAGGCGTTCGCGGGCTCGCCGGCGCACGCCGTCTGCGTCCAGCTGCAGAAGGCATCGCAGGAGATCGTCGTCTTGCCGCAGTTGCCGCACGCTTCCTCGCGCACGGTGCCGGGCGTGCACTCGCCGGTCTGACCCTCGCACGGGCCGTACTCGCTGACCTTGCCGTTCGCCTCGCAGAGGGCCGACTGGGTCCCGCACGCGCCGCAGGCGCGGGTGAACTCCTCGCTCGGCGTCGTGCACGCGTCGCCGGGGTTCGGCGCGGGCGGCGGAGGCGGCCCCGCGTCCTGGGCGGGCCGCGGGGGCTTCTTGCCCGCGTCCTTCGCGGGCGTGCCCGCGTCGGCCGGGGGCGTCGCGTTGCTCGGGGGCGGGAGGACCGTGCCGTCGCCCTGCGGCTCCGACGGAGCGATGTCGAGGCCCACGTCACCACCGCCGGCGGCGCTGCAGCCGACGAAGCCTGCGGTCGCGAGGAAGCCCGCGCCGACGATCGCCATCCAACCCTTGCGCTGACCCATGTGGTGCGTCCCTTTCAGGCGCGTCGCCACGAAGCGACGCTCGAAGAGGCGGTCTAGCAGCGGGTGGAGACCGTGCAAGGTGATCTGCGTCGATGTAGGTAAATGAGCGCTCTCCTGGCGCGCATGCCGGAGGTCACCCGGCGGGGGGCAGGCGGACAGGCCGATCGAGATCGAGAATGAAATCCGCAGATTCCGCGCCCGCCGCGATCTCGGCGTCCGAAGCCAGGAGCCCTCGCGCGAAGAGCTCGTACCCGCGGTGGCTCTCGGCGACCCAGCGGTACTCCTGCTCGTGGAGGGGCACGAGCTGGATGAAGCCCACATCCCCTCGGGATCGCAGGACATCCGGCTGGTTCCAACGCTCGAGGGCCGCCTTGGGGGTGAGGACGTTCGTCTCGAATCCCTCGTCCGTGAACCGATACGGCCGGAGCCCGGAGATGACGAGCTCCGGGACCGGCGGGATGAGGAGGGACGAGGGGCGCCCCTCGACGATCGGGAGATCCTCGAGCCCGTCGCCCATCCCGAACGACGCGCCGTCCTTCACGAGAGCGTCCCGGAACTCGAGCGCCGCGCTGAGGAACGTGTACGCCGCCGGCGCGAGCGCATCGGGCGGGCCGTAGAAGGCGAACGCGATCTCGGTGCGCGGGAAGCACCAGATCCGCGGGACCGGCTGCTCGTAGCGCCAGAGCCCCGCCGTCGAGAGGCAGCAGACCGCCTCGGCGTCCTCGTCCCACTTGAACGTCCAGGCCGCGACGGTGATCGCGGCGTGGTCGTCGATCTCCGCGTCCGTCAGCAGCGGCGCGATCTTCGCCCACCCGAGCGACTCGACCGTGGGGCTTGCCAGGTAGGCCTCCACGGCCGCGCCGGGAGCGTGCTTGAGATCGAAGAGCTCGCTCATGGCTTCGTCTCCGCGGCCGGTGTCACGCGCGTGCTCGCACGGAAGGCGTCGTCTGCCCGCCGCGCCTCGGCGACGAAGTCGTCGTAGCGCTCGCGCGCGACCGTCCCGGTCGTGACGTCGAGGGTGAAGTCCTCTTCCACCGTGTCCCCCGAGACCGCCAGCTTGCGCTGGGCCGAGAGGAGCGGCCCCTTGCCCTCGAAGGGGCCGGGCAGACGGGAGACCTTCGCGTTCGGCGGGAGGTCGACGCGGCGGCGGACGTGGTACTGCGTGGCGCGGTTGATCGCGAGCGCGTTCTCGCGCGCCCCCGACGTCGCGTACGTCGACGCGAGCGTCGTCGAATACGGCCGAGGGAACACGTAGTGGATCGGGTCGAGACCCGGCAGGACCCACGTCCGGGCCTTCTGACCCTCGACCTGCGCGTAGCCCG
Organism: Polyangiaceae bacterium; assembly: GCA_022842465.1. Classification (GTDB taxonomy): domain Bacteria; phylum Myxococcota_A; class Polyangia; order Polyangiales; family Polyangiaceae; genus Labilithrix. Next base: position 6,931 of record JALHPN010000059.1, on the reverse strand, counting down.
GCACCGTGAGCTCGGCGCGCATCGCCACCTGCCAGCTCCCCTCCGTCGAGGAGAGCTCCACCTTCTCCACCGTCGCCATCGGGACCCACGCGAGGGCGATCCCGCGGAGCGCGCGCTGCCGCTCGAGGCCGACGATGCGCACGAGCGCCTCGGCGAGATCCTGCGCGGCGCGCCCGCGGAGGAGGACCGTGAGGACGCCCTTCGCGTTGCCCTGCGCGTCGAGCGTGAGCCGGATGTCGATCTCGTCCCGCTCGCCTTGCCCGAAGACCGCGGCGGGGAGCGGCGCGATGCGTCCGTCGGGATGGAGCGCGTTGCGACCCCGGAGCTCGGGCGAGATCTTGCCCGCCGGCAGCGGCGGGCCGGGTACGTCGGCGTCGATCCACACATCCTGACCTGCGAGGTGCACCACCGCGAGGGGATGCATGAAGCGGCCGACGTGGGGAGGGAAGTCGGGGCTGTTCGAGTAGGGCTCGTTCTCCGCGATGACCACGTCGACCTGCTCGCCGAGGAGCCGCAGCGCCTTCGCGACGAGCCAGGTGCGGCTCCCCTCGTGCGTGACGAGGCTCGCTCGCGCCGTCTGGGTCGCGCTCCCGGAGGGCCTTCCGAAGTCCACGTCCGCGAGCACCATCCCCGACGCCTCCTTCACCGCCTGGCCCGACGCGGCGACGACGGCGCTGACGCGCTCCGCGCCCGTCTTGCCCTTGCCGGCCTCCGCCGCCCACGCGCGGATCTCCGGATCGTCGGCGTCCAGCGCCGCGAGCGTCTCGCGGAGCTGTGCCCCGACGTCGCTCCACGTCGTCGTCGAGAAGCTGACGGACGCGTTCCGATCCATCTTCGGAACGCCGCTCTCGACGCGCCGGACGGGGCGCTTCTCGATCCTCCAGGTGAGGACGCGCCGTCCGCCCTCGGCCTTGTCGAGCGGCTTGCCGAGGAGGTCGTGCGCCCAGAGCGAGCCCTTGAGGGTCTGCGGCAGGCGGATCTCGATCCGCGCATCGCGCACGGTGGTGCGCTCGGGGAGGAGATCGGGCGTGTCGATGCCGATGTTCCCGCTCTCGGACGGGATCCCCCAGCCCTCGTAGATCGCCTCGATCGCGTCGCCGGCCTCGAGCTGCGAGAGGTCGGCGTGCGACTGAGCCGCCATCGGCGTCCGATCGGGCAGCACGATCCGACCGTCCTTCTTGAAGATGCGTCGGCGGAGCACGCGCGTCGTCTCGCGGCCGTGGAGCATCGGCGCGGCCGCCTGCGCGTTCGCCTCGACGTCGGTCGTGCCCATCACGCGCCGTACGTCGAGCTGGACGAAGTGGACGACGCCGTTCGGGGCGACGTCGTAGCGCTCGTCGTGCGCGAGCACTATCGTCGCCGCGTTCCCGAGCTCCGTCTTGCCCGACGCATCGGAGGTGACTCGCTCGGCGACGCCCTCGAAGGCCGCGAGCGGATCGTCTCCCGCCGCCCGCATCATGCCGGGCAGCGAGTGCGGAGCGTCGCGCGTCTGCGGCGCCAGCGCGAGGAGCTCGGCGAGGCCGCCCTTGCCCTTCACCGCGAAGAGGGACGAGAGCGTGCGGTCCCCGGGGTTCATCTTGTCGAGGAGCGCTGCCACCCGCGGGGTGTCACCCGTCTCGAGCGCGCTCCGCACCGAGTTCGCGAGGAACGCCTGATCCGCGCCGGCGAGGGTGCGGAGGCGCGCGAGCTCGATCTCCGCGGCGCCGCGGTCGCCGACGGAGACGAGCGCGTTGTAGCAATCGAGGCTCGACCGATCGAGGGCGGGCCTCCCCCGGCACTCGAAGGCGACGGCCTCCAGCGCGGTGCGGTCCGTCGCCGCGCGCTCGGCGCGGGCGAAGAGTGCGGTCGTCGAGAGGGGACCGGCGGCGCGATCGAGCGCGTCCTTCGCGCGATCGCGCATCCCTTCACGCCCGGCGACGATCGCTTCCATCGCGTCGAGCACGCCTCGTGCGCTCGCCCCCTCCGCCTTCGCGCGGAGCTGCTCGAGATCGGTCAGCGTCTCGAGGTTCGCCTCCGCGCGTCCGCGGCGTGCGCCAGCGAGGTCGGCGTGCTCGGCGATGGCCTCCCACGCGTTCGGCCACGCCTCGAGCACGCGCTCGTAGGCGCTCCGCGCGCGCTCGCTCGCTTTCACGTTCGGGAGATCGCGCGCGACGACGACCGCACGTCCGTACGCGAGGAGGAGGGCAGGCGCCGTGCTCTCGCGCGTCGCGGCGGGCTGGAGGAGCGACTCGGCGTGCCGCGTCTCCGCCGACGCCATCGCGCCGAGCGCGAACGCGAGACGCGCGCCGTCCGTCTGCGGCTCGGGGAAGGAGAGGGCCTTCGCCCCCGACACCCTCGCCGTCCCGCGTGAGCCCGGCGCGGGCGCACGGGCGACGAGGGGCTTACCGTCCGCGTCCCACGCGCCGATCTGGATCGAGCTCCGATCCGAGTCCATCCCGACCTTCGCGACGAGACGAAGGACGCCGGGCTTGTCGACCTTCACCCGCGCGAAGCGCCGGACGTGGCCTGCGCCTGCCGCGATCGGCCGGGTCACCAGCGTGGTGCTCCCCGTCCGGAGGGTGGCGCTGCTCGGCGCGGAGAGCGCGACGCCGATCTCCCCGGCGTCCGGCACGTCGACGTCGACGACGATCGCGCGGACGCCGCGCGCCGGCGTCACGGCGTGGAGCGGGATCTGACAGCCGACCGCCTTCACGGCGAGCGGCCTCACGGGCGAGGCGAACGGGCCCGTTCCCGGCATCTGCGCGGGCAGCGGCGTGCCGTCTCCCGAGACGCCGTCGTTCGCGTCGTTCACGCCGGTGACGGTGGCGAAGCCGAGCGGGCCGAGGACGACCGCTTCGCGCGCGCAGCCCGTGGCCGTCCGCTCGCGGTTCGCGGCGTTCACGTCGCCGGCGCGCTCGGCGAGCGCGAGCCGCGCCTCGGCGACGAGGCCGCGGGCGAAGGGGCCCTCCGCGGAGCCTTCCACCTTCGCGAGGCGCTGATCGACCGTCCCGCCAGCCTTCGCGAGCGCCTCTGCGGGGACGCGATCGGCGAGCGCGCTCGGACGCTGGCCCGTGAACGCGCCGACCCCACGGTGCACGAGCGCGTCGAGGGACGCCATCACGACGGGGACGCTCGCGGGGTCGTCGGGCGACGACGCGGCCGACGCGAGGGCGCGGCCCCAGAGGTCCACCGCCTTCTCCTGCGAGCCGATCGCCTCCTCCTCGAACGCCGCCGCGACGCTCCCCGTGAGCTCCCCGGACGCGCGCGGAGACGCGGCGCCCTTGCCGCCGCCACAGGCCACGCCGGCGAGCGCCGTCGTGACGACGAGAGCGGCGAGCGCCGCGCGAGAGTGCTTTCTGCCGGTCATCACTTCGCCTCCACGAGGCGCACTTCCTTGTGCATCAGCGCGTCGACCTGCTGGATCCACGCGCGCCACGCGCCGTACCGCTCGACCGGGATCCGATGCAGGTCGAAGACGACGCGGTTCTTGATGACGAGCATGCGCGGGTTCTTCGCGTCCTTCGCGAGCTCGAGGTGGGCCTTGCCGAAGTCCTTCCCGTCGGCGTCGCCGCCGGGGGGCAGATCGCCCCACGCGTAGCCCTGCGGCGCGATCACCTTGAGGGTCCGCGCGTTGTGGCTCGGCGCGAGGTGGGGCGGGAGCTCGACGGGTAGCGTGCGCGTCGCGAGCGGCGCCAGGTTCGAGCCGTACGTGCTGCTCCGCGAGAGCGGGAGGACGAGATCCTTGCCCTCCCGGCGCGCGATGTTGCGCGAGCTCGCCTTGTACTTCACCTGGGCGGCGCCGCCCTTCAGGTCCCCCTTGAAGTCGATCTCCTTGTCGACGTCGACCGTCGCGAACCACGGCGCGACGAGCGCGTCCTCGACGTACTGCGCGCGCGCCTCCGCCTGCGAGAGGTTCGTCCTGAGCCAGAACGCGGCGTCTCCCGTGTGCCGCTCCTCGCCGGTGAGCTTTCCGGCGCCGTCCGCGGTGACCTCGAGGATCCACGAGGCGTCCGCGCCGTGATCGTCCGGCGAGCTCGACGGGAGCTGGACGATCTCGGCGGGGCCGTCGTCCATCCGCAGCGCGACCGCGCGCGCGTCCATCGACGGGAGCGGGCCGAGGCGCGACTGCGGGCTCGTCGCGTCGAGGTACTGCCCGCCGTTCGGGCCGGGGAGGAAGGCGATGCCGTGATCGAACATCGGCACCGCCACGTTCTTCGCGAGCAGCACCGAGGGCTGCCCGGTCATCCGCGTCTGGACCATGACCTCCTGCGCCTCGATCCCGATCGAGCGGAGGAGGGTGATGAGGAGGATCGCCTTGTCGTCGCAGTCGCCCTCGCGTCGCGCGAGGAGCTGCTGCGGGCGGTTCGGAAGCCACCACTCGCCGGAGACGTAGTTCACGTAGCGGATGTCGTCCGCGACGAACTCGAAGAGGGCGCGGAGCTTGTCCTCGCGCGTCGTCTTGCCCTTCGTGAGGTCTTTGGCGATCCGGCGCACCTCGTCGTCCGGCTCGGTGAAGCCCCGGACGGCCTCGCCGTACCACTTCCGGAAGTCCGCCCACGTCTTGAAGGTCGAGCCTACGATGACGGGCGCGATCTCGGAGGTGTGGGGCGCGAGCGGCTCCTCCGGGACGACGAGCGGGGTGTCCCACACGAGCCGGAGGATCTTCGCGCCCTTCTCCTCCTTCTCCTCGCGCCTGTACGGGACGGCCTTGTCGTGGAGGACGTCGACGTAGAGCGGATGGCCCGGGACCGTCTCGACGACGACCTCGTTGTAGAGGAGGGGATGGCTCGCGGGCGCGCCCGCGTAGTCCATGAACGTGAAGGGCGCGTCGCCACGTCCGCCGACCGCGGTGCTCGTCCACTGACGGATGACGACCTCGACGGTGTCTCCCGCGTCGAGCTCCGGCCAGCGGATGCGCGGCCGCGCGCCGTCGTTGTGCTCCTCGCTCGGGAAGGCGACGCTGCCGTTCTTCTTGTGGACCCGCGCACGGAGGATCTCCGTGAGGTCGCCCTCCGGCGGGATCGGCTCGAAGAGCTCCTGCTGCGTGCGAGGGGCGATGACGATCTCGCGCGCGTACTGGATGAGCTGGGACACGCGGTTGTCCTCGTGCATCTTCACGGCGCGGAGCCAGTGGAGCTCGCGATCGGAGACGTCCGGCGGGCCGCTCGCGGGGACGCCTTTCCGCCGCGCGAGGATGGTCGCGATCGGGGTGAGCCAGCGCTCGTCCTCGCGCGCTTCGCTGCTGGCGACCTGCGTGCCCGGGCCGCCGGCCGGTCGTCCGCGGAAGCGGAGCGCGAGCTCGGCGCGGTACTTCGCGTCGCCGGGCGCGAGCTCGCGCGCACGGCGGAGAGCGACCATCACGAGCTTTCCGTCGTTCGTCGCCGGCGTCTTCGCGTCCTTCGACGCCGCCGCGAGCTCGCGCGCGAAACCGGCCCAGGCCTCGGGGCGGTTCGGCGCCATCTTGCACGTCGCGCGGTAGAGCTCGGCGGCGACGTCGTGCGCGCCCGCCCCGGCGACGCGGCCGGCGACGGAGATCGCCTCGTCGGCGTCCTCGATCCCGCCCTCGAACGCGTCGCGCGCGGAGCGCACGACGTCGGCCTTGCCGCGGGTGTCCATCGCGTCGACCTGCAGGTCGCCGCGGATGCCGCGCTTCGCGAGCTCGTCGACGACGTCGTTCCACGCCTTGACGTCGTGCGTCCGCGCGAAGGACGAGAGCTGGACGAGGAGCGCGTCGGGCACGCTCGAGGGCGCGGCGCGGAAGGTCGCCGTGAGCTCGCGCGTCGCCGCGATCTCGAGCGCGTCGAGACGAAGGGCGCGGGCGATCCGCGCGCGGAGGAGGAGAACGTCCGCGTCCTTCTCCTGATCGAGCTTCGTCCCGCGGACGGTGGCGATGGCCCAGTCGGGCATGTCGGTCTCGAGGTGCGCCTCGACGAGGCGCCGGTCGACGAAGGCGCGCGTGACGGCGTCGCCGCTCTTCTCCGCCAGCTTGCGTGCGTTCTGCAGGCGAGCGCTGCGGTTGGCGCCGGAGGGTGAGACCCAGCCCGCCATCGCGAGGCGGTCGGCGTCGAGGTCCTTGGTCTGGAGGAGGGTGTCGAGCTGACCGGGAGCGCGCGGGCTCTTGAGATCGTCGGCGCCCGCGAGGGTGCGGACGATCGCGGCATCGAGGAGCGCGTCGGCGGAGCCCTTCCCCGCGATGCTGCGCGTGAGCGGCGTCGGGAGGGCCGTGCTCTTCGCCTGGCCCCACGCGATCGTCTCGCCCTGCTTCGCCGACACGTCGGCTGTGTGGGCGAGCGGGAGGGGCGCGCCTTGCGCGTCGGTGATGCGGAGGCGGACGCGGCCCGAGTCCTCCAGGGCGCCGGTGCAGACCTTCGCGGCGACGACGTGGTTGCCCACGCTCGCCTCGACGCGCGCGGCGAGGCGCTCGAAGAGAGCGCTCTGGTGGACGTCGTCGCTCTTCGCGAGATCCTTGCCGTCGAACGTGAGGCGGGCCTGACCGCTGGCGGCGAGGCGGACCACGATCGGCCGCGCGGCGGGGACGGTGATCTTCGTCGCGACGAACGAGCAGCTCTCCTTGCGCGGGTGGACGAAGAGGTCGAGCGGCACGCCTTCGGCCTGCGCGAACGACGGGGGAACGCCGCGCCAGGCGACCTCGACGGAGCCCCACGAGTACGTCTTCTGCGGGTTGCCGAAGCCGCCTTTCGTCAGCGTGTCCGGCGCCTCGGGGCCGTCGTGGGCGTCGAGGCCGCCGCCCGTGTCGCGGAACGGACCGAGGACGGCGAGATCGGTGAGTATGCCGAGCTGTCGTGCCTTCGCGACGCCGGCGCTCGTGCCGTCGTCGGCGGCGAGCGAGCGGAGCGCGACCTGGGCTTCACCGCGGAGCTCCTCGCTCGCGCCCGGGGCCGCGGCGATCGCGGTCACGGCCGCATCGGCGCGGCCACGCGTGGCGCGGTCG
>JALHPN010000058.1 GCA_022842465.1 Polyangiaceae bacterium | reverse complement strand
GGCGGGACCGCGCCGCCGTCGCCGCCGGCAGCGGCGGCGAGCGTCGTGGCGCCCGCATCTGCTGCCGCGGCAGCGAGGGCAGTCGCCCCTGCTTGCTGGCCGAGGTCGACCGGCAGGTCCGCCGTCTTCGGCGGCTGGGGCTTGGGCTCGGCGAAGACCGGGTACGCCGTGAGCATGCTCTTGCCGAGGAGCGGCTTGTACGCGCCCTGGTGGCACGTCGTGCAGTTCGCCTTCGGCGCGTCTCCCGTCGGCCCGAGCCGATGCGGAGGGTATGTCGCGAGGAGGGGCTCGAGGTACGCGTTGTTGAGGTCGCGCACCATCCGGATCCCGTACCACGCGGTCGCGCGCGTCGCCGGGCTCTGGCTCCAGTCGGCCCACGAGCGCGAGTTGTGGCAGTACGTGCAGTTGACGCCGAGCGCGTTGCTCATGTGCGTCATGAGTCCGTACGTCCACTCCGCCTGCTTGATCGACTGACGGTTGCCGCTCGGTAGCGCCTCGCCGCTCTGGACGCGGATGCTCTCCTCGCCCGCGAGGAACGGACGGAAGAACGAGGTCGGGAGCGTGGAGAGACCGTTCGTGAGGGCCGGCGTGTTCTGCCCGCCCTTGTAGCCGACGGCGCGCGTGTCCCCCGGATCCGGCGCCTCGTCGAACCAGATGTTCTTCGGGACGTTGTTGCCGCGGTGACACGTCCAGCACGTCACGCCGGTGGCCTGGACGTGCTGCTTCCAGTCGGCGTTGACGTGCTGGGTCATCTGGATCATGCGCCGCGCGACGACCTTCGCGTAGAGCTCGTCGGAGTCCATCTTGGCGAGGTCCGCCTGGGGGTAGCCGTCCTCGTTCACGACGACCTTGCCCTGCGCGTCGCGCTGGGGCGCGTGGCAGTAGCCGCAGCCCTGTTGGGGGGAGACCCAGAGCGTGATGGCCGTCATCGTCCGCGTGAAGTCGCCGGACGAGATGTGGCCGAGCACCTGCACGTTCTTGTACGCGTTCACGGCGAGCACGCCCTCGGCCGAGGCCGGGGGGAGGGCAGGCGGGAGCTCGTTCGCCTTCACCTTGTCGGCGAGGCGCTCGTTCGTCTCGACGATCGCCATGCCCACGCCCGGATACCCGTGCTGGAACGTGGTCGTCTTGTGGTACGTCGCGACGGTGCCCGCGGCGAGTAGCACGCCGCCGAGCGCGAGCGCCGGTCTCCAGAGTAGGTTCACGGTCGCACCTCCGGCCGGTTCGTGCCGCGCACGCCCTGGCCACCATCGGGCTTGGCTTCGTTGCCTTGAGTGTTGATGACGGAGTCGGGCTGCGGCGCCGACGCGGCGTCCGCCTTGGCGGCGGCGTCGGGAAGGTCCGCGAGCATCGCGCCCATCGTGGCGCCCGGCGCGATCGCGCCGGAGTCGGGGGACATCACGCTGAGGCTCGACGGGGGCGCCGAGCCGCTGGCGCTCGCCGCAGGGCCCGCGCCCGGCGACGTCTGGAGGCCCGTGCCAGGTCCCGCGCTCGGCGCGGGCGGGGTGCCCATCTTCGCCGTCGAAGGGTACGTCAGCGCCGGGTCCGGCACGGTCTTGTACGTCTCGGCGTACTGCGGCGCGAAGTGGTGCTTCTGCGCCCAGAGGAACCAGTTGTCGACCGCCGTGCCCGTGAGGAGGATGCCGATGCCGCCCGTGAGGGGGCAGAGGACGGCGAACCACCAGGCCCAGCGGTGGATGGACTCGAACGTGGCGTTGAAGCCCATCGTCCAGCGCCAGAAGAGGGCGCCGCGCTCGGCGGCGGTGCCGCGGTCGATGACTTGCGTGACCTCGCGCTCGCCGCCGAGGTGGCTGAGGGCGAGGACGGTCGCGCCGTGCATCGCGAAGAGCAGCGTCGACCCGTAGAGGAACGCGATCGAGAGCGCGTGGAACGGGTTGTAGAAGAGGTTGCCGTAGCGGATCGAGAACGCCGCGGTCCAGTCGAGGTGCGGGAAGATCCCGAAGGGCACGGCCTCGCCGAAGGACCCCATGAGGATCGGACGGATGAAGCCGAGGACGAGATAGAGCCAGATGGCCGCCGCGAACGCCCAGGCGACGTGCGTGCCCATCCCGAGCGCCTTCGCGCGACGGTACGTGCGGACCCACCAGAGGAGGATCGACGTCGTCAGGAAGAAGCCGGCCATCAGCCACCAGCCGCCCTGGTTCAGGGCGGGGAGGCGGAGGCCGTTCGACGGCGGCGGGGGCTCGAGGCCGAGCCACGGGAGCTGACGGACGAACTGGACGGGGCTCCAGCCGACGGAGGCCCACATGTTGAGGCCGATGATCTCGATCGCGATGAAGCCACAGACGAGCGAGGCGATGCCGAGGTACCCGAGGTACAGCGGTCCGACCTGCGCGTTGCCGAACCACCCGATGAGCTTCGACATGCGCCAGCCGCGCGTGCGGAACTCCGCGTCGGCGACGGGCGGCGGGACTTCCGCCTCCTTCGAGACGACCTGAATCTGCGTGAAGATGTTCTGATATTGGAACATGGTCGGCTCCGATTCAGTTCCAGATGGGGAGGCTGAGCCACCAGCCCCACCACTCCGGCCACTGGCGGGTCCAGAAGGGTCCGCTGATGACGATGCAGATCGCGCTCCAGATTCCCGCGCTGAGCGCGAGGAAGAGGCCGAGTCGGTGGATGCCGAGGGCGCCGATCGAATAACCGATGTGGTCGCGGAAGAAGGTGTCTTCGTATTCCGCGGTCTTCACTTTCTCACCCTTCTGCGGATTGACGGCAGAGAGGATGAGGCCGCCGTGCAGCGAGAGCGCCAGCGTCGTCGTGAAGAAGAACGTGACGGCGATCATGTGCGCCGGGTTGTAGTGGAAGTGCAGATATTGATATCCGACGTTCGACACCCAATCGAGATGACTGAAGATGCCGTAGGGGAAGCCGTGTCCCCACGCGCCGAGCAGGATCGGGCGGATCACGACGAGCGTGACGTACGCGAAGATCGCGACGCTGTAGGCGATCGGGATGTGGTAGCCCATGCCGAGCTTCCGGCTGATCTCGGCCTGCCGCAGCGCCCACGAGCCGAACGCGCCGATGGCGCAGACGGTGACGAGCTGCCAGATGCCGCCGTCCTTCAGCGGGGCGAAGGCGAGGCCGTACTCGACCGGTGGTGGCTGGATGTTGATCAGCCACGGGTTCCACGTCGGTCCGAGGGATGCCCCCCAGAGGATCAGCGCGACACCGACGAACGTGAAGAAGATCGTCGTGACGCCGAACAGGCCCACGTAGAAAGGTCCGACCCAGAAGTCGAACAGGTCGCCGCCGAGGAGTGTGCCCCCGCGAACTCGATATCGCCTCTCGAAACTCAGCAACGCCATCGCATCCTCCCGCCGACAACGATCATGAACGAGTCGCGAGGATGGGCTCGGGCCTCCCAGAGGGAGAGCCCGAGCTCCATCTTCGCGAGGATCGCTTTACTTGGAGGGCATCGCGGAGCGGTCAGCCGCTGCGCTCTTGTGAGGCCCTTCGAGCCAGTTGAAGCGGCTCGTGCTGAGCAGCACGAAGTGGATGACGAGCGCCAGCGCGAACAGGAACGTGAAGAGTCCCACCAACGCCTGCCGCGGATCGAACAGTTGCCATAGCTTCCACATGTGGATCTCTCCTTCAGCCCATCACGGACTGCGCAAGGGACTGCGCCGTCTCGATCATGCCGTAGCCATTCACGCCGGGGAGCCACGGACGCCACATCCAAGCGAGGACGTGCGCCGCGACGGCAATCGCGGTGAAGACCATGAAGCTCGTGACGAAGAGCTTGTGAAACTCCTTCGCCTCTCCCTCGGACAGCCCCGACAAGGAGCCTCCCTTTTCGTCAACTTGTGCCATATCGGTAGACCTCCGGCTGTCTCCGCGCCCATCCTGCGCGGCTAGGTTGGCCGTCGCGAAGACGGACCGGCCGAGGACCTCGCGGCCCCCGGGAGCTGAATGTGCGCATCTCGTGCGCGGGGTTCGTGCTCACGCGACTCCTCCTGGAGCCGACAGCGAGACGCCCAGGCCGACGCGCGAGGCGACGGCGACGATCGACGTGGTGACGCGCGGGGCGCCTGCCTTGCGCGCGGCCTCTTCGGCGGCATCGCGGAGGCGCTTCGCGGCGGAGATGCGCGTGAGGACGGGGAGGCTCGAAATGACGGCGGACGCCGCGTGCTCGGCGTCCATGTCCCAGGGCAGCTCCTCGTGCATCTTCGACGGCGTCGCCTCGACCTTGTCCAGGTCGGTGCCGAGCGGGAGGATCGCGAAGAGCGCGTCGAAGAGCGCGTTGCAGACCTCCTGGAGGAGGTACGAGGCGCCCGAGTAGCCCATGAACGGCGTCCCGGTGTGGCGGCGGATGGCCGTCCCGGGAAAGGACGCCGGGATGTAGATCCCACGGCCCCCCGCCTCGGCGAGGTACATGCGCTCGTTGTACGAGCCGAAGAGGACGAGCGGCGTCTTCTCGCGGACGAGGGCGCGGACGGCGGCGTTGTCGGTCTTCGCGCCGGGCTTCCGCTCGATGGCGAAGTGGCAGGGCAGGCCGAGTTCCTCTTCGAGGAACCCCCGGAGGCCCTTCGCGTAGGTCTCGTTCGCGACGACGCCGAACGACGCCGTCCCGAAGAAGTCCTGCGTGACCGACCGCCAGAGATCCCACATCGGCTTCAGCGTCGTATGCTTCTCGCGCTCGATGAACGGCTCGGCGTCGAGCCGGAGCTCGGCGGCGAGGGCGCGGAGGAACTTCGTCGTCTGGTGGAGGCCGATCGGGGCCTGGAAGTACGGCTTCTCGAGCGCCTCGCAGAGCAGGCGCCCGTGCTCGCGGTACATCACGATGTTGGCGTCCGCATCGACGAGGCGGGGCACGTCGAGGAGGTGGCTCCCGAGCGGGAAGGTGAGGTTCACCTCCGCGCCGATGCCCTCCACGAGGCGGCGGATCTCTGCGAGGTCCGACCACGTGTTGAAGTAGCCGTAGGCCGGGCCGATGATGTTGACCTTCGGCTTGTCGCCTTCCTTCTTCGGCCTCGCCTTCGGGAACTTCTTCCCGTTCACGAGGCCGTACTGCTGCCAGAGCCAGAGCATCGCGCGATTCGCGCTCTGCCACTGGTCCTCGTCGATCGTGCGCGGGAGGAAGCGCTGGATGTTCGTCCCCTCCGGCGTCACGCCGCCGCCGATCATCTCGGCGATCGATCCGGTGACGACGACGCTCGGGAGCGCGGGGTCGAGCGCCTTGTGCGCGCGCCGCATCGCGCCCTCGGTACCCTTCTGTCCGAGCTCCTCTTCGCCGAGGCCGGTGACGACGATGGGCAGCTCGTGAGGAGGGAGCCCGTCCGTGTAGTGGAGGACGGAGGTGACCGGCAGGTTCTCGCAGCCGACGGGGCCGTCGATGATGACCTGGAGGCCCTTCACGGCCGTGAAGACGTAGACGGCGCCCCAGTAGCCGCCGGCGCGATCGTGATCGAGGACTAGCATCCGATCGCCTCCTCCGACTTCGCGCGCTTCTTGAGCTGCACGAGCTGCTGCTGGCGGAGCTCGGGATCGCGGTCCTTCGGGAGATCCTGCCAGATGCCGGCGGAGGCGCCGGTGCCGACGCCCTCGAAGAACGCCTTCATCTCGTGCATGCGACCCTTGTTCGCCATCGCGGTCATGACGACCTGCGCGAGCGAGCCGGCGCCGGCGGGGCCCATGAGCGGCCGCGCGGAGATGAGGTTCGTGAAGTAGAGCGAGGGGAGCCCGCGCTCCTTCGCGGCCTGGACGACGGGCGTGGTGCCGATCGCGAGGTCGGGGGCGAGCTCGCGCATCGCCTCGAGGTCCTGCTCGAGAGACGCGCGGTACTGGATGCGGACGCCGCGGGCTTCGAGCCACGCGCGGTCGGGCTCCGACCAGGGCGTCTTGGGGCACGCGGTGCCGACGTAGGGGACGTCCGCGCCGCTCTCGACGAGGAGACGCGCCACGAGTAGCTCGGAGCCCTCGTAGCCGGACACGGTGATGCGGCCCTTGATCGGCATTCCGGCCAGCGCGCCCGTGATGGCCGGGAGGATCGCGTTCTTCGCCGCGTCGATCTTCGCGCGCGGGACGGCGTACGCCTGGCCGATGGCCTCGAGCCACGCCTCCGTGCCGTCGCGCCCGACCGGCGCGGAGCCGACGATCGTGCGACCGGCGCTCTGCATCTCGCGGATCGACGCGGTGTAGAAGGGATGGATCGCCGCGACGACGGCGCTGTCGAGCGCGGCGTAGAGCTCGCGCCACTCGCGCGTCGGGACGACGGGGCCTGCGGCGAGGCCCATCGGCTCGAGCATGCGCCCGATCGAGATGGGGTCGACGGGGAACATCTCGCCGAGGAGGGTCACCGTCGGGACCTGGGACCGTCCGGTCCGCGGCGCCATCACGGGGCCGAGCTCGGCTTCCTGCCGGGCGTAGGCGAGCATCGCGCCCGCGAGGACGTCCTTCGCCTCGGCGTGGGTCGGGACGCCGAAGCCCGGTACGTCGATGCCGATGATGCGCACGCCGTCGATCGACTTCGGGAGGAGCCGGAGCGGCACGCCCGACGCGGTCGGCACGCAGAGGTTGATGACGACGACGGCGTCGTAGTCCGCGGGCTTCGCGATCTGGTGGACGGCGTCGCGGAGATCTTCGAAGAGCTTGCCGGTGACGAGCGACTCGGAGTCGAAGGGGACGTACCCGACGGTCCGCTTCGCGCCGTAGAAGTGCGAGGTGAACGTGAGCCCGTAGACGCAGCACGCGGAGCCCGAGAGGATCGTCGCCGTCCGACGCATGCGGAGCCCGACGCGGAGCGATCCGAACGCGGGGCACATGCTCTGCGGCTGATCGTGCGGGCCGACGGGGTAGTCGGCCGCGTACCGCTCCATCGCCTCCGAGCCCGCTTTGGTGGCGGCCTCGCGGAGGGCGGTCTTCGACGAGCCGTGACAGCTCGCGGCGGCCTCGGTGGTGACGGCGTCGCTCATGCGAGCGCCTGGTGCCCGTCGTAGAGGACCTCGAGCGAGCGTCGCTTCGTCAGCTGCGGGCCGCACATGTCCTCGACCGTCGCCGGCTGGAGGACGACGTCACGCCCGACGACGTCGCCGGCGAAGAGGCCGAGGAGCTCGTCCTGCTCGAGGGGCTTCGGCGCGACGGGCGGCGCGGTCGCGACGTTCCGGGCGAGCTCCTCGAAGAGCGGCGCCCACTGACCGCCGGGGCGGCCGATGATCTCGTACTTCGCGCTCTTCCGGCGGATGTCGTCGTCCGCGGGGATCGACGCGAGCACCGGGATGCCGACCTTCTCGGCGAAGGCCTTCGCCTCGCCGGTGTGGTCGTCCTTGTTGATCACGATCCCGGCGACGCCGACGTGACCGCCGAGCTTCCGGAAGTACTGCGTCGCCGAGCAGACGTTGTTGGCGACGTAGAGCGACTGGAGATCGTTCGAGCCGACGACGATGACCTTCTGGCACATGTCGCGCGCGATCGGCAGGCCGAACCCGCCGCAGACGACGTCGCCGAGGAAGTCGAGGAGGACGTAGTCGAAGCCCCAGTCGTGGAAGCCGAGCTTCTCGAGCGTCTCGAAGCCGTGGATGATCCCGCGCCCGCCGCAGCCGCGACCGACCTCCGGGCCCCCGAGCTCCATCGCGTAGACGCCGTCGCGCTTGAAGCAGACGTCGCCGATCGCGACCTCTTCGCCCGCGAGCTTCTTCTTGCCCGACGTCGCGATGATGGTCGGGCAAGCCTTGCCGCCGAAGAGGAGCGAGGTGGTGTCGCTCTTCGGGTCGCAGCCGATGAGGAGGACCTTCTTGCCCTGCTGCGCCATCATGTAGGAGAGGTTCGCGAGCGTGAAGCTCTTGCCGATCCCGCCCTTGCCGTAGATCGCGATGATCTGGGTCTCCTTCGTGGGAGCCGCGGCGGTGGGAGGGACGTGCGCGGGCACTTCCGACGCCTCGATCCGGAGGCGTGCTGCCATGTCTGACATCGAGCTCATGAACAGCTTCTCCAGTCGATGAGCATCTTGAGACACTCGGGATCCGTGAACGCGGTGGCGTAGGCTTCGCGCGCCTGCTCGTAGGAGCGGCGGTGCGTGATGAGGCCGTCGAGCGAGAGCCTCCCGTCCGCGAGGTACGCGAGGACGGCGTGGAGGTCCTTCGGCTGCCACTCGGCGGCGACGCGGAGGCGCGCCTCCTTCATGAAGGCGAGCGGGAAGGCGAAGGAGATGCGACCCGGGTAGAAGCCGGCGAGGACGATCTCCCCGCCCTTCTGGATCCGCCCGAAGAGCGACTCGACGAGCGACTCGTCCCCGCTCACGTCGTAGACGGTGCCGTAGTCGCGGCGCGTGTCCTCGTCGGGAGACAGGACGGCGTAGCCCTCGGCGCCGGCGGCGCGTGACGGATTCTTCTCCCAGACCACGGGGCTTCCGCCGCGGGCGACGGCGATCCGCGCGAGGAGGCGTCCGAGCGCGCCGTGGCCGACGATGAGGTCCGCGGCGCCTGCGCCCCCTGCGAGCGCGTGCTCGGCTGTCGCGGCGAGGGCGAGGAGGACGCCGCGCTCCCCGAGCGACGCATCGATGCGCGTGACCCGCGAGGAAGGGACGCGGAGTCGCGAGGCGGCGCCGCCGAAGAGGCCGCGCACGTCGTCGAAGCAGCTCGCGCCGGGGACGAAGACGTGGTCGCCGACGCGGACGTCGCTGCTCCCCTCCGCGGAGACGACGCGCCCCACGGTCTCGTAGCCGGGGACGAGCGGGTACCCGAGGCCCGGGAAGGGCGGCATCGTGCCGGTCCAGAGCAGGCGCTCGGTGCCGGTGCTGATCGCGCTGTAGTCGACGTCGACGACGACCTCGCCGTCCGCTGCGCGCGGAGGCGACAGCGTGAGCCGGCGCAGCTCGAGCTGCTCGGGGGCGTTGAAGACGACGGCGACGCTTTCCATGTCCAGGGGTGTCAATCTATATGTACTGGTCAAAGCGTCAACCTAAAGTGACACTCGGGGCAAGATGAGTGCAGCGTGCAGACGACGCGGCGCAGCACGATCAGGCGATCTCGGCGACGATCAGCCGCGTCAACATCGGCCGGCGGGTCGGTCGTGACTGGACCCGCGTGAAGCCTGCCGCGCGGAGGAGCGCCTCGAGCTCGGCGGCGGTGCGCGGGCGACCCTGTCCCATCGCGAGGAGGTAGAACCCGAAGTAGGCGTCGCCCATCGGCTCGGCGCCGCGGGTGCCCGACATCGGCTCGGCGACGAGGAGCGTGCCGCCCGGGACGAGCGCAGCCCTCGCCGCACGCAGGATGCGGAGCGCTTCGCGATCGTCGTGATCGTGGATGACACGCACGAGGGTGACGAGGTCGGCTCCCGACGGGAGTGCGTCCTCGAACACGTCTCCCCCGACGACGCGCGCCCGGCCGGCGAGCCCTGCCTTCTCCAGCCGCGCTCGCGCGCGCTCGGCGACGGGCGGGAGGTCGAAGAGCACGAGCGAGAGATCGGGGGAACGACGCGCGGCCGCCTCGAGGAACACGCCCTCGCCGCCGCCGACGTCGAGGAGGCAGCGGTGCCCGTCGTGCGGGTACGCCTCGAGGATGTCCTCGGCGATGAGCGAGAGAGACCCGGCCATGAGCTCCGAGTAAGGCCCGACGTCCGCGTCGCCGTCGCCGCCGCTGTAGGTCCAGAAGCGCGAGAGCTCCGTGTCCGGTCTGCCGCGCAGGAGCGCGACGGGGTCACGGAGGTCCCGGTAGAAGAGCGCGTGGTGGTGGACCATCCGCGCGACGCCCGGGTTGCCGAGGAACGACGCGCCGTGCTTGCCGAGCCCGTAGTCGCCGTTCGGTCTGCGTTCGAGGAGGTCGAGAGAGACGGCCGCGTCGCACAGCCTCGCGGCGCCGCTCTCGGGGAGGTTCAGCGACGTCGCGAGCTCGGCGAGCGAGAGCGGGCCGTCCGCGACGGCCTCGAAGAGCCGCAGCTCGACCGCGGCGAAGAGGACCTGCGAGTAGACGAAGCCGGCGCAGAGGTCGAAGAGGGCCGTCGCCCGCCGTCGCGCGATGAAACGCGTCAGCGGGAAGCGCGCGGCCCAGCGCTGGAAGCGCGGGCTCGCGAGCAAGCGGTTCCGCCACGCGACCCAGCGATCGGAGAGGGAGAGCGCACGTCGCCTCGCGAGCCGCGCTTGCTCCGGCTGCGCGGTCACGCGGCCGACTGCTTGAAGCGCACGGGGACGAGACGCTCCGCCATCTGGAGCGCGAGCCCGCGCAGAGTCGCCGCGCCCTTGCACTCGGGGACGGCGTCCGCGGCCCCGGCCACGAGCGCGCGGAGGTGAGCGACGGCGCCGTCGACGCCGAGCGCCGCGACCGCGCTCGGCCGTCCGAGCTTCTCGTCCTGCCGCGCGGGCTTGCCCCCCTCGCTGCCCTCGGCGAGCGCATCGAGGAGATCGTCGGCGACCTGGTAGGCCTCGCCGAGCTTCTCGCCCATCGCGCGCCACGGGAGAGGATCGCGGCCGGCGACGACGGCGCCCGCCATCGTCGCCGCGACGAACAGCGAGCCGGTCTTCGCGCGGTGGTACTCCGCGACCGGGACCGACGGCTCGCTCTCCCACGCCTGACCAGCGACGAGGCCCGACGGGCTGCCGGCGGCGCGCGCCATCAGCGCGACGAGCGCCGGGAGCCGATGCGGCGCGGTCATCCCGGCGAGGGCGAGCGTCTCGAAGGCGCTGACGATGAGCGCATCACCCGCGAGGACGGCGATCGCTTCTCCGAAGACGCGATGCACCGAGGGCTTGCCGCGGCGCTCCGAGGCGTCGTCGAAGCACGGGAGATCGTCGTGGACGAGGGACGCGCAATGGAGGAGCTCGAGCGCCGCTGCCGCCGCCTCCGCGAGCGGGCTCGCGGCCTCACCGTTCGCCTCGGCGACCGCCAGGCAGAGGAGGGGCCTCACGCGCGCTCCGCCGGGGAACACCGCGTACGACAGCGCGCTCCCGAGGCGCGGAGGGGCGCCGTGCTCGGCGCGGGCGACGGCGTTCACGAGAGCGTTTTCGATCCTGTTCTGCATGGTGAGGCCCTCGCGTGCGCCCTCGTCTCGGGCGGCTCCGACGGTGGTGGAGTGACGTCGTGTCAAGGAAGGTAGACCAAAGTGCATGTCATGAAATGGGTACGCGCGCCGCTGTGGGTCACGGCTTCCGCAGCTTGTGGAGCTCCCAGAAGCCGAGCCCGAGCACCAGCCCGAGGACGAGCGCCATCTCGACGAGCCCGAGCGGCGAGCCGTTCATGCCGACGCCGCTCCGACATGGGCGTCCTGGCAAGCGTCGAGGATCGCGCGCGCGACCACGTCGGGGCGCTCTTCGTGGAGGAGATGCCCCGCAGCCGGCACGACGACGAGGCGCCCGCGGCCGAGCCGCCTCGCCGCGGACCGTTGCTGGGCGACGGGGACGGCCCTGTCCTCGGCGCCAGCCAGGAGGAGGAACGGCACGGCGAGGAACGGCAGCTCCGCGTGGAGCGGCTCGAGATCCCAGCTCGCGACCATCGAGAGGACGCCCGCGACGTGATCGGCGCTCGTCGCGAGGTCGCGGTACATCGCGAGGCCGCCTTCGTCGAGCGCCGAGCCCGTGGAGCGGAGGACGCGGGCGATCTCTCCCGGACGCCGCGCGTTCAGGGCGAGGAGCTTCGACGCGAGGGACGATCCCGCGAGGAGACGTGCGGCACCGGGGAAGAGCGTGCGGGCGAGGCCCCGGAAGGGCTGGAGCGCGCTCGCGAGTCCGACGAGGAGGTCCGGCCGGAGGAGACCGTCGAGCGTCATGCGCGCGACGAGGGCTGCGCCGGCAGAGTGACCGACCGCGACGACGGGCTCGAGCCGAAGCGCGTCGAGGAGCTCCTCGAGGGCTGCGGCGATCCCGGGGAGCGTCAGCTCCGTCTCCCTCGTCGCGCGGGAGCGCGCGTGGCCGGGCAGATCCGGAGCGACGACCGTGAAGCGCGTCGCGAGGAGCGGCGCGAGCGCACGGAACGAGCGGCTCGACGACCCCGTTCCGTGGAGGAGGAGCAGCGCGGGGCCTCTGCCCAGCACGTGGACGTGCCAGCGGATCGCGCCGCACGACACGAAGCGACCTCCCTCGGGCATCACCTCTCCCATCACTCCCCCGCGATCGCCCGGACCGTGCGCGAGATGCC
Source organism: Polyangiaceae bacterium (assembly GCA_022842465.1). Lineage (GTDB taxonomy): Bacteria > Myxococcota_A > Polyangia > Polyangiales > Polyangiaceae > Labilithrix. The sequence goes on along the minus strand of JALHPN010000058.1, from coordinate 29,797 downwards.
CGCGGCGTCGATGTACGGGAGAGGGAGGTAGCGCGCGCCCATCGCCTCGGCGACGGCACGCGCCTCGCGACGCGGACGCGGAGAGGTGTCGAGGAAGAGCGTGCGGACGTCGGACGTGCGGATCAGGCGCGCGATCGCGAGGGCGTCCTCCGCCGCGGGCGCGCTGCCCTCGCGTCCGTCCCGGGTGACGTTCGCGCGTCCGTCCGTCATGACGACCACGACGGGCGTGCGGCCTCGCTTCCGCGCGGCGAGCGCGAGGGTGAGCGCCGCGTCGAGCCCCGACGCGAGCGGCGTCGCCCCGCCGCCGGCGAGCTCCGAGAGACAGCGGCGCACCCGCGCGAGCGAGCGCGTCTCCGGCAAGAGGAGCGCAGCTGCCCGTCCGCGGAAGGCGACGAGCGCGACGTGATCGCGGCGCGCGTAGCAGTCGACGAGCACCTGCTCGACGGCGCCCTTCGCCTCCGCGAGCCGCTGGAGCGCCGCCGAACCCGAGGCATCGACGGCGAAGATGATGCTCGTCTCCGTGCGCTGCTCGTGGCGCGCGACGCGGAGGTCTTCCTTCCGCACGAGCACGCGGCGGCGGCCGAGGAGGCGCGGATCGCCGAGGTCGCGGAGGCGGATCCGCTGCCACGGAGCCGCGGCGCGCAGCGTCTCGACCACGTCGAGGCGTTCGCCGGAGCGAGGGGCGCGCGCGCGTGTTCCGACGCGCCGTCCGCCTCGCTCGGCGTCCTTCTTCTGACCGGATCGGCTCGCCGCGCTTCGCGGTCCCGAGCGAGGCGCGCGGCCCATGGCGATCGCCTCGAGGAGACCTTCGGGGATACCGCTCCGGGCGGCTTCGACCACGATGTCGTCGAGGGGACGGGGCTCGCCCTCGGACGGAGAGTCGTCGTCTCTCGCGTCGTCGTCTCTCGTGTCCTCGTCCTTCGTCTCGTCGGGCGGAGGCGAGTCGTCCTCCGGCGCCGGGAGCCTCGTCGCGCGCGGGCCGAGGACGAGCCTCGCCGCGACACGCGCGTCGTCTTCGTCGGCGACGACACTACCCTCGAGCGCGGCGTGCGCACGCGCGACCGCGCTCGCGAGGATCGCCGCGCGTGCGGACGGGACACCGAGGGCCTCCGACGCGTGGACGAGGGCGGTGACGATCTCGTCGGGCACGCGCACGTCGCGGAGCCGCGTCCGCGCCCGCGCGACGCGCGCGCACGCTTCGGTCGAGGGGCCAGAGAGCTCGACGCGGGGGTCCAGCGCTCCGAGGTCGATCCGGAGCGCGAGCCGGTCCTCGAGGGAGGCGGGCGGCCGCTCGTCCTCGAGGCCTTCGTCGAGGAGGACGACGCCGAGCCGCGCTCGCGCCGTCTCCGTGAGGCCGTCTCGCGCGATCGTGATCTCTCCGCGATCGAGCGCCGTACCGAGGTGCGCCGCGATCGACGTCGTCGTGCGCTCGGCCGAGGGTACGACCACGGCGCCCCCGTCGGCGCGGGCGAGGAGCCCGACCTCCGTGACGGGGCGACCCTCGCGGAGCGTCTCGGCGAGCGCGAGGCCTCCGAGGAGGCGATCGTCGGTGACGTGCGAGGGGATCCGCAGAACCGGCGCATGCGAAGGAAGGAGCGCGCGGAGGGATGCGACGAGCGCGTCGCGGTGCGGGCCGGGACCCGAGCGGATGACGACCCCGCCGAGCCGTGGGGGATCGATCGCGAAGAGGGCGAGCGCGAGCGCGATGTCGTCCGTGCGAGCGATGGTGCTCGCGACGACGTCCTCCGGCTCGCGCGCGCTCACGACCCGAAGACCTGCGCGATCGCCTTCTCGACGCGAACGGTGGTGCCGACCTCGTCGAGCACGTTGCGGCGGAGCCGATGTCGGAGCGCGAGGGGGGCGACCTGGACGAGGTGCTTCGTGGACACCTCCGTGACGCCGTCGAGGGAGGCTGCCGCCCGCGCGGCGCGGATGAGCGTGAGCTCGCCCCGGAGACCGTCGGTGCCGAGCGTCTGGCAGAGCGAAGCGGCGCGCTCGACCATGACGTCGGGCAAGGCGACCTCGGACACGCGCCTTCGCGCGCTCGCGAGGCGCTCGGTGAGGGTCGCATCCTCCTTCGCCCAGGCGGCGACGAAGGCGCGGGGATCGTGCTCGAACGCGACCCTGCGCTTCACGACCTCGACGCGTGTGGCGAGATCCGACGGGGTCTTCACGTCGAGCGAGAGCCCGAACCGGTCGAGGAGCTGGGGCCGGAGCTCGCCCTCCTCCGGATTGCCGCTCCCGACGAGCACGAAGCGCGCGGGGTGGCGGACGCTGAGTCCCTCGCGCTCGACGACGTTCTCTCCAGAGGCGGCCACGTCGAGGAGCAGATCCACGAGGTGGTCGGGGAGGAGGTTCACCTCGTCGATGTAGAGGAAGCCGCGGTTCGCCCGCGCGAGGAGGCCCGGCGAGAACGCTCGTTCGCCTCGCGTGAGGGCAGCCTCGAGGTCGAGCGCGCCGACGACGCGGTCCTCGGTGGCGCCGAGCGGGAGATCGACGACCGGCACGGGGACGACGGCGACCGAGCGCTTGTCGCATCCAGCGGGGCACGCCGTCTCGGAGCGCGTGTCGTCGGGGTCGCACCCGTACGGGCAGCCCATCGCGACGCGCATCTTCGGAAGGAGCGACGCGAGCGCGCGGACCGCGGTCGACTTTCCGGTGCCGCGGTCCCCGAGGACGAGGACGCCGCCGAGGTTGGGGTCGACGACGACCATGGAGAGGGCGAGCTTGAGCTCGTCCTGTGAAACGATCGCCGAGAAGGGGAAGAGGGCAGCCATGGCGACGCTACGCCACGACGGCGCGAGGGCCCCGGGAAGAGGAGGCCGTCCGCGCGGTGCTCGGAGCGAGCTCCCCGGTGACGGCGTCGGCGACGAGCTGCTTCCTCCGCTGCGCGCGCCACAGGCCCCACGTCCCGAGCCCGAGCCCGCCGAAGAAGACGACGAGCGCTTCAGGCTGGAGGAGGAGCCAGGGCTCGCGGAGGAGACCCCACTTCCCGGCGATCTCGATGGGCGTCCAGACCACGACCATCGCACCGACGGCGTAGCGCACGGCCGCGCCCCAGGAGGTCTGCTGGTGGAGGCGCCAGACGCAGTAGATCGCCCCGGCGATCGAGAGGAGCATGATGCCCTTCGTCACGAGCGAGTACACGCCGCAGAGCTGTTCGTCGTAGGCCCAGAGGAGGAGCAGGTAGAAGCCCCACACCGTGGTGGCGTACTGGAACGCGCTGCGCGGGCCGTAGTTGTCGATGCGACCGGTGGCGATCGGGCCACGCATCGTCGGGACGTTCTTTCGCCACCAGAGGAAGACCGGGCAGCGCGACGACTCGAGGAAGAGCAGGTAGACGAGCACGAGCGCGAGGACGCCCCACGTGTGCTTCATGAGGACGTACTCGCCGTAGACGGCGACGACCTGCCCGTCGACGACCGACACGGTCTTCCCGATCCCGAGCGATCGTGCGGCGATCGTGAGGCCGTACTCGATGCCGCCCGTCCAGATGAGGTTCCCGCCGAAGATCCCGACGATCGACTGGGCCGCGTCGCCCTTGAGCCGCGACGTGACCCAGAGGAGGAGACCGCCGACGAGCGTGAGACCGATCGCGGCGAACGCGAGGAAGCGCGTGACGGGCAGCGTCTTCAAGACGACGGGATGACCCGCACTCTCCGACTCGAGCGCCTCCTCGAGGACCTTCCTCTTCTCCGGCGTCTTCGCCGCCTTGCGGATCGCGGCCTGGAGCTCCTCGGTCATCGGGCGATCCGAGAACATGCGGGCGGTGAGCCCCGCGGCCGGACGCGGCGGCTCGACGGCGGCTTCGGCCGCGTTCACGACCACCATGAAGAGGTGCGCCGCCGCGAGCATGAGCAGGACGAACGCGCCGGTGAGCGTGGTCCGGAAGAGTGCCGACCCTGTCATGCGAGATCCCTCTCTCGCGGTTCCGCCCCGAGCAGCGCCGCGAGGTGTGTATACTCCGGCTGACGGTCGGTTGTGTCAACCGGTCTTTACATAGGCAGGGCGTCGGCGAAAGACCACGTGGTTGCGCCATCCTTTCGCGCGGTCGAGGGCGGTCGACGGTCGCCCGCTCGCGCGACGTCCGGAGTAGATCGGTCATCGGAGTCGCGCCGGAGCGGCAGCCTCGCGGATCCCCACGACGAGCCCCCAGGAAGATCATGAAGATTGCGGTGCTGAAGGAGACGGCGGCGCTCGAGCGCCGGGTCGCGATCGTGCCCGACTCGGTCAAGCGCCTCCGGGCGAAGAAGGTCGACGTGATCGTGGAGCGCGGGGCAGGCGAGAGCTCGCTCTTCGCCGATGCGGACTACGAGAAGGAGGGGGCGACCCTCGCCTCTAGCGCGGCCGAGGCGATCGCGGCGGCGGACGCCGTCATGCGCGTCCGCATCCCGTCCCAGGCGGACGTCGCGGCGCTGAAGGAAGGGAGCTTGTTCTTCGGACCGATGGCCCCGCTCTCCAGCAAGGAGCTCGTCGAGGCGCTGGCGGGTCGAAAGGTGACGTCCTTCGCCGTCGACTTCATCCCGCGCACCACCGTGGCGCAGATGATGGACGTCCTCTCGTCACAGGCGACCGCGGCCGGCTACCACGCGGTCGTGGCGGCCGCGGCGGCGCTCCCGCGGTTCTTCCCGATGCTCATCACCGCCGCAGGGACGATCGCGCCGGCCACCTGCCTCGTGCTCGGCGCCGGCGTCGCGGGCCTCTCGGCGATCGGCATGGCGCGCCGGCTTGGCGCTCGCGTCGAGGCCTTCGACGTCCGGAAGGTCGCGAAGGAGCAGGTCGAGAGCCTCGGGGCGAAGTTCATCGAGGTCGACTCGACCGAGGACGCGCAGACCGAAGGCGGCTACGCGCGCGAGGTGAGCGACGCGTACAGGCAGAAGCAAGCCGAGGTGATCGCGAAGCACGTCGCGAAGGCCGACGCCGTCATCTGCACCGCGCTCGTCCAGGGAAAGAAGGCGCCGATCCTCGTCACCGAGGAGATGGTGAAGGCGATGAAGCCTGGATCCGTCATCGTCGATCTCGCCGTCGAGCAAGGCGGCAACTGCCCGCTCTCGGAGGCGGGCAAGACGGTCGTGAGGCACGGCGTCACGATCCTCGGCGCGGCCGATCTACCGAGCCACGTCGCGGTTCATGCGAGCCAGATGTGGTCGCGGAACATGGAGAAGCTCATCTTCCACGTCACCAAGGACGGGGAGCCGAAGTTCGACGCGGAGGAGGAGATCCTCCGCGGCTGCATGATCACGCGTGACGGAAGTGTCGTTCAACCGCGCGTCCGCGAGGCGCTCGGCCTGGGAGAATCATCGTGAACGAAGACCTCATCTTCGGCCTGTACATCTTCGCGCTGGCCGGCTTCGTCGGATACCAGGTCATCTCGCGCGTCCCCGCGCTGCTCCACACGCCGCTCATGAGCGGGACGAACGCGATCAGCGGCATCTCGCTGGTCGGGTCGCTCGTGCTCGCGGGGTCGAAGCACGACACGCTCTCCACCGTGCTCGGCTTCGTCGCCGTCACCTCCGCGACGATCAACGTGGTCGGCGGCTTCATGATCACCGACCGCATGCTCCGCATGTTCAAGAAGGGCCCGGGTGGCGCCAAATGACGGTCCGCGACCAGCTCATCAACCTCGCGTACCTCGTCGCGTCCATCCTCTTCATCCTCTGCCTCCGCGGCCTATCGTCGCCGGAGAAGGGCAAGCGCGGCATCTTCCTCGGCGAGCTCGGGATGCTCATCGCCGTCGTCGCGACGCTCGCGAAGAAGGAGATCGTCTCCTTCGAGTGGATCGCGGGCGGCCTCCTCCTCGGGAGCCTCATCGGTACCGCGATCTCGGCTCGGCTGCCGATGACGAAGATGCCCGAGCGCATCGCGTTCAGCCACGCCTTCGGCGGCCTCGCGACGGCGCTCGTCGGCTTCGGTGAGTTCCACAAGCTGTCGACGGGCACCCACGCGGTGACCGGCGAGGAGCTCGATCGGCTGACGATGGGCGCGCTCGGCTTCGAGGTCTTCCTCGGCTCGCTGACCTTCACGGGCAGCATCATGGCGTTCGGCAAGCTCCAGGGCTTCATCACGGGCGCGCCCGTGACGTGGAAGGGGCAGAACATGATGAACATCGGCGCGTTCGGCGGGGCGATCGTCCTGCTCGTCGCGCAGGTCGTCATGCTGCGCGACGCGCCCGCGTGGATGTTCTTCGTGACGGGCGGGATCGGCCTCGCGCTCGGCGTCCTCGCGGTCCTCCCGATCGGTGGCGCCGACATGCCGGTCGTCATCTCGCTGCTCAACTCGTACGCCGGCCTCGCCGCGTGTGCGACGGGCTTCGCGCTGAAGAGCAACATCCTCATCATCTCCGGCGCGCTCGACGGATCGAGCGGGTTCATCCTGTCGATGGTGATGAGCAAGGCCATGAACCGGTCCTTCACGAACGTCATCTTCGGCGCATTCGGGACGGGCGAGTCGACGGGCACGGCCGCCACGGCCGCGCCGGGCAAGAGCTACAACGAGGCGACGGTCGAGGACGCCGCGGCGGTGCTCGCGGCGGCGCAGACGGTGATCGTCGTGCCGGGCTACGGCATGGCGGTCTCGCAGGCGCAGCACGCCGTACGGGACCTGGCGGCGGCGCTCGAGAAGAAGGGCGTCGAGGTGAGGTACGCGATTCATCCGGTCGCCGGCCGCATGCCGGGCCACATGAACGTGCTCCTCGCGGAGGCGAACGTGCCCTACGACGCGCTCTTCGACCTCGACATGATCAACGACGACTTCGCTCGGACGGACGCGGTGCTCGTCGTCGGCGCGAACGACGTCGTGAACCCTGGCGCGAAGACGGACAAGACGAGCGCGATCTACGGCATGCCCGTCTTCAACGTCGAGCAGTCGCGGAGCGTCATCGTGCTGAAGCGCAGCATGAACACCGGCTTCAGCGGCGTCGAGAACGAGCTCTTCTTCTACCCGAACACCATGATGGTGCTAGGGGATGCGAAAAAGACCATCCTCGGCCTCGTGTCCGCGATGAAGGACGGCGGGCACTGAAGGGCGTGCAGACCGGCACGCTCTGACCCGCGAGGTCTGGGGCCTCCTCGTCGACGCTCAGGGTGAGAGCTCGAGGCCGAGATCGGCGCTCTCGACGTCGACGCTCAGGCGTCGCAGCGGGCCGAACGAGAGCTGGACCTGCATCCGCGGGGAGGCTCGCGTGTGGAAGAAGGCCTGCGTCTCCTTCCGGGCGACGCCGATCTTCACGTCCGTACCGGGCGCGAAGAGCGGCGCGCCTTCGCGAACGACGGCGCGCCGCGCGTGCATGTCGTAGCCGCCGCTCGACTCGAAGTAGTGGTCCGACCAGAGGCCGTCGCCCCCGGTCGTCGCCTGGTAGTCGCTCGCGTCGACGTCGCCGACGAGCTCGATCGACGGGCGGACGAGCCGCACGCGCCCACCTCCGAGCGCCTCGACGCCCTCGAGGAAGACTGCGGAGGCGCCGGCGGAAGGCGGCGGGACGCGCACGGCGAGCGCGCGTCGGAGCTCGCCGTGCTGCGCACCGAGAGACCTTCCCGGCACGCTGAGCGCTGCGCCCTGGCGGAGCCGACCCGTGCTCGTCGGTCGAGCGAACGGCGCATCGACCCACACGTCACCGAGCGCGCTCTCCTGGATCCATCCGCGCACCGAGAGGTGCTCGACCTCGCCGTGCACCTCGCGCATGGCGATGCCGGCGAAGACCGCGCTGCCCGCGTCCTCCAGATCCACCCCGGGTGCGAGGCGCACGCCCGTGCCTGCCTCCGGCTCGAGCGGCGGGTTCCCGGGGAAGAGCGGCGTGACCGCCACGGGCACCCTCACGAGGTGGCTCCGCGGCACGAACGCGACGATGCGCGCGCGGGAGTCCTCGAGCACGACGCGCAGCCGATCGGTCCGCTCTTCGACGACGACGATCGGCGCATGGTGGCCGGCGAGCGGGGACGGTTCCGAGGGCCCCTGCGGCTTGCTGTGGGCGAGGAGCTGGATCGCGCCCTCCATGCGAATCCGGCATCGGCTCGGGAAGCGCGACGGCGCGTCGTCGGCGAGCCAGTCGTCGATGGTCGGCGAGGGCTTCGCGCGCTCGGGGGGCGCCTTGCCAGCGTCGAGCGGCGTCACGGCGACGCTCACGGGCAGGGCCTGGCGTCCCTGCTCGTGCGGGATGCACCCGCAGAGCGCCGCGAGCAGGACGGTGAGCACGCTGCGTCGGAGCGGGCGCCTCGGCACACCTTCCAGCGTGCCAGGGAGCGCGTCGGGACTCAACGGCCGACGCGTCGCGCCCGCGCCTCCAGTCTACGCTGGTCGCGCGCCGACGCCGGTCACTCGCCCGACGAGTACGTGCCCGAGACGTTCGCGCCGAGCGACGGGGCCGAGTCGGGCACGGGCGCGACGGTCGCCCGCGCCGGGGGCGCGAACGTGATCCGGAGCGCGATCGCGTGGGCGACGAAGAACCCGATCGCCTCGAGCGCGAAGACGAACGCATAGGCCGAGCCGCCACGACCGACGACGAGCTTGGCCACGTCGACGAGGACCGTCCCCGCGAAGCCGCCTGCGCCGAACGCGATCGCCTGCGCTGCGCCCCAGAGGCCCATCCGCGTGCCCTCCCGCCCGCTCCGTCCGTGCGAGGCGAGCGACATCATCGCGCCGATGGCTGCGATCGAGAACGCGCCGTTCGCGATGCCGAGGAGAAAGACGTTCTCCTTCAGCGGCCACGCGCCCGGATGGACGCCGGCCCACACGAGGCCGCACATCGCGACCGCCGACCCGATGCAGCCGCCCACGGTCCAGCCCTTCAGCGAGGCGGCAGGCCGGCCCTTGAAGAGCTGCGTCACGATCGCGACGAGGAGCATTCCGGCGAACACGCCGCCGTGCTGCACGCCCGAGAGCTTCGTCGAGGCGCCGGGGGTGAACGCGTAGATCGCGCCCGCGAACGGCTCGAGGATGAGGTCCTGCGCGCTGTAGGAGAGCATCGACACGAAGATGAAGAGCGTGAAGCGCCGCGCGTCCGGCTCCGACCACACCTGCCGGACCGTCGCGAGGAACGCGGGTTTCGGCGAGGACGCTTCCTCTGCGGCCACCGGCGCGTCCGGCCCTTCGACGCCCCAGATCGCGAGGAGCGCGACCACGAGGGCGACGCCCGAGACGCCCGCCGCCACGGCGACGAGGCGCGACGTCGAGAAGGGGTCGAGGAGCTTGCCCGCCGAGATCGCCGTCACCGCGAACCCCGCGATCATCATCATCCACACCATCGTGGCCGCCGCCGCGCGCCGCTCGTCGGCGACGCGCTTCGCCATGAGCGTGAGGAGCGACGTGCCGGACGCGCTGACGCCGGCGCCGATCAGCGCGAACGACACCACCGCGAGCGCCATGCCGAGCGCGAAGTGGCTCGCCGTCAGCGCCGTCGCCGCCGCCGCGCCGAACCCGCCGACCGCGAGGGCGGTCATCCCGCCCACGATCCACGGGGTCCGCCGCTGCCCGACGTCGGACCCGAATCCCATCCGCGGCCGCAGGAGCTGCATCGCGTGGTGCAAGGTGACGAGCGCACCGGGGAGGATCGCCGGGAGCGCGAGCTCCACGACCATCACGCGGTTCAGCGTCGACGTCGTGAGGACGACGATCGCACCGAGCGCCGTCTGGACGAGACCCAGGCGGAAGATGCCGAGCCAACCGAGCTTCGCCTGCTGCATGCCAGGGATCACCTTAGGTGGACACTCGAGAGTGTCAATTAGGATTGTCACATGCGCGGAGCGTCCTCGACTACGGTCCAGCTCGATGTCCGCCCTTCCCGCGCCGCTCCCCGCGACGACGTTCTTCCTCGACGACCCGCGGACGGGCCGGATCGCGTGCCACCACGCAGGTCCGGACACCTCGGCCCACGCGCCGATGGTGCTCGTCCACAGCGTCAACGCCGCGGCGTCTGCCTACGAGATCCGCCCGCTCTTCGAGCACTACGCGACGTCACGCCCCGTGTTCGCGCTCGACCTGCCGGGGTTCGGCCTCTCCGAGCGTCGCGACCGCGCCTACACCCCGCGCCTCATGACCGACGCGGTGCGCGTCCTCGTCGACGAAGTCCGGAGGCGACACGGAGGGGCTCCGGTCGACGCGCTCGCCGTCTCCCTCGCGACCGAGTTCCTCGCCCGCGCCGCGAACGAGGACGCCGCCGCTTTCCGCACCGTCGCGCTCGTCAGTCCCACCGGCTTCGACGGCAAGCGCCGCGAAGGCCCGGAGGGCAGCACGCGCGCGGTGCCGGGCATGCACGCGATCGTCAGCTTCTCGCTCTGGGACGACTTTCTCTTCGACAACCTGACGCGCCCCGGGGTCGTCCGCTATTTCCTCGAGAAGACGTTCGGCCGGAAGGAGATCGACGAGGGCATGTGGGCGTACGCCGTCCGCACCGCGCGCGAGCCGGGCGCCAAGCACGCCCCCTTCCACTTCCTCGCCGCCCACATGTTCTCGAACGACGTGACCCGCCTCTACGACGGGCTCACGATGCCGGTCTGGATGGCCCACGGCGTCCGAGGCGACTTCGTCGACTACCGCGGCGCCGAGGCGATGAAGGACCGGCCGAACTGGCGCTTCCGCGTCTTCGAGACCGGAGCGCTCCCGTACTTCGAGATGCTCGAGCCGTTCGCGTCTGCGTACGACGCCTTCCTCGCGCGCTGACGCTCACCCGTCGATGCGCATCTTGTGCTTCGTGCAGAAGCGCACCCACGCACGCCGGAGCCGGTGGGCGGCGAGCTGCTCGTGCATCGCGACGACTCTCTCTCCGCCGAGTCGCGTCTCGACGAGCGCGCGCGCGTAGAACGGCCCGTTCTCGAGCGAGCGCACGACACGCATCGGCGCGCCGCCGTCCACGCGCGCGTGACGCGGGAGCCCCCAGAACGTGCGCCCGAGCGGCGACCTCTCCGTGCCGGCGAGGTCCTCCACGTCGCCGCTCTTCTTCACCCGGAACGCGAGGGAGCGCGTCGCGCCGGACGAGCACGCGACGTCGTAGGTGACGAGCGCCGCGTCGCCGGCGGCCGAGCGCGCCCGCGACCAGCTCCAGTCCTCGAACGTCGCCTCGAGCGGGACGGCGCCCGCGTTCGCGTCGTGGTAGCCGTGCCCCGAGAAGCGCACGCGTGGCTCCTGGAGATCGACCTCGATCCGCGCGAGCGGCGCGACCGGCCACCAGCGGTGGAGGCCGTGCTCGTCGATCACCATCTCGAGCCGGCTCGCCGCCTCGGGGTGGACCACGATGCGTCCGCGGAGAGGGCGGCGGAAGGTGAACGGCGTCGTGCGCTCGTCGATGTCGACGACGAGGCGATCCCCCTCCCAACGCATCGAGCTCGCGCCGATGGCGAGGCTTCCGCCCGAGCGCTCCGCGGGCGAGACGCGGCGCTCGGCGAGCGTCCAGGCCGACGCCGCGTCGCCGTAGAGCGCGACGTTCATCGACGAGTGCGCGAGCGCGTCGGCAGAGCCGGCCGAGGCCGCTTCGCGCGCGCGCGCGTACGCGGGCGAGAAGGGGTTGCCGAGCATCGCGATGACGACGATCGCCGAGCGGCCGTCCGCGCTCACCCCGTCGAGGTAGTGCCAGTGGTAGCCGCCCGCCGCGATGGGCCGGTCGAACCGAGGTCCTCGCGGATCTGCGTCGCGGCGAGCCGCCCGCTCAAGGCAGCCATCGGGACGCCAGGCCCGGGGTGCACGCTCCCGCCCGCGAGGTACAGGCCCGGCACCTTCGTCTTCGCTCCGTGACGCGCCAGCACCGAGCTCGCTCCCTTCGAGCGTGGACCGTAGAGCGCCCCTCCGGTCGCCGGAAAACGCGCGTGGAAGTCCACCGGTGTCGTCGTCACGCTCGCGCGCGGCTCGATCGAGAGGCCCGCTCGCTGCAAGTGCTCCATGGTCGCCGTCGCGCATCGTGAGATCTCCGATTCCGTCCAGCGACTCGGCTGGTCTCCCGTCGGCGGGGCGTTCACGAGGACGAGGAGCCGCTCGGGCGCGGAGCTCGTCTTCGCGTCGTCGTCGCCGCGGTCCTGCGCGCAGATGTACACCGTCGGCTCTGCGGGAAGAACCTGCCGCTTCATCAGCGCGTCGAACTCGGCCGGGTAGTCGTCCGAGAAGAAGACGTTGTGGTTCACGAGGGGGAAGCCCGTCGTGCGGGCCGTCATCGTCCACGTGACGGCCGAGAGCGAGCGCAGCTCTGCGGGCATCGGCGGTACCTTCCGTGCGACCTCCGCGCCGAGGAGCTCATGGGAGAGTGCGCCGACGTCTCCGTTCCAGACCACCGCGTCGGCTGCGTGGTGCTCGCCGCCGGCGACGACCCCGCGCACGCGACCGCGCTCCACCACGATTCGCTCGACCTCGCGTCCGTAGGACAGCTCCACGTCGAGCGCGCGCGCGAGCGCCTCGAGCGCCGAGACGAGTCCGCCCATCCCGCCCTTCGTCCGGAAGACGCCCTCCGCCTCCACGTGCGCGACGAGGTTCAGCGTGCCCGGCGCCTCGAACGGCGACGATCCGCAGTACGTGGCGTAGCGACCGAAGAGCTGCCGGAGGCGAGGGGACGCGAAGCGTGTCTCGAGCGCGCGCCACATCGAGCGATGCCCGTCGAGCTTCGCGAGCGCGGCGAGACCTGCCGCGCCGAACTGCCGGACGATGCCGGGCAGCGTGAGCCGCTGGTTCCGGAGGAACGCGCCCTCGGAGATCTCGAACATGCGTCGTCCGTCCTCGCAGAACGCGAGGTACGCGCGCGCGTCGTCCTTGCCGAAGGCTCGACCGATCTCGTCCGCGGACCGCGCGCGATCGCCGTGGAGGTCGAGGCGCATCCCGTCGGCCCATGCGTGCCGTGCGAGCAGCTCCGCCCGCTCGAGCGCGACCACGTCGCGGAACGAGCGGCCGGCCGCCTCGAAGAGCTCGTCGAAGACCCACGGCATCGTGAGCACGGTCGGGCCCGCGTCGACCGCGACGCCGCCGACCTCGAGCGTGCGCGCCTTTCCGCCCGCGCCGTCGGCCTTCTCCAGCACGCGAACCCGGAAGCCGCTCGTGGCGAGGTCGACCGCGCAGGCGAGGCCGCCGACGCCCGCGCCGATCACCACGACCGCCGGGGAGGCCATGGCGCCAATCCTAAGCCCATGCCCCGCGCGCCTGCACGGAGGAAGTGGACTAGTTGCCGCGACGCCCGCGCCCGCCGCGATCGTCGCCGCGGAGGTCGACGGGCTCGTCGCTCGTCCGGAGAACGCGGCGGTCCGCGCAGAGCGCCGGATCGTTCGCGATGCGCTTCGCGTCGTCGGGGCCGAGACGCTTCGCGAGATCCGCCTCGAACGCGGTGGTCTCCGTCGCGAGGACGCTCGCGAGCCGCTCGATCGGCGCGGCGTCGTCGCCCGGCGCGCCGTTCCGCTTGCCGGCCTGCACCTCCGCGACGCGGGAGAGCGCCTCCTTCGCGCCCTTGGCGTCGGTCTTCCGGGCGCTGCCCTGGATCGCGTCGATGCAGGCGCTCGCGCCGATCTTCTCCGCGACGTCCGCGCTCCCGACGACCTTCGCGCACAGCGGCTTGATCTGGTCCTCTACGCGCTTGTTGGAGGCCGCGTAGGCCTCCTCGAGCGTCTTCACGTCGTCGGGGGCGAGCGCGAGGCGCTCGACGGCGCGCTCGCTCGGCTTCCAGGGTGTATCGCGGATGCACGGGATCCGCACGCGGACGACCCCGAGCTGCGCCATGCGCTCCCAGTCCTCCTTCGTCGTCTCGCCGCCGCCGCGCCGTCCCGAGCGCGTGCGTCCGGTCGCTTCCTCCGCGCGTGGCTGGGCGACGCTCGCGACGGGAGCCGGCTCTCCGCTCCTTGCCCGGAGCTCGGCGAGCTGCCGATCGCACGCGTGGAGCGACTCGGTGAGGTTCTCGTTCGCCTTCCGGAGATCGTCGTCGCCGGCCTGCGTCGTCGTCGTGTCGTCCTTCTTCACTTCCGGAGCGGCACGTCTGGGAAATGCCGTCCAGACGCCGCTCGCGAGGAGCGCACCGGACCCGAAGGAGACGAGACCCACCATCCAGGGCTTGAGCACGATGCGAGTGTAGCTAGAGTCAGGCGATGTCCGGAGCAGTTCTCGTGCAGCAGGCGGAGGCACGCCGCGAATCGCTCGCGTCGCAAGGCCGCGCGATCGAGGCGGCGCGACGCGTCCCCGAGGAGGTCGTCCGGTGGATGACCGAGACGGGCTTCTTCCGGATGCTGGTCCCTCGCGCGTACGGCGGGCTCGAGACGGAGCCCGCGGCGATGGTGCGCGCGCTCGCGGCGCTCGCCGAGGGTGACGCGGCGGTCGGATGGTGCGCGATGGTGGGCGCGTGCTCCGGCGCGCTCGCCGCCTTCGTTCCGCCGAGTGGCGCCGCCACGCTCTGGGGGGCGGACCCGGGCCTCGTCGCCTGCGGGGTCTTCGCGCCGACCGGCCAGGGCAAGCGCGTGCCGGGGGGGTGGGAGATCACCGGGCGCTGGTCCTTCGCGAGCGGGTGCGAGCACGCGCGCGTGCGCGCCGGAGGCTTCGTCGGGGCAGGGGAGGACGGTCAGCCGATCGTCCGGCACGCCCTCTTCGACGCGAGCTCGACACGCGTGCATGACACATGGGATGTCATGGGGCTCGCGGGGACCGGTAGCCACGACATGAGCGCAGAGGCGGTGTTCGTGCCGGACGACCGCATCGCCGATCTCGAGGGCGCGCCGACGGTGGCGACCCCGCTCACGACGTTCCCCGTCTTCGGTCTCCTCGCGATCGGCGTCGCGGCGGTGTCCGTCGGCATCGGCCAGGCGGCGATCCGCGATCTCGTCGCGATCGCCGGTACGAAGAAGGCCGTGCCCGGCGCAAGGCCGGTCTCCCAGCGCGAGACCGTCCAGGAAGAGGTCGGCCGCGGGCGCGCCGCGCTCGAGGCCTCGCTCGCGAGCCTCTCTGTCGCGGCGGACGCCGTCTACGCCCGCACGACGAGAGGGGAGCCCATGCGCCTCGCGGACAAGCTCCTCCTCCGTCGCGCGGCGACCTTCGCCGCGCACACGAGCGCGAGCGTCGTGACCGCGATGCACAAGGTTGGGGGCGGCGGCGCGGTCTACAACACCTCCCCCCTCGGGCGTCACCTCCGGAACGCGCACGTCGCGACCCAGCACATCATGGTGCAGGAGCAGACATACGTGGTCGCCGGCCGCGACATCTTCGGCCTCGACGTGAACCCGCGGGGCGTCTGAGTGAGCCGCCTCCGAGGACGGGTCGCGATCGTCACGGGCGCGAGCCGCGGTATCGGTCGCGGCGTCGCGCTCTCGCTCGGCGAAGCCGGCGCCACGGTCTACGTCACCGGACGGAGCCGCGCGGCGTCCGGTCCGACGGCCGACGTCCTCGCCCTCCCGGGCACGATCGACGAGACCGCCGCACTCGTCACCGAGCGGGGTGGCCGCGGAATCGCGGTCGCCTGCGACCACGACGACGACGCGCAGGTCGAGGCGCTCTTCGCGCGCGTGGCGAAGGACGAGGGGCAGCTCGACGTCCTCGTCAACAACGCCTTCGCGCTCCCCGCAGGGGACGTGTTCGGGAAATTCTGGGATCTCCCGCTCGCGCACTGGGACGTGTACGCGCGCGTGGGCCTGCGCTCGCACTACGTCGCGAGCGCGCTCGCCGCGAAGGCGATGGTGCCGCGGAAGAAGGGCCTCATCGTCAACGTGTCGTCGTTCGCGGGCGGCTCGTACGCCGTCAGCGTCCCCTACGGCGTCGCGAAGGCCGGCGTCGATCGGATGGCGAAGGACATGGCGATCGAGCTGAAGAAGAGCGGCGTCGCCGCCGTCTCCCTCTGGCCCGGCGTCGTCCGCACCGAGCGCGTCCTCGCGATGGGGGATGCTTGGCCGTTCGACCTGTCGAAGAGCGAGAGCCCGGAGTTCACGGGTCGCGCCGTCGTCGCGCTCGCGGCGGACGAGGGCGTCCTCGCGAAGACGGGGAAGGTGCACATCGTCGCGGACCTCGCCGAGGCGTATGGATTCACGGACACCGACGGGACGAGGCCTCGCGCGTTCGGCTGAGTCAGGTCGGGTCGTCCTCCCGCAGCGGCGGCGCGAAGAGGAAGGTCTCGTCGATGCACAGGCTCCCGTAAGCCGTCGCGCGCGCCGCCTTCTCGGTCCCGAGGCTCTCGCCGAGCGCGCGTCCGAGCTCCTCGGTGCTCTCGGCGAGCGCGAGGACGACGACGTCCTCCGGCTCGGTTCCGCGCGCGGGAGGGAGACCCGCGGTGCGGAGCTCGGACGCCCTCACGACGGCCGCGTGGTCGACGCGCCTCATCGCGACCGCGCGGCAGCTCGCGACACGCTGCCCGTCGCTCCACTCCGCGCGGTCGCGCTGGTCGTCCTCTTCGTCGGGGCCGTCGATGGCGGCGCACGCGGCCTTCATCTTCGCCCACGTCCGCGCGTGTGCGCGCGCGTACGCGTCGTCGACCGCGCTCGTCTCCGCCGGAGACAGCGTCGATGCCTCCGCCCGCGCGAGGGTCACGAAGCCCGCGACGGGCAGCGCTTGCCCGCTCGTGCCCTGGCCCTGACGGTGCACGGTGGTGGATGCTCGCCCTCGCGGCATCGTGCACGGGGACCGGAGGACGAGCGCCCCCGTGCGGGAGCCCTCGATCCAGTCCTCCCGCGACATCGCGAGCGCGCGGAGGATGGTGCTCGCGCTCCTCGCGCTCGCGGCGTCGGCCGCGGCTCTGCGGGCGGCGTCGGCCCGGGCGCGCGTGAGGAGCCCATGGCAGGTCTGCGCGTCCCCGACGAGCACCGCGTTCGCGTCCATCGCCCGCGCGTCGACGCACGACGATGGCGTCTCCGCCTCCGCGGCGGCGACGCGCCCATCGCGCCCGCTTGCCCGCGCGGCAGGTCCGCGAGCGACGAGGAGGGCGACCGCGACCGCGGCCGCCGCGTGCGACGCGACGAGGGAGGCGAGACGCAGGCGAGGGCGCACTAGGGGCGTGTGACGCCCGCGCTCCCGAAAAGTTCCCGGGATCGTCGGGCGGGCGTCCGGAGGGGTGGTCGTCCCCGGGCCCCGCGACCTACAAGGGAGAAACGATGCCGCGTGTCCTCGTCTTCGCCGCCGCGGTCTTCGCGCTCTCGGGGCTCGCCCGCGAGGCGGCAGCGTGCGGCGGTAGCGGCCCCGGCGGGACCGGCATGTGCGCGCTCTCCGAGCACGAGGCGCGCCTCCCGGTCCGCGTGGGCGCGAGCGTCGGCCTGACCGACACGACGATCCTGTTCGGCGAAGGTCGCCGCGCGGCGATGAAGCGGACCGCCGTCTTCGGATCCTTCGCGATGCCCGTCGCGCCGCGTCTCTCGTTCGAGGCGGCGCTGGGCGGGCTCGCCTCCGGTGAGCTCCGGACGCCCACCCGCGCCGTCGCGCTCGGGCCCGGCCTCGTCACCGCGCTCGGTCTCACCGTCCGCGCGGTCGAGGGTCGCGGGCGCGCCCCGCTCGTCGTCGTGTCCGGCACGTTCTCGAGCAGCTTCGTGCGCGGCGAGGACGCCCGCAACGTCGAGGCCTACGATCTCCGCGCGACCGTGATGGTCGGCAAGACGATCGCCGAAGTCGTCACGCCGTACGCCCTCGGGCGCGGATTCGGCGGGCCGATCTGGTTTCGCTGGGACGACGGCGCGCGCGTCCAGGGGACCGATCTCTACAAGTACCAGCTCGGCGCCGGCATCTCCGTCGCGACGCGTCACGTCGATCTCTTCGTCGAGGGCGCGCCGCTCGGCGAACGCACGTTCGCGGCCGGCCTCGGCCTCCGCTTGTGACGGCGTCCGCGCCCGTGGTGCCGGCGACGGAGGCCCGGTAGCGTGTCGGCCCATGGCGCACCGGCTCGTCGGCCTCCTCTTCGTCCTCGTCGCGCTCGTCGTGCCTCGCGTCGCCGCGGCTGCGCCGCCGGCGGAGCCCGGTCCGGCCGTCGCGATCGACCCGAAGAAGATCCCCGACGACCTCCGCCCGTGGACCGACTGGGTGCTCTCGAAGAAGCCCGCCGCGGCCTGCCCCACGATGGTCGGCTCGGAGGAGCGCACCTGCGCGTGGCCCTCCTCCCTCGATCTCCGTGTCGACGAGAAGACGGGGCGCTTCGCGCAGCGCTGGCACGTCGAGGTCCGCCAGCGCGTCCCGCTGCCGGGAGGCGCGAAGCGCTGGCCCCTCGACGTGAAGGTCGGCGCGACCCGCGGCGTGGTGGTCGCCGACGGGGCGGGCGTCCCGACCGTCGAGCTCCCGCCGGGGGACCACGAGGTCACCGGCGCCTTCGCCTGGGACTCGCCGCCCGAGTCGCTCGAGGTGCCTCCCGCGACCGGGCTCCTCACCCTGACGCTCCGGGGTGCGGCGGTCCCCTCGCCGAATCGCGACGAGGGAGGCAGAGTCTTCCTCTCCAAGACGGCGGCTGCGGAGGCGGACGAGAAGCTCGACATCGTCGTCCACCGCAAGGTGACCGACGACACGCCGCTCCTCCTCACGACCCGGATCGAGCTCAGCGTCGCGGGCAAGAACCGCGAGGTCCTGCTCGGCAAGGCGCTCCCGCCGGGCTTCGTGCCGCTCGCGCTGGAGACGCCGATCCCGGCGCGCGTCGAGCCGGACGGGCGCCTCCGCGTCCAGGCGCGCGCCGGCACCTTCAACCTCTACCTCACCGCGCGGAGCGAGGCCCCGGTCGCCCGGCTCGCGCGCCCGGTCCCCGACGGGCCGTGGCGCGAGGGTGACGAGGTCTGGGTCTTCGAGGCGAAGAACGATCTCCGGGTCGTGACCGTGGAGGGCGTCCCCGCGATCGATCCGCAGCAGACGACGCTGCTCGACGCCTGGAAGCGCCTCCCCGCCTACGCGATGAAGCTCGACGCCGCCATGACGCTCGCGGAGAAGCGCCGCGGCGACGCCGACCCGCCCCCGAACCAGCTCACGCTCGTGCGTAAGCTCTGGCTCGACTTCGACGGCGGCGGCTTCACGATGACCGATCGCATCACCGGCGCGCTCGGCAGAGACACGCGTCTCGAGATGGACCCTCCCACCGTTCTCGGTCGCGTCGCGATCCGTGACGCGAACCAGTTCATCACCCACCTCGGCGATCCGAGCCGACGTGGCGTCGAGGTCCGGCAAGGCGCGCTCTCCGCGACGGCGGACAGCCGCTACGTGGGCGATGCGTCCGACGTCCCCGCCGTCGGGTGGCGCAACGACTTCCATCAGGTGTCCGGCGTCCTCCACCTCCCGCCGGGGTGGCGCCTCTTCCACGCCTCCGGCGCCGACGACGTCCCCGGGACCTGGGTGCGTCACTGGTCGCTCTTCGAGCTCTTCCTCGCGATCGTCACGGCGCTCGCGGTCCTCCGTCTCTACGGACCGGCGTGGGGAGGAGCCGCGGCCGTGATGCTCGCGCTGACGTACCCCGAGCTCGACGCGCCGAAGTGGGCGTGGGTCGTGCTCCTCGCGTTCGAAGCGCTGTCGCGCGCGCTCCCGAGCGGAAATCCCGGGCGGCTCCTCCGCGCCGGCCGCGTGGTGAGCGCGCTCGTCCTCGCGGTCGTCGTCGTGCCGTTCCTCGTCGCGCACGTGCGCGGCGGCATCTACCCGCAGCTCGCGCCGTCCGCCGGCAGCGCGAGCGCGCCCATGGACGGCGAGGTTCCCCTCGCGGCGTTCAAGAGCGACGAGGGGGGAATGGCGGGGGCCGGCGCCGCGCCGGGGGCGCCTCCTCCTCCGCCCGCCGAGGTGGTGGAGACGAAGCCGAGCCCCGCGCGTGACGCGGACGCGAACGCCGTGCGAGACGAGCCGAAGGCGGAGGACGTGGATCGCAGATGGGCCGGGGGCTACGCGAAGTCCTCGGGGGCCAAGCAGCAACACTCGAACGCGCAGGTCTACGATCCGTCGGCCGTCGTCCAGACGGGCCCCGGCCTGCCGACGTGGAGCTGGTCGTCGATCGAGCTCCGCTGGAGCGGGCCGGTCGACCACGCACAGCGTCTCCACCTCGTCCTCCTCTCGCCGCGCGTGAACCTCCTCCTCGCGCTCCTCCGCGCGGGGCTCGTCGTCCTCGTCCTCCTCCGGCTCTTTCCGTGGCCGAGCGGGATGGCGCCGTTCCGTCCGCGCCTCCCGCCGCCTCGCGCGTCGGCCGCGCTCCTCGTCTTGCTCGCCGCGTGGCCCTCCGACGCACGGGCCGCGATCCCCTCGCAGGAGATGCTCGACGAGCTCGAGGCGCGCCTCACGGCGAAGGCGGCATGCGCCCCGAGCTGCGCGTCGAGCAGCCGCATGCTCCTCGAGGCGCGCGGCGACGTCCTCCGCGCGCGGCTCGACATCGACGCCGCCGCGCAGGTCGCGGTGCCCCTCCCCGGCGGCGCGGCGCAGTGGTCGCCGGAGGTCGTGACCGTCGACGGTAAGCCCGGTCGCGCCCTCCAGCGCACCAAGGACGGCAAGCTCTGGCTCCTCCTCGAGCCGGGCCCGCACCAGGTGCTCGTCTCCGGCAAGCTCCCGGCGCGCGAGCTCGTCCAGATCGCGCTGCCCCTCAGGCCGCATCGGGTCGAGGCGTCGCTCGAGGGCTGGACGCTCGAGGGCCTCCACGAGGACGGACTCGCGGACGACAACCTGCAGCTCACCCGGAGCGCGCGTCAGGAAGGCGCTGGCGCGACGCTCCAGCCCGGCGCCCTGCCGCCCTTCCTCCGCATCGAACGGACGCTCCGCCTCGGGCTCAACTGGCAGGTCGAGACGCGCGTGGTCCGCGTCTCCGAGCCTGGATCGGCGGTCGTCGCGCTCGTCCCGCTCCTCCCCGGGGAGTCGGTCACGACGGCCGACGTCCGTGTCGCCAACGGACACGCGCAGCTCAACATGAGCTCGCAGGCGACGGAGGTGTCGTGGCGCTCCGTGCTGGAGCAGAAGTCTCCGCTCCGCCTCGAGGCGAAGAAGGGGCTCGCCGCGACCGAGGTCTGGCGCCTCGATCTCGGCCCCATCTGGCACGCGACGCAGACGGGGATCCCGGTCATCGGCGGCGCGGCGAGCGGGGAAGCACGGATCCCCGAGTGGCGCCCCTGGCCCGGCGAGGTCGTCGAGCTCGCGATCACGAGACCCGAAGGCGTCACCGGGCAGTCGCTCACGATCGATCGCGCGAGGCACGAGGTCCGGCCGGGGATCCGCGCGACGGACTCGACGCTCTCGCTCTCGCTCCGTGCGAGCCGGGGGCTCGAGCACACCCTGGTGCTGCCGGAAGGCGCAGAGCTCGACAGCGTGTCGATCGCGGGGCGCCCGGTGCCGCTCCGTCTCGACGGCCGGAAGCTCACGCTCCCGGTCTCGCCCGGCGCGCAGACGGTGAACGTCGCGTGGCGCGAGCCGCGCGGCCTCGCGCTCGTGTACCGCACCCCCTCGGTCGATCTGGGCACGCCGAGCGTGAACGCCGAGACCGTCGTGACGGGCCTCGGCTCGCGGTGGATCCTCTTCACGGCCGGACCTCGCCTCGGACCGGCCGTCCTCTTCTGGAGCCTGCTCCTCGTCCTCCTCGCCGTCGGCTTCGCCCTCTCACGGATCACGTGGGTGCCGCTCGCGTCCTGGCAGTGGATGCTCCTCGCGATCGGGCTCTCGCAGATCCCGATCGTGCTCGCTGCGTTCGTCGTCGGATGGCTCGTCGCGCTCGGATGGCGCCGAGAGCACCCGGACGTGCGCGGCGGGTGGGTCGTCTTCGATCTCCGCCAGATCGGCCTCGCGGTGCTCACGATGATCGCGCTCGGGGTCCTGGTCGAGGCGGTGCGGCACGGCCTCCTCGGGAGCCCTGCGATGCAGATCGACGGCAACCGCTCCTCCGCTGACATGCTCGCCTGGTACGCCGACCGACACGGCGGGATTCCCGAGAGCGCGATGGTCGTCTCGGCGCCGATGATCGTGTACCGCCTCGCGATGCTCGCGTGGGCGCTGTGGATCGCCGTCGCGGTCCTCGCGTGGCTGAAGTGGGGGTTCGCCGCGTTCGTGACGGGCGGCGGCTGGCAGAAGGCCCCGCTGCGTCCGCCGCCGCCGCCGCGACAGGCCTATGGGCCGCCCGGCGTCCCGAACCCACCTGGCGCGTGGGGACCTCCGCCTCCGGGGCCGGCGCCCGCCCCGTTGCCTCCGGGGCCACCCGAGGAGGGCTCGTCGGGCCCCTGAATCGCGGGCACACCCAAGATTTCGTCCTCCTCGGGCGTAGAAGAAGGAGGAGGACGTTCATGCGACGCTCGCCCCACACCCTGTTCGCCTTCGCGCTCGTCGGCGTCGCCCTCGCGTTCGCTCCCCGCGTGGCCTCGGCCTGCGGCAACGCGTGGATGCGTGAGGCTCCGCGTCTGGTGGCGCTTCGCGAAGCGGAGGAGTCCCTCGAGAACGACGATCTCGCGCGGGTGCGCGTCCGCGCGCAGGCCGTCGTCGACGATCCGGCGTCGGACGCGTACCAGAAGCGGCGCGGGCGCCGGCTGGTCGCGCTGGCGAGGGCGCGCTCCGAGGGCGCACCCCTGGAGGATCTGACGTGGGCCGCGGGCGAGCTCCGCGTCCTCCACGAGACGGGGGGCAGAGGCGACGTCACCCTCGAGGCGGACCTCGCCGAGGTGCTCGCGCGCCATCCGCGCACGCGCGGGGAGGGGCTCGCGATCCTCGAGGGCCTCTCGAAGCGGGAGCTCCTCGGGAGTCGTCACGCCGTGACGGTGCTCGCGGTCGCGCGCGCGCTCGAGGCGACGGCACCGTCTCCGCCGCCACGGGCGATCGCGCTCGACGTCGCCTCCGGTCCGCGCGCGATGACGGAGGACAAGGCCCTCGGATCCGCCGCCGCGCTCGCGCTCTCGGGCCTCGTCGCGACCAGCCTCGCCTGGTTCCGCAGGCGCCGCGATCGACGACCGGAGGACGCCTCGCTCGCCTGAGCGCGGTGGATCGTTCGTCCCCCTCCCGGAGCGTCTCGGTCCCGCGTTGCTCATGGCCCGCGACGCACCGCGCCGATCGCGGCGGGGCCCGACCTGCGGACCCGAGTCGGCACACGATGTGCTGACGGAGCCTACATGCTCGGTGGCTGGCGTCGTTCCATGCGCATCGCGACCCTCGGGGTCGCGCTCGGGGTCGGAGCCTGCGCGTCCGCGGACGACGGCGCGCAGACCTCCGCCGAGGCCGTCAGCGAGGCCGACGCCGTCGCGGTCCTCGATCTCCACGCGCTCGACATCTGGGCCCAGCCTCTCACCGAGCGTTCGCTGTCCGTCACCCACGAGGGGCGCCCCGTCCGCCTCCTCGCCGATCCGACGGCCCCCGCCACACGACGCCTCCTCCTCGGCCGCGCGGCCACGTATGCGGTGCGGCTCGAGGCGCCCGACCACGTCGCTCTGACGCTCGCGATCGTCTGGGACGGCCATACGCTCTCCACACGCGACGCCTCGCTCGGCCCGGACGGCGGCCGCGCGGGCGTTAGCCTCGCGAGCGGTCGAACGACGCTCGGCACGCGCTCGCTCCCCGCCCATGACCTCGTCCTCGGCCTCCGCCACGCGTGGTTCTCCGCGCAGGCGCGGCCGCCGCGTCAGGGCAACGCCGTCGAGCTCCTGATGGACGGCGAGGACGCATGGCGCTCCGTCGAGGCGCGGCTCCGGGCGGCGACGAGGTCGGTCCTCGTGTCGGCGTGGTGGTGGGACTCGAGCTTCGAGCTCGTCCGCGACACGCCGTTTGCGCCGAAGAGCGAGCGCAAGAAGCACACGATCCTCTCGGTCCTCGACGCGACGAGCGCCGAGAAGCGCATCCTCGTCGGGCAGCTCCTCGGGTCACGCAGCCTCCTCGACTGGATGACGTCCGACTCCGAGCTCCGGACCCGCACGAGCGACCCGCGCCTCCAGTTCATGCGCGAGGGCAACGACACCCGCGGAAGGTTCCGCTTCGACGTCGCGCCGATCCGCTTCGGTGAGCGCGTCCGCGCGCGCGCCGACCTCGCCGCGGGACGCGAGCTCGCGTCAGACGAGCCGATCGCGTCGACGGTGCCCGGCCACGACGTCGACCTCACGACCCTCTTCGGAGGCGCAGTCGACCTCGCGAGCGTTCATCAGAAGTTCTTCGTCGTCGACGACGAGACGGCTTTCGTCAGCGGCATGAACATGCGCGAGACGGACTGGGACTCGTCGGAGCACCGTGTCTACGACGCGCGCCGCTTCCACCTCGACACGCCGGACGCGGTCCGTGAAGCGGCGGACAGGAAGCAGTGCCCGCCCGACCACGACGGCTTCCCCGCGCTC
Source organism: Polyangiaceae bacterium (assembly GCA_022842465.1). GTDB lineage: Bacteria > Myxococcota_A > Polyangia > Polyangiales > Polyangiaceae > Labilithrix. The sequence continues at coordinate 5,648 of JALHPN010000058.1, read as the reverse complement.
ACGTGCGCGCCGCCGAAGCCGGGGCCTCGGAAGGACTACATGCTCCGGATCGACGGGCCCGCTGCAGCCGACGTCTCGGCCGTGTTCGCCGATCGCTGGAACGCGCTCGTGGACGGGCGCGCTGCCGACTCGGACGGGCGCGTGCGGATGGCGACGCCTCCGCGTCATTCGGCCGAGCGCGGGAGCGCGAAGGTGCAGATCACGACGACGGCGCCCTTCCGCGACCACGGGATCGCCGAGAGCTGGTTCAACGCCGTCGGGCAGGCCGAGCGCTTCATCTACATCGAGGACCAGTACTTCCGGATGCCGATGATGCACGAGGCGATCGCGAGGCAGATGGACGCGAAGCCCGATCTGCGGCTCGTGGTCCTCACGACTCCGGTCGGCTCGATTGACCCAGGCTGCGCGCCGACGCGGAGCGCGTACGACTTCTTCGCAGCGCGCTGGCCGGAGCGCTTCCTCTATCTCACGCCGAAGTCCTACGACCCCGCGGCGGGTCTCCATCAAGGGCTCGTCGACGTCTTCGTGCACGCCAAGATGCTCGTCGTCGACGACGTCTTCATGAGCGTCGGCTCCGCGAACAAGAACAACCGAGGGCTCGTCTACGAGGTCGAGTTGAACGCGGCCGTGGTCGACCGCGCCTTCGTCACAGCCTCGCGAAGGCGCATGATCCGCGCGATGGTGCCCGACGCCCCCGAGACGGACGACGTCGCGACGTGGTTCTCGCTCCTCCGCGACGTCGCGAACGACAATGCGCGCCGCTTCGACGAGAACCAGGCGGCGGACGGGCGTGTGCAGATGCCGCGAGGTTTCCTCTTCCCGCTCGTCCCGCGCGCCACGTGCAGCTTCGCCGTCGTCGGCCCCGACGCGACCTGACGCTCGCCGACGGCGGCCTCCGCTTCCCTTCGCGCCGCCGGTAGGCGAAGCTTCCGCCCAGGGCGCGAGACTCCGACGAAACCTCGCGGAAACCGACGCGCCCCGATCCTCGACTTCTCCCCTCGATGCGCTTCGACCAGTACGACACGGGCGATTTCTTCGACGAGATGTTCGAGGGGCCGGACCGGCCTCGGGCCGGCGCGGCCGTGCTCGCGCGCCGCCTACAGGCGCTCGACGAGACCGACATCCTCCGCCGGCAGGAGGCCGCAGAGCGCCTCCTCCTCACGATGGGGATCACCTTCAACGTCTACGGCGCGCAAGCGGGCGGGGGGGAGAAGGCGGGGCAGAGCCCTCCCGCTCTCGAGCGCATTTTCCCGTTCGACGTCGTCCCTCGCATCGTCGAGGCGAAGGAGTGGGACGTCCTCGAGCGCGGCCTCGAGCAGCGCGTCCGGGCCCTGAACCTCTTCATCGCCGACGTGTACGGCGCTCAGAAGATCCTCGAGGCCGGCGTCGTTCCGCGCGACCTCGTGCTCTCCGCGGCGTCGTACCTCCCGCAGTGCCGGGGCCTCGTCCCGCCGCGTGACATCTGGTGCCACGTCGTCGGCACCGACCTCGTGCGCGACCGCGACGGGCGCTTCTACGTCCTCGAGGACAACCTGCGCTGCCCGTCGGGCGTCTCGTACGTGCTCGAGAACCGCCGCATCATGAAGCGGACCTTCCCGCAGGTCTTCGAGGACTCGAAGGTCCGCGCGGTCGACGAGTACCCCGGGCGCCTCCTCAGGACGCTCCAGCACCTCGACGTCCGCGGCTCCGAGCGCACCCCCACCGTCGTCCTCTTGACGCCCGGCATCTACAACTCGGCCTACTTCGAGCATGCCTTCCTCGCGCAGCAGATGGGCATCGAGCTCGTCGAGGGGCGCGATCTCGTGGTCTCCGGCGGCTTCGTCCAGATGCGCACGACGCGCGGCCTCGAGCGCGTCGACGTCATCTATCGGCGGATCGACGACACGTTCCTCGACCCGCAGGCGTTCCGCCCCGATTCGCTCCTCGGCGTGCCGGGGCTGATGGACGTCGTGCGCGCGGGCCGCGTCGCGCTCGCCAACGCGCCCGGCAACGGCGTCGCCGACGACAAGGTCATCTATGCCTACGTGCCGGCGATGATCCGCTACTACCTCGGCGAGGACGCGATCCTCCCGAACGTCGAGACGTACGTGTGCGCGGAGGACAAGCAGCGCGACTACGTCCTCGCGAACCTCGACAAGCTCGTCGTGAAGGCGGCGAACGAGTCGGGCGGCTACGGGATGATCGTCGGCCCGCAGGCGACGAAGGAGGAGCGGGCAGCGTTCGGGGATCGGATCCGGGCGAACCCGCGCAACTACATCGCGCAGCCGATGCTCGGCCTGTCGCGCGTCCCGACGCTCTGCGCCGGGCAGCTCGAGGGGCGCCACGTCGACCTCCGCCCGTACGTCCTCTTCGGCGAAGACGTCTGGGTGCTCCCTGGGGGCCTCACGCGCGTCGCGCTCCGCAAGGGGTCGTGCGTCGTGAACTCGTCCCAGGGCGGGGGCAGCAAGGACACGTGGGTGCTCCGTGCTTAGCCGCGTCGCCGACGCCGTCTACTGGATGAACCGCTACATGGAGCGCGCGGAGAACGTCGCGCGCTTCGTGGACGTGAGCTTCCACCTCGCCCTCGATCTCCCGACGATGGCGGCCTCGCCCTGGGGCGCGCTCGTCGCGGCGACGGGGGACGACGCGCTCTTCCGTGAGCGCTTCGGCGAGCCGGAGCAGCGCACCGTGCTCCGCTTCCTGACCTTCGACCGTGAATACCCGAGCTCCGTCGTCTCTTGCCTCGCGAAGGCGCGTGAGAACGCGCTCCGCTCGCGCGAGCAGGTCTCCACCGAGGTCTGGCAACAGGTGAACGAGGCCTACCTCCTCGCGAAGGAGGCCGAAGCGGCGTTCGGCGCGGCGCCCGAGGACCGCGCGCCGTACGAGCTCTTCGCGGCCGTGAAGAAGGCCTGTCACGCGTTCGTCGGTACGACGTACATGACGATGTCGCACGACGAGGCGTGGCACTTCGGCCGCATCGGGCGTCTCCTCGAGCGCGCCGACAAGACGTCGCGCATCCTCGACGTGAAGAGCTACTTGATCGGCGAGCCGGGGGGCAGCGGGCCACGGCTCGAGGGCACGGGTGACGGCGCCACCCGAATCCGCGCCCAGGTCCCCGGCCGTGACGAGATCGAGTGGGCGGCGCTCCTCCGCTCCGCGAGCGCGTTCGAGATGTACCGGCGCCAGCACGGCGCGCTCGACCGGCACAAGGTGCTCGACTTCCTCGTCCTCGACCGCACCTTCCCGCGGTCGATGCTCTACTGCGTGCGCAAGGCGGAGGAGTCGCTCCGAACGATCACGGGGACGCCCTTCGACGGTCGCGCGACGCACGCCGAGCGCGCGATCGGGCGGCTCCACGCCGATCTCGAGTTCCTCGAGGTCCGAGATCTCCTCGCTCGCGGCCTGAATCGCTTCGTCATGGGCTTCCAGGAGGAGCTCAACGCGGTCGGAGATGCGATCGCGAGCTCGTTCTTCCTGAACGAGGAGCCGTCGTCCGAGGGGCAGGCGCAAGAGTGATGGATGAGGACGATCTCTCCGATCTCGTCCTGCCGCTCACGAAGGACGGCTTCGCGTTCGTGCGCGCGCCGCGGATGCGCGCGCTCCTCGAGCTCGCCGGTGCGTTCGGGGCGGCATGGGAGTCCTTCGCGGACTCGTGGAACGACCTCGGGGTCGACACGTTCATGGCCGACGGCGGGCGTTACCGACGGCGGCGCTTCGCCGCCTTCGCGATCACGGCGGCGACGGGCGCGACCGCGCGGAAGCCTCACCAGCCGCACTACCAGAGCCGCGACTACAACCCGCTCAACGGCGGCGTCGAGCGGTGGTTTCTGCCGATCGAGGACGCGATCGGGGCTCACCCCGTGATGACGGCGTGCCTCGCGGCGACGAACCGTCTCTTTTCCGCGCTCACGCCGGCGGAGACGAGGCCAGAGGCGTGGCACGTCGAGGTGCACCAGTTCCGGATCGAGACGGGACCAGAGCGCGGAGAGCCCACGCCCGAGGGTATGCACCGCGACGGCGTCGACTGGGTGCTCGTCGCGCTCGTCCGGCGCGAGAACGTCGCGAGCGGCGAGACGCAGACGGCCGACGTGGCGGGGCGGCCGCTCGGGAGCTTCACGCTCGAGGAACCGCTCGACGCGGCCCTCGTCGACGACGGTCGCGTCTTCCACGGCGTGACCGCGATCGAGCCCATCGAGCGAGACCGCCCGGCGTACCGCGACGTGCTCGTCGTCACGTTCCGCCGGGCGTGAGCACGAGCGCTCAGCGCGGCTGCTTGACGATGCGGAGATACGGCTTCGGCGCCTTCCACCCGTCGGGGTAGAGCTTCTTCGCGTCGTCGTCCGTGACGGAGCCCGAGATGATGACGTCCTCGCCGTTCTTCCAGTTGGCGGGCGTCGCGACCTTGTGGGTCGCGGTCAGCTGGATTGAGTCGAGCGCGCGGAGGATCTCGTCGAAGTTCCGGCCCGTCGTCATCGGGTACGTGAGCATCAGCTTGATGCGCTTGTCGGGGCCGATCACGAACACCGAGCGGACCGTCGCGTTCGTGGCGGCGGTGCGGCCCGTCGCGCTGCCGGGCTCCTCGGCGGGGAGCATGTTGTAGAGCTTGGCGACGGCGAGATCGGTGTCGCCGATCATCGGGTATTTCACCGCGGCGCCCTGGGTCTCCTCGATGTCCTTGGCCCACTTGTCGTGGTCCTCGACGGGGTCGATCGAGAGACCGATGAGCTTCGTGTTCCGCTTCGTGAACTCCGGCTCGATCTTCGCCATGTACCCGAGCTCGGTGGTGCACACCGGCGTGAAGTCCTTCGGGTGCGAGAACAAGATCGCCCAGCGATCGCCGATCCACTCGTGGAAGTCGATCTCGCCTTGCGTCGTCTTGGCCTTGAAGTTCGGCGCGATGTCGTTGATTCGGAGGGTCATGGGCGTCTCCATTCTCCTGAACGGGCTGTCCACGATAGTCCCCGCGAGCCCTTCGTCAATCCCCGTCCGCCGTGCAGACGAGTGTCCCTCTCCGCCGCTGGCCCGAGCGCTCGTCGATGCCGTCGCAGGCGTCGCCGATCGTCCCGACGCCGTACGATCGGTCGCACGTCGCGCACTGCCAGACGCCCTGGATCTGGCGCGGGCGGCCGAGCCGGTAGCCGATGCATGGCTTGCCCGTCTCCGCGCTCTGGACCGCCTGAGGACACTGCTCGCCCTTCTCGGTGTCGTACGGGACGAGGCACAGGATCTCTCTCGCAGGCGTCTCCCACCCGAGCCAGCAGGCGCACGTCGGCGTCGTGATGCGACGGCAGAGGTTGGTGTCGCGGTCGGCCGCGCAGAGGCACTCGTGTCCTCGGACGCGCCGCGCGGGCGCGGCCGCGGGCCGGACCTTCAGGGGAAGGGACGCGCTGGCATCACGGGGCGCGTCCGGCGAAAGAGAGACGAGCTCGACCCCGCCGTCCGCGGGCGCGGGGACGGCAGCCGTCGGCAGCTCCGAGGACGCAGCCTCGCGTGGAGCACGGGGCTCGAACGGGCGCTCGCGTCGGAAGAGGAACATGGTCACGGCGCCGAGCGCGAACGTCACCCCGACGAGGAGCGTCACGACCATGGCCAGGCCGAACGTCCGCGCTCGCGGCTGCGCCGCCGGCGTGCGTGAGCGCGTCGCCGCTCGCGGTGGCTCGCTCGGCGCG
>JALHPN010000057.1 GCA_022842465.1 Polyangiaceae bacterium | reverse complement strand
TGCCGAGGCCGAGGAGCGCGGCGGTCGTGACCTTGAGCGTCGCGGCCGCCGGGGCGGCGGGGGCTCTGGGCAGCGCCGCGTCCACCGGGGGCGGGGCGGTCACCGGCGCGCCCGTGAGGAGCGACCCGAGGCCCTCCCGGATGAGGCGCTCGTGCTCGGCCGGAACGACGTCGTCCGTCTCGTGCGCGAGCAGGGTCGAGAGGTCGTCCTTCATGACTTCTTCCACCCGAGCCTCTCGGCGGCGGCCGCGAACTCGCGCTTGGCGCGATCGAGGCGCGAGTAGGCCGTGTTGACGGGGATGTCGAGCGTGCGCGCGATCTCGGGGACGCTCAGGCCCTCGAAGGAGGCGAGGATGAGCACCGCCCTCCGGCTCGGCTCCACCTTCTCCAGCGCGGCGCGGACGAGGTCGCGCGTCTCGCGCCGCTCGGCGATCGCGTCGGCGCGGGGCGCGGAGTCGGGGGCTTCGGGGATCTCGGAGGGGACCTCGCGCCGGCGGTGCGCGACCTCGAGGTAGCGCATGCCGACGCGGTACGCGACGCCGAAGAGCCAGGGCCGGAGCGGCCGCTCGGGATCGTAGTCGTCGAGGATCCCCGACACCGTCGCGAAGACCTCCTGCGTCGCATCCGGGAGATCGGCCGTGCGGATGCCGAGGCGCCGGAGCGTGTTGTAGACGTACGTGAGCTCGCCCTCGAAGACCTCGCGGAACGTCGGGCGCAGGGCCGAAGGCTTCGCCTGGTTCACGGCAGCCTCACGCCGAGCCCGACGGTCGCGCTCGCCGACACAGGCGGGACGCCCCAGACACGCTGTCCGCCCACGTCGAAGCCCGCCCGCGCGAGCGCGAAGAGGACTTCGACCGCCGCGCGTACGAAGATGCGGTCCTCGGCGAAGAAGACGCGCGACACGAGGCCCGCGCCCGCACCTGCGTAGAGCTGCCCTGCGGACCGCGCGGCGACGACCCCGCGTCCGATCGCCTCGCCGGAGATGCTCCCGATCGCGAGGCTGGCGCACGGCGAGAGCACGCGAAATCCGTAGCACGGAGCGAGGCGTCCGGTGACGATCTGCGTCCTCACCGCGACGTCGCCGTCGCCGGACGCCGGGAGGGTCATGCGGCCGGAGACTTCGACTCGCAGGCGCGAGACGTCGAGCCCCGAGACGATCTCGCCCGCGACCGCAGGGCGGGGGGCGAGCCCGAACGCGCTGCCGCCGCCGAGAGCGAAGTCGACGTGCACGCTGTCGGCAGGGAGGGCCGGCGCCGGTGGGGGTGGTGGGGGAGCGGGCTCGCTCGCGGCTGGCGTCGAGGCCGGCGGCGTCGGCGGAGGCTCGGCTGCCTGCGGCTCCGGACGGGGGGCGAGGTCCTCGAGGAGGACCGCGACGACGAGCACGACGTCGGTGACGAGGGGATCGCACGTGGCGCCGTCTCGCTCGAGGCTTCGCGCTCCGAGACGCTCTCCTCCCGCGCCCTCGAGGACGACGGCTCCGGTGTAGCCGCCCCGCTTCCGCGCGAAGACGACGCGGAGTCGCGCGCGACCTTCGCGCGTGTCCGTGAACGGGTCTCGCCCGAGCCGCTCGGCGATCCGGGCGCGCAACGTCTCGGCGCTCGCGCAGCGGGCCTCCTCCGCCCCCTCCACGTCGAGGCGCATCGGGTCGGCGTCGCCGCCGGCCGCCCGTGCCTCGCGCGCGAGCGAGAGCCCGACGACGAGGAGGACGAGGAGGAGAGCGAACCGTTCCACGCGCTCCGGAGATGCTACGCGCCGCCGGCTGGCGATCGACGGCGATTCCGGCAGGCCGGAGCTCACCCTCGGCGGATCGAGGCGTTCGACGCGGGCGGGACGCCGTGATAGCGCAAGGCGATGACGCCTCGTCGGGGAGCCCTGCTCGTGACGACGGTGACGCTCCTCGTCGCCTTGCTCCACCAGGCGAGCACGGTGAGCTCCGACGCCGTCCTCGACGTCCGCGTCGAAGGCGAGCGCTGAGGCGATGCTCGAACGCCACTCGCTCTTCGACAGGCTCCCCACGAAGACGCGGAGAGCGCTCGAGGCCGCGGCCACCACGCGCACGCTGCGGGTCGGCGAGACGCTCGTCGCCGAAGGCGACCCCTCGACGACGCTCTTCGTCGTGACGTCCGGGCGCCTCGAGGTCGTGAAGGCCGGCCGCGGACCCTCCGCCGCGCATCGGCTGGACGAGATCGGGCCTGGCGAGCCGGTCGGGGAGATCGGCTTCTTCGATCGGAGGCCGCGCTCCGCGACGGTGCGCGCCCTCGAGGAGTCGACCGTGCTCGCGCTCCCGTACGAGGCCGTCGAGGACGTTCCGCTCCTCGCCTACGGCCTCGGCGAGCGTCTCGCCGAGCGTCTCCGCGCTTCGAGCGAGGACGAGCTCGACGCCGCGCATCGTCGGATGACGATGGGGATGCTGGTCGTGAAGGTCATCATGCTCCTCTGCGGGTACGCGCTGCTCCTCGCCGCGCTACCCGGGCTCGACCTCGCGGCGACGAGCACCTCCTACCTGAGCCTGCCGCTCATCGCGGCGTTCGGGCTCGGGGCTTGGCGCTTCATCCGCAGCACGCACTCGCCCCTCTCGATGTTCGGGCTCGGGTTCCGGAACGCGATCGGGTCGCTCGTCGAGGCGATCGTCCTCACGCCGCCGCTCCTCGCCGCGCTCGTGGCGCTCAAGTGGATCGCGATGAGGGTCCACGCGCCGTGGCGCGATCTCCCTCTCTTCGAGCGGACGGACTGGCTCGAGCACCTGCGCCAGCCGCAGATCCTGAAGCTCCTCGCGATCTACTTCGTGTCGTCGGCGGTCCAGGAGCTCATCGTGCGCTCGGCCCTCCAGGCGAGCCTGGAGGAGTTCCTCGTCGGACCGAACAAGCGCCGCGAGACGCTGGTCGTCTGCGCGCTCATGTTCGCCGTGAACCACCTCCACATCTCGTTCGTGTTCGCCGCGTGCGCGTTTCTGCCGGGGCTCTTCTGGGGATGGCTCTTCATGCGGCGGCGCCACCTCGTCGGCCCCGCGCTCTCGCACTTCGTCGTCGGAGCGTTCGTCTTCTTCGTCCTCGGCGTCTCGTTGCCCTAGGGCGTGTCAGGGGCACGCCGTCTTCGAGCGGGCATGGCGACGAGCCGCGCCAGGGATGATGTGGTCCGCGGTTCATCCGCTGGATCCGGCCGCCCCCCCGCGCCGCTGGAAGCGCCGGGTTTCGCGAGGCGGATCCCAAACAAATCAAAGGTTCGGCAGGGGTGGTGGCGTGGCACGCAACTTGTTTCCGTCGTGCAGAATGATGCGTCCCGCTTTCCGAGTCGCCCCGATCGGCCTTCTTCCCCTCCTGTTCGCCTGCGCCGCGGATCCCGGCGCGGAGGAGACGACGGGACAGGACGCTTTCTCCACCACCACCGCCGCGACCGCCGCGACGTGCGATCAGGCGAAGGACCTCGGCACGCTCGCGGCCGACACCCCGAGCCTCCAGTTCCGGTCGACGAGCGGGAAGTGCGCAGGCTGGGTCAAGGTCGGCGTCGAGGAGAAGATGGGCGGCGTCATCGGCCAGACGCTGCGACTCCGCGCGAAGCTCGTCTCGGCCGACGACGATTTCGCGCTTCGCGCCTACGTCGGACCTCGACGCTCGAGGGTCGAGGCCGCCCCCGAGATCGCCGAGCGGCCGCTCACGTGCGACACGCTTCCGAGCCCGCTCTCCGCGCGCGATCCGAAGGAGCTGATCCTCGACGCCGAGGAGACACCACTCATCGGCTTCGATGACTCACGGAACGTGCTCCTCGAGATCACGCACCGCGGCGCCTGCGCGCCGGACGCGACGTGGACGCTGGAGGTCCTCGCGGGCGCGCCCTGAGCGCGCGTCAGGGGCACGTCGCGAGAGACCCGATCCACTCCTCGATCAGCTTCACGCCGGCCTCGTCCACGATCATGCCCGCGTTCTTGGGCATGCGGACGCTCGGCTCCGTGCTCCGCATCAGCTTGACGAGGGGGGACGCCGCCGGATCGCCCGCGACGATCTGCGCGGGGGCCTCGCAGAGCTTGGTGTCCGCGAGCGACCGCTCGAACTGGAGCGAGGGCCGCTTGTCCCCGCGGTGGCAGCTCATGCAGTTTGCATGCAAATAGGTGCGAGCGCGCTCCTCGAGGGGGGCGGTCCCGAAGGGCGCGACGAAGGCGGGGAGCGTCGCGGCCGCCGCCGGCTTCGCGCCGAACATGCCGACGTGCGCCAGCGAGTCGACCTGGTTCGCCTCCCGGTTCGTCGACGGGTAGAGGATGGTCCGATTGAGCTGCCTCGTCTCCAGACCGAGCGTGCCCCCTGCCTCGGGGGTGTGGCACGTCATGCACCGCGCGCGGGAGGGGTACTGCCACGTCTGGCCCGCGGCGGCGCGGGACTCGCCAGCCGGGCTCGCTCGCACCGCGTCCGTCTCCGCCTCGTTCCAGGCGTAGGTGTAGCCCGCCCACCCGCCGTCGGCGTGGCGGACGAAGAGGCGCGTCTCGACGAGCTTCCCGCCGATGCGGAAGTGCTTCATCGTCACCGAGCCGATCGGCAGCTCCCAGTCGCCGTCCGGACCGATCGTGATCGTCGTCCCGTCGGGGATCGCGAGGAAGCGGGACTTCTCCGCGCCGTCGGACCAGAAGGGCGCGTTGAGGTCGTAGGGGATGACGCCAGGCGCCGGCTTCTTCGGATCGGCCGGGTCCACGCAGCCCGTCTTCGAGAGCGTCTCGGGGATCGTGTCGACGACGGGCGCGCCGGGGGGCGACAGGCGGAACACGCCCTGCCCCTTGCCGTCGCCGAACGCGATCGCGAGGAGCTCCCCGTCCTCGTCCTCCGCGAAGGAGACGAGATACGGGAGCGCGGCGCCGGGGATGCGGCGGAACTTCGGGAACGTCGGGTAGTCCGGAGCGGACGGATGCTCGTACGTCTTCGTCACCGCGAACGGCGCGGGCGAGGCCGCGACGTTCCCGTACGGCGTGTCGATCACGAAGAGCTCCCCCGAGTAGACGTCGGAGAAGATGAACGCGCCCTGGAGCGACGTGCCGAGCGCCGTCCCGCGGTACACGTAGCCGCCCGTCACCGAGGCGGAGGCCATCATGGGCTCGCGGTACTGCGCGACGGGCGCGATGAAGGTCGAGGCCGTGTTCGCCGGCGGACACGCGGCGCCGATCACGCCGTCGCATGCGGTCCACCCGTAGTTCTTGCCGGACAGGACGAGGTTCACCTCCTCCTTCTGCGTCCCGACGTCGCCGACCCAGAGGCGGCCCGTGTCGCGGTCGAAGCTCATGCGCCACGGGTTCCTGAACCCGAGCGCGAACACCTCTGGGCACGGCGCCGTGCGCGACGCGAGGGTCCCCTGCGCGAGGTTGTCGCACGAGCTCCCGCCGCCGAACGGGTTGTCGGCGGGGATCGCGTAGCCGGTCGCGACGCTTCGCGGATCGATCCGGAGGATCTTGCCGCGCAGCCACGAGAGCTTCTGCACGTCGGACGCGGTGTAGCCGTTCCCGCCGTCGCCCAGCGACACGTAGAGGTAGCCGTCGGGGCCGAACTTCAGGTCGCCGCCCCAGTGGTTGCCGCCGCCCGAGCCCGTCGTGAAGATGCGCTCGGAGGAGGCGACCGTGAAGCCGCCCGGCGCGCCGCCGATGCGGAAACGCCAGACGTTGTTCTGCGGGTAGGTCGTGTAGTGGACGTAGATCGACCGTGCGTCGTCCCTCGTGCCGAAATCCGGATCGAACGCGACGCCGAGGAGGCCGCCCTCACCGCCGAGCCCGTACGGGGTCACGGGCAGATCGAAGAAGAGCTCCGCCTTCTCGACCGCCGTGACCCCGTCCGCCGCGAGACCGTCCTTCGAGGCCGCATCGCTCACGAAGGTCCAGATGTTCCCTGCGCGCTCGACCACGAACCAGCGGAGCGGGCCCGACGCGCCGAGCCGCGAGCGGATGACGCCGATCGCGAGCCCGTCGAAGTCCATGTTCGGGAACGCCGGGACGAAGCCGATCTCCCCGCCCGTCGTGAGCTGCGGGCGCTCCGGCGCCTTGCACGTCGGATTCGCGGGGCGCCCGTCGAGGCCCGGCAGCGCGCCGTTCGGGAGGAGCCCGCCGTCCGGCGTCGTACCGCCGGGGCCCCCAGGGCCGCCGGGACCCCCGCTCGAGCCGTCGTCACCGCCCGAGTCACCGCACGCGACGGCGAGGACGAGCGCGCAGAGGAGGAGGGCGAAGAGGCGCTTCATGCTCGGCCACTGTCGCCCGAGAGCGTGCGCGCGTCACGCGGCTTCTGCGCTCTGCTCGGGCATGATCGCGCGGTGACGCCGCGGCTTCAGCGCATGATGACGCCGCCGCCCCCGCCGCCCCCGAACGCGTTGCACAGGCGGTAGGCGGCGTCGCAGGAGTCCTCGCACCCGTCGCGCATGTCGCCCTCGGGGTGGCGCACGCCGCAGTTGATGTAGCAGCTCTGCCAGCGGTCGACGCAGCTCCCGCCGCCGATGCCCCCGACGCCGCCCTTCTTCAGCGCCGCCTCGGTCGAGGCGACGGACTCGGTGGGGACGTCCGGCGCGACGACCTCGTCGGTCGTCGCCGCACAGCCGGAGAGCGCGGCGAGCGTGCCGACGGCGAGGAGCGTGGTGAAGGAGGGGAGGCGAGGAAAGAGCGGGAGGGGCGTCATGGTGACCGTTCCTGGGCAAGGTCGGTGCCGCGGCCGTGCACGTCGAGACGCCCGTTTCTGCCGCGCGCCTCACGCGCGCGCGCGCGCTCGCATGAGGCGCGCGCGCGGTCTCATCAGCGGCCGCGACCATGAGGATCGCGTGGTATTCTGGCAGCGATGAGAGGCAAGGTCGCGGCAGTCATCGCAGGGCTCTCGCTCTCGCTGCTCGTGCGCTGCGCCGCCTTCGAGGGCACGCCCGAGCCGGCGACCGAGCCGACGCCGACGCCGACGCCCGCTCCGGACGGCCAGGCCGCGGGCGCCCTCGACGCAGGCAACGCTGCGGTCCGTTTCTGTGCCGACGCGGGAGGCGTCTTCTGCGACGACTTCGACGACGACGAGCGCGTCGACGTGAGCGCACGATGGTCGGCCCTCGATGGAGGCGGGCTCGCGCTCGACGAGGGGGCCGCGCTCTCGCCGCCCCGCTCTCTCGTCCTCAGGACAAAGAGCTTCGCGACCAGCGGGCCCAAACAGGTGACGAGCCTCGTCTTCAACATCCCGGAGCCGATCGCCTTCCCAGCGTCGCTCCGCGTGTCGCTCGACCTCCGCGTCACCGTCGCATCGACGGACCCCGGGCACATCGTCCCCGTCCGCGTCGCCTTCGGCGTCCAAGGCGAGGCGGTCGGTGTCGCGCTCGTCCGCGACGCGGGCACGCGGGTCCATCAGGTGACCGTCGTCGACGACCTACCGGTCCCGATGTTGGCGACGGCAGTGGGGCCGTTCGTGAAGCCGGGAGAGTGGCAGCGACTCGAGCTCGACCTCGATCGTGATGCCAAGAGGGTCACCGTTCGCCTCGGCCGCGAGCAGAGCCCCCTCGAGCTACCGCTCCCCGGCGATCTGATCGGGCCGGTACGTCTCGAGATCGGCGCTCCCCTGCTCGACGGGCGAGCGACGCCCTGGACGATCCACTTCGACAACGTCGTCGTCGACGTCGTGCGCTGATCCGCCCCTCGGGGACGGTGCGGTCGGCCGAACGTGAGCCCTCGCCGCCGTGCGGATGATCCGGATCGAGCGTGCCTCAGGCAGGCCGGCTGTGCCGGGGGAGAGGCCCTAGAATTCGCACATGTGCCCGGGTAGCACCCTGGCACACACGGTGCGTACCAGGGTCCTCATGCGTCGTGCCCGCTCCCTCCCCCTCGCGCTCGCCTCCCTCGCTCTCGTCGCGTGCGCGGCCGAGGCGGACGCCGGAGGCGACGACGCCGCGACCGGCGGAAGCGCCATCGCGAACGGCACGCCGATCGACGAGCGCTCGTCGACCGTCGGTCAGCTCGTCTACGAGCGTCAGCGGGAGGACGGCGCGAAGCAGTCGAACTACTGCACGGCGACGCTCGTCGCGCCGGACGTCGTCCTCACCGCCGGCAAGTGCCTCGCCTTCTCGCAGTGGCTCTTCGGCTCGACGACCGCCCAGCCTCGCGGCTTGTTCCTCCTCGGGTCGAACCTCGATCTCGAGAAGCCCATCGTGCCCAACGTCGCCGGGTTCGAGGTCGTCGGGCAGACGGCCAACGACCCGCTGCTCGAGAAGACGCTCGTCCTCGTCCGCTTGACCGCGCCCGTCCCCGGCGCTCGCCCCGCGACGCTCGCCACCGCTCTCCCGGCGAGGGGCGAAGCGACGTCCATCTTCGGCTACGGGTGCAGCACGAAGACGTGGGACGACGGCGTGCTCCGCACGACGAAGGTGACCTGGGGCAGCCTCTTCGGCTCGAGCGCGACGTGCGACGCCGGCGACCGCGGCGCGCCGCTCTTCGATGCCCGCGGAGGCCTCGTCGGCGTGGTCACGGACGACGGCGCAGGCAAGCTCCTCGGTCGTGACACCATCGTCGCCATCCCGAAGACCGACGAGACCGACTTCGCGAAGGCGATCGGCGCGATCCTGGGCTCCTGGGGCCGCCGCTGACGCGTCACTCGGGATGCGCTACCGGGAAGAGCACCCGGAACGTCGTGCCTCGTCCGGGAGCGGACGTGAAGGAGATCTCCCCGCGGAGGTCCGCCACGAGCCGCTGGGTGATGGTGAGCCCGAGCCCCGTGCCCGTGCTCCCCGGCTTCGTCGTGAAGAACGGATCGAAGATGCGGTCGGCGTGCGGCGCGCCGACGCCCACGCCCGTATCGCTCACCTCGAGGAGGACGCGGTCGTGCTCGGCGGGTCGCACGCGGACGACGAGCTCGTTTTGCTCGTACGCCGTCTCGCGCATCGCGTCCGTCGCGTTGATGACGAGGTTCAGGATGATCTGCGCGATGCGCGGCACGCTCCCGCCGACGGGGCGCGACTCCTCGACCTCGACCGCTACCCGCGCCGTCCGCTCGATCTCCGCGCGCGCGAGCGACACGGTCGATTGCACGAGGGCCCCGAGGTCCGTCGACATGCCCTCGGGCTGCTCGGCGCGCGCGAGCTGGAGGAGCTCACGGACGACGAAGCGGATCCGGTCGACACCCTCGAGCGCGACCTGGAGCGCGTCGGCTGCGGGCTTCCCCTCGTCGCCGAGCCGCGCGAGATGTCGCTTCGCGATCTCGATGTTGTTGAGGAGGTACGCGAGGGGGTTGTTCACCTCGTGCGCCACGCCCGCGGCGAGCATGCCGAGGGATGCCAGGCGGTCGGCGTCGGCGAGCCGCTGCTTCAGTCGCTCCCGCTCGCCGATGTCCCGCCCGACGACGAGCCGCGCGGGCTCCCCCTCGAAGACGACCGCCTGCGTCGGCGTGATCTCGACGTGGACGGGCTCGCCGTCTCGCCGGACGAGCCAGACCTCGGCGAGCTCTGGCATCGCCTCCGCGTCCGGGGGCAACGCGAGACGCTCCTCGAGCATCCGCCGCGACCTAGGGTCGACCACGTCGAAGAGCGTGCGGCCGACGACATCCTCCGCGCGCGCCCACATCATCGTGCGGACGAACGCGCGATTCGCGAAGACGATGCGCCCGTCGACGTGGACGACGACCATGTCCGGGAGGCGCTCGAGCAGCGCGCGGAGCTCGGCGTGCGAGCGACCAGACGCCTCGAGCCCGTCCATCAGCGCGAGACGCTGCGCGTCGAGGAGCGCCGCCTTCTCTTCGCGCCGGAAGAGGGTCTGGAGTGATCGACGAAGGGAGGGCCCGGTGTCCGGTAGGCGCAGGTCGGCGTGGAAGGTCCTGTCCGAGACCTGCACGTCGAGCGGCGTCGCCGGGCCGTTGCCGAGCATCTTCGGCAGCGCGATGAGCGAGCCGATCGACAGCTGGAGGAAGGCCTCGCAGGCCTCGTACTGGAGCGGGATCGCGCCGTGGACGGAGAACCGGTCGCTCCCCCATCGGTTGGAGTAGAGGCGGAGGTGCGGAAAATTGGCCGGCGCCACCCAGCGGGCGACGAGCTCGTAGAGCGTCGCGGACGACGTGACGTAGCGCGCGAACATGGGCAGCGGCGCCGGGGGCGACACGTCCGTCATCAGGGCCCCGACCGCGCGGAGCCGGTCGACGCGATGGTCGACGCGTCGAGACACGCCGTTGCAGAGCCGGACGAAGCTCGTCCACGACACGCGCGAATGACGCCGGCTCGTGGCCTCGCGGGACAGCCCGGCCTCACGGAGGAGCTCGTCGACGTCGACCCCCTGGAGGGCCAGCGCCTCCACGAGGCTCACGACGACGGCTGCGCTCACCAGCATGCACGTGGCTCTACACCATGCGCGCCGAGGGCGCAGCTCATGCGCGGTTTCGCTTCGAGCGGGCGCGAGGGTCTGCTCTCCTCGAGGTCGATGTCTCCCGTCTCTGCCGTCCTCGATCAGCTCGAATCCGTGGTCAACGACCTGAGCGATCGGGACTGGACGTGGTGGCCGTTCCTCTGGCTCCGTCCGGCCAAGGAGGCGCGGCTCACGCGGCGACGCCTGGCCGCGATGGCCGTTCTCTACGGGCTCCCGCTGTCCCTGATGCTCTGTCTCGGTCTCCGCGCCACGATTCCTGCGGCACGCGCCGACGATGGTGTGTGGGTCGCGCTCGCGGCCCTCCCGTTCGCGTTCCTCCTCCACGTCGGGCTCGTGGTCGGGCCGATGTGGAACCGCCGTGCCGCGCGGCTCCTCCGACGCCGAGACTGGACACGCTGAGCCCGGACGCCGCGCAGCGGCTCGGGCCGGCGCGTGCGCGCCGAAGAAATCCTGCGACCGCGGGTGCGCTCGGGGCTCTCGGGAGCACCATGAGAGATCGTCGCCATCACGCCCTCGCGCTCGTCCTCGCCCTGTCTGCGCTCGCCTCCGCCTGCGGCGGCGGCAACTACGCGCGGAGCGCATACGGAACGGTCGGCGGCTACAGCCTGAAGAACGCGAGGGCGAAGCCGGCGAGCCTCCTCGTCGCGCGCAAGATCGACCGCACCCTCTATCTCGTCGTGGACCCGGCGCGCGTGAGAGACGTCTGGCCGCTCGAGACCGCGGCCTGCCAGGTCGACGGGGCCGGGTGCGAGCGGTTCAAGCTCTTCGACGTCCACGAGTTCATCCGTCGGGATCTCAAGGCGGCGATGGAGAGCTACTTCGTGCGCGTCGAGGTCGTGACGCCGGGACAGATCATCCCCCCCGGCTCGGCGGTGGTCGCCGACGTGAAGGTGGACGACATCCGAGTCCACCCTCTCGTCCGTGGACCCATGACGCACGAGATCATCCAGATGACGTGGGGCTTCGCGCTTCGCCGGGGCGAAGACAAGGACTATGCGTACTCGTTCGCGGGCACGGCCGAGAGCAACGACTCGTACACGACGTTCGAGGCCGGCTGCGCGCAGCTCATCGAGAGTGCGATCCCAGCCATGCTGAAGAAGTGGACGGAGAGCGGCGGGATCGAAGCGTTGCAGCGGAGGTCGACCGCCGGCACGTGAACGGTCTCGGGGCCGCGCGACGCTCAGCGAGAGAGCGTGTCGTCCGCGGGCGCCTTCTCGGTCGCCGCCTCGCCGTCCGTCACGACCGCCGCCGGCACCTCTGGCGCGGCGGGGCGCGCCTTGCGAGGGGCCTTCTCCTGGAAGGAGAAGCCGGGGCGCCCGCCCTTGGAGCGCGCGAGGTTCTGGTGCGTCACCCACATGTTCGCGCGGGCTTTCTTGGCGTCGTGTTTCGCGGCCACGTGGTTCTTCTCCGGATTTCCTGCCCCTCTTTAGCGTGAACGCGACATCACGCAAGCTCGGCGGCGGATTCGCGGGGGGTCGGGGCCGACACGTCGCCGGAAAGGTCGCGTCGATGTGCTACGGAATGCACGCGTGAAGAGGCTCGGTCGTTCGTCATCGCTCGCCCTCGTGGTGCTGCTCGCGTCGTGCTCGAAGCGCCCGCCGCCGCCCGACGGGGTGGGGGCCGCCGACGCGTCCTCGACGAGCGCCGAGCTCGCGCCGGAGGCCGACGCGGGCTCGGCGCCCGCGCGGCCGATGAACGTCGTCCTCCTCACGATCGACAGCCTGCGCGCCGACATGCCGTGGGCGGGGTATCCGCGTCCTATTGCCCCGCGGTTGACGGAGCTCCACGCCCGGTCGGTGGCGTACACGCGCGCGTACGCGACGTCGTCGTTCACGTCGAAGAGCGTCGCCGGGCTCTTGACCGGACGCCTCCCGTCCGAGCTCGCGCGGACAGGCTCGTTCTTCACGAAGTACCTCGACCCGAAGGACTTCCTCTGCACGACGCTCGGGGCGGAGGGGATCCCATGCGTCGGCGGTCACGCGCACGCGTACTTCGGCAAGGGCCAGTCCGGCTTCGAGCACGGCTTCGGCACGTGGCGGCTCGTCCCGAACATCCCGTTCGACTACCAGACCGACCCGTACGTCACGAGCGACAAGCTCACGCCTCTCGCGATGGAGATGCTCACCGACGTCGCGCGTACGACGGAGGCGTCGTCGCGGCCGTTCTTCGCGTGGTTTCATTACATGGACCCGCACGACGAGTACAAGCCGCACCCCGGGCAGCCCACGTTCGGGACGCGCGCACGCGACCTCTACGACGGCGAGGTCCTCTTCACGGACACCTGGGTCGGCAAGCTGCTCGATTTCATCGAGTCGCAGCCGTGGGCCACGCGTACGGCGATCGTCGTCACCGCCGACCACGGCGAGGCGTTCGGCGAGCACGACATGACGAGACACGCGCACGAGCTCTGGGAGGAGCTCGTCCACGTCCCGATGTTCTTCGTCGTCCCTGGCGCCGCGCCGCGGACGATCGACACCCCGCGCGCACACCTCGATCTCGTGCCGACGTTCGCGGAGCTCCTCGGCGCGAAGGTGGAGGGGCGTCGCGGGAAGAGCCTCGTGTCCGAGCTCTACGGCGCGCCCGCCGAGCCTCGCGACGTGCTCCTGGATCTCCCGGAGGACGACTACAACGAGCGCCGCCGCGGTCTCGTGCACGGCACGTGGAAGCTCGTCGCCCGCGGCAGCGACGTGCGCTTCTCGCTCTTCGATCTGGAGGCCGATCCGAAGGAGAGCGAAGACCTCTTCTGGAAGCGTCGCGACGTCGCGGAGGACATGCGCCAGCGCTACCGCGAGGCGAGCAAGGCGCTCGACGCGAAGGAGCCGCGCGGCGGGATCCCCAGGAAGGACGCGGGCGCTCGGCGCTGAGACGTCGCCGAGCCCGGCCTCAGCGGAGGCGCATGCAGCGGGTGCCGCCCTTGCCGTACTTGTCGAGGAAGTAGACGTTCCCGGTCCAGGCGCGCGGGTAGAAGTGGCCTTCGAACGAGGAGCCCGTCCAGCCGCGGATCGTCCCGCTGACCTGGGACCACTCGATCATGTTCCCGCCGAGATCCATCCAGGTCTCGCCGTTCGGACGCGTCTGGCTCGCGACATCCTTCGGGAAGCGGCCCGGCGACGCGATGATCGGCGTGAAGTCGTTCGCGAAGGTCCCGTAGTTGACCACCGGGAAGAGGTACCGGGGCTGCACGGTGTTGCCGAAGTTGCCGACGCCCGCGTTGTAGTTCGCCATCTTCGCGACGTCGTCCTTCGGCGTCGGCGTCGCGCCCCAGGGCCATTCCGAAGGTCCGTACGCCGTCGAGATCGCCGCCTGGCTCTGCATGTACCCGCCGTCCCAGGCGCAGAACGCCTGGAACATGATCGGGGTGATGCAGTTCATGGACTTCACGTCGAGCACGTCCTTCGTGTCGCGGAAGACCTCCTGGAACGAGTCGGAGAGCGCCTTCTCGTACCAGTACGTCCGGTGGCCGTACGCGCCGGCGCCCATGAAGCAGCCGTCGGTGCCGGCCACCTGCACGTCACGGTAATAGGACGTCGGCCCGAGCTGCGAGTCGAGCCCGAGGTCGAGGTTCACCGTCGTCTGGCCGCCGTACTTCGGCTGAAGCGCGGCCGCGACCGGGAACGAAGCGAGCTGTCCTGACGCCTGCGCGGGGAGGTAGTCCTTCCAGGTTCCCGGGAACTGCGCGGCGAGGATCGGATCGGTCGCGACGCGCGCGGTGATCCAGGCCTTGATGTTCGGCACGCCGCCGTACTGCGCCTTGATCGCGGTGATCCACGCGCGGATGCGGCCCGCCGTGATCTCGTACTTGTCGAGGTAGACCTGCTTCGTCGCCCCGTTCTGCACCATCGTGAGGCCGGGCACGGGGAGGCTCTTGCAGCAGCTCTCGTGGGTCGCGAGAGCGGAGCCCACCTCGCCGGCACCGCAGGTGTAGCCGCCGAGCACGGGCCGACAGCTCGGCGCCTCGACGCATCGGCCGCCCGCGCTGCAGATGCTGCTCGTGCAGTCGCCGTCCACGGCGCAGCCCTGCGCGAGCGCGCACCGCGGGGCGGCCGCGATCGAGACGGCGCCCTCCGTCTGGGCGGCGCCGCCGCAGTCCACGTCGGTCTCGGTGCCGTTCTGGACGGCGTCCGACACGGAGGGGACCGCGCACGCGCCGTCCTTGCACCAGCCGAGGCCGCAGTCGGCGCTGACGGTGCAGACCTTGCCGACGACGCACTTCGGCGCGTTCGGGCCGCCGCAGTCGACGTCGGTCTCGTCGTTGTTCTTCTTCTTGTCGGCGCTGCCCGGGGCGTCGCAGACGCCGTTCGTGCACGAGGACGTGCAGTCGTCGGCCGAGACGCAGGTCTTGCCCGCCTCGCAGTCCGGCGCGTTCGGGCCGCCGCAGTCGACGTCGGACTCGCCCGCGTTCCTCCGTCCGTCCGCGTTCGCGCCGGGCGCGGGCGCGCTGCACGCGCCATCGCAGTAGTCGCTCGCGCAGTCGCCGTCGTCGCCGCACGCGACGCCGTCCGCGCAGAGCGCAGGCTGTCCGCGTCCGCACTTCACCCCGGGCGCGCCGCTCGAGCCCGGGGTGCACGCGGGCTCGGGCGGGGTGCAGGTCGTCGCGCAGCCCGGTCCCTCGCACGTCGGGTCGCCTGCGCTCTCGTCGCCCGGCGCGGCGTCGGACGAGCAGGCGGAGACGAGGACGGTGCCGCTGACGAGGACGGCCGAGACGAGACCGAACCGAAACTGCCGCATGGAGCCCTCACGTGCACCGCCGACGCGAGTCCGCTCGGAGCGCAACGTTGAACCCTAACACGTCCTCCCGCGGCATCACGGCGCTTCCATCTGCGGGGCTCGGCCGCAGCCGCGCGGAGGCCTTTCCGCCCCATGCGAGTCGCCTAGAATGACGCGTTATGGCAACGCCTTTCGAGGAGGGATCTCGTCGGCGGTGACGAGCCTCGACGCATCGTCTCGATGGGGGGTCTTGCCGTTCGCGGTCGCGCTTTCGGTCCTCGCGATCGTGCGCCTCGGAGCCGTGAGCGGTCGTGCGCCGTTCGGTCGGCATGGCGCGCTCCGCGGCGCGGTCCTCTTCCTGGCGGCGGTCGTCGTGGCGGTCCGCGTGCTCGGACACGTCGGGCACCTCGCCCGGTGGCCGCTGTTCGCGCTCCTCGTCCTCGGCGCCGCCCTCGTCTCCGCGTACCGGCGCGACCGTTCGTGCCGAGCGGGCTGGGCGAAGCTCGTGTCGCGCGAGAACGCGCCGATGGTCGCCGTCGCGGCCCTCGCGCTCGCGATCACCGGCAGAGCGGCGTGGCTCCTCCCGGTCTGGCAGTGGGACGCGCTCGGTTACCACCTTCCGTACGTCGACTTCGCGCTGCAGGGCGGCTCGCTCGCCGGCGTGCCGCCGGATCTGCCGTATATCTCGACCTACCCGCACGCGATCGAGGACTACTTCATCGCATGGCGCGCGATGCTGCCCGACGATCGTCTCGTCGACGCCGCGCAGCTCCCGCTCGGTCTCCTCGGCGCAGGGGCTATCGCCGTCGTCGCGCGCGATCTCGGCGCGCGCCACGATCACGCGCTCTTCGCAGGGCTCGCCTGGCTCACGCTCCCGGCCACGTTCCTGCAACTCCCGACGAACTACATCGACGTCGGGAGTGCGTCGCTCCTCCTCGCGGCCGCCGCCTTCGCGCTCGCCCCCCCGACCGTCGAGAACGTCGCGAGCGCGGGCGTGGCGCTCGGCCTCTTCCTCGGATCGAAGCCCAACGCGCCGATCGCGACGTGCCTCGTCGGCGGCCTCGTGCTCGTGCGCGCGGCCCGCGCGGGGAGGCGGACGTCCCTCGTCGTCGGCGCGGTCGCCGTCGTCCTCCTCGGGACCGAGTCGTACCTCACGAACCTCGCGCGGCACGGCAACCCGATCTGGCCCGTCCAGGTGAAGCTCGGGCCGCTCGAGCTGAACGGCCTCCTCCCGATGCAGGTCCTCCTCGACTCCGGATGCGCCGCGCCGCGCGTGCACGGTCCTCTCCCCGTGCGACTGCTCCGCTCGTGGACGTCGTTCGACGCCCCGCCCGTCTTCGACATGCGCTACGGCGGGCTCGGGCTCGTCTTCCTCGTCGCGCTGCCGTGCGCCGTCCTCGTCGCCTGGAAGCGACGCTCCGTCCCGCTCGCGGTGCTCGCCGTCGCGGCGCTCGCGTCACCCGATCCTGTGGTGCCGCGGTACATCCTCGCGTTCCCGGGCCTCGTCCTCGCGGTGGCGTCTTCTGGCCTCGCGCGGCTCGAGGCGACCCCTCGCCGAGCGCTCCTCGGCGTCCTCTCCGTCGCGGCGACCGTCGGGATCCTCCGCGCCCGCGCGGGGCTCGTCGGCGACGGCCCTCCTCTCGGCGACTACACGAAGATGACGGAGCCCGAGCGCCTCCGCGCCGTCGGCGCCGACGGTCCGCCGTCCCCCTTCTACGACGCCCTCGACCGCCTCGCGCCAGGCGAGGTCACGGTGTTCGACGGCTCTCTCGAGCTCCCGTACCTCGCGTGGAGGCCCGACCTCGCGACCGAGGCGCGCTGGATGGGTGACGCCTCGGAGGAGGGCGCGGCGCGCATCCTGGCCGATCCGAAGGTCCGGCTCCTCATGGTCGACGATCGCTCCGCGCTCGCCGCGGCTGCCCGGGGCGACCCGCGGTTCGAAGAGATCCACCAGTGCAAGCCTCGCATCCCACCGAAATGCCTCCAGGTCGACGTCTCCTCCGCTCACAGAGACGCCCCGCTCGTCAAATCCCTCACCGAGACCTCGTCGTGCGTATTCCTTCTCCGTCGTTGAGCACGCTCCTCGCGCTCGCCGTGGCCGCCTGGCCGTCGGTCGCGCGCGCCCAGGCCGAGCCGGAGCCCGAGCCCGCGGCATGCACCGCGGTGCAGACGCAGCTCGACGAGTGCACGCGTTCGTCGAAGAACGCCGAGCAGGAGGCGAGCGCGTGCAAGCAGGAGCTCGAGTCGACGGCGACGCGCGCGCAGCAGAGCTCGGAGGCCTCGAGCGCGTGCCAGAAGGAACGGGAGACGATCCAGACGAAGCTCGATGCCTCGGCGATCGGGCTCTCCAACGCCACGATCTGGATGGGCCAGCTCGCCGCGTACGAGGCGGGGGAGACCGATCAGCTCCCGCGTCCGCGCGGCGGTACGGCGCTCGTCGACCGCGCCATGCAGCGCATGAGCGGCGACGGCGGCCGGCGCGTCTTCCACCGGCGCCTGCTCGTCGAGGCGCTCGAGCTCGTCGCGCCGCGCGCGTGGGAGCAGATCCGCAGGGGCGGCGCGTCGGCGGTCGACGCCTGGTTCGCGTCGGCGCTGCCGATCGATCCCGAGGTCGTCGCCGAAGCGCAGCACGCGCAAGCCGCGCAGCCCGGTCCGGCGGGCCCCCCGCTCACGGCCGCCCTGCACCTCGTGCGCGCGTTCCAGCTCGCGGGGGGATGTGCGACGCCGGGACCCGACGCGCGCGAGTGCGGCCGCGCCCTCCAGCTCCAGCGCATGCTCGAGACGACGAGCTCGCTCGTCCTCCGTCGCCGGGTCCAGGAGATCTGGGCGACCGACTGCGGCGCGATCTCGCCGCAGGCCATCATGCCGTGGATCGAGGACTTCCCGAGCGCGCTCCTGGGCGGCGCCGGGGAGCCCTGGGCGGAGATCGCGGAGGCCGCGCACGCGAAGCTCTTCGCCTGCTACCTCGACGACGCGACGAACCACGTACCCTTCGGGACGTGGCTCAAGGACATGCTCCCGCCGCCGTCGGCCCTGACCGCGGCGCGGCTCGGTCGCGTCGACGCGATCCGGTCGCACTGGTCCGAGACGTCGCGCGAGGCGTCGTGCGCGCGGGCCGTCCGCGCGATGCAGACGTTCGTCGTGCCGCCGACCTGCGCGGTGCCGAGCGGTGACTTCCGCGACGGGCTGCGGGCGTGGGCCTCCGCTGGCGCCAAGCGCGAGGACGTGAACGTCACGCTCGGGATGTGCGCGCAGTTCGCGCAGCTCCTCTGGGAGGGCAAGGCGGCCTCGATCGACGGCTCCTTCGCCCACCCGCCTTCGCTCGACGAGATGGTCGCCGCGAAGGAGGCGCCGCCGACGCCGATGTGGCGGCTGCGCTCGCACTGCGACCAGCGCCGCGGGACGGCGACGGCCTTCCCCGGCGACCTCGCGGAGCTCTCCGTCCTGGCGCGGGGCTTCGGCGAGGGGACGGACGAGGCGCCGTTCCGCGTGGAGCCGACGACGTCGAAGCCGATCGAGCGCGTCCGCTTCGATGCCGTCCAGGGCGCCGGACCGTGGCTCGAGCACGTCGCCCGCGGCAAGCGCGCCTGCGACGTGCTCGGCCTCGGCGAAGAGCGCTGCAAGGTGTGCGAGGCGGGCCCCTCGGAGGCGCTCTACGACTGCTCGCTCGCGGCGCAGCTCGATGCGTCGTGGGGAGACCGCACGCGCGCGCTCGTCCTCGCCGTCCTCGGGATCCTCCTCGTCGCGCTCGCGTCGACGTGGCTCCGCCGCCTCCTCGCGGCGCGGCGCGCCTTCGCCGCGTGGGCGCGCGAGACGACGGCTTTCTTCGACGGTATCGGGCTCGCGACGAGCCCCGAGTCGCTCCGCACCTTGCTCCCGAGCCGCTACGACACGCTCCGGATCGCCCTCCCGCCCGAGCCTGCCTGGGAGCGATGGGGAGCGGGGGCGGTCGTCGTCCGCGCGCCGTCGTCCTCCAGGGTCCTCGAGCGCGACGTGAACCACGCCGCGTTCGTCGCGCGTCGCCTCGGCGTCTCGGTCGTCATCCTCGAGCACGACGACGCGGCGTCGCCCGATCTCTCCGCCGTCCGCGCGATGCTCGAGTGGGCAGGGAAGGGCGGCTCGCGCGCCGTCCAGATCCTCCCGATCGGCGCCGGCCGTGTCCGCTGGTCGAAGAGCGCCAAGGACGTCCTCGAGCTCGTCGAGGAGTCGTCGCTCCGTGGCAATCCGTTCGAGCTGCGCGGTCGGATCGCGACGTCGACGCAGTTCTTCAATCGCGAGCGCCTGGTGTCCGGTCTCCTCGCCGCCGCCGAGGCTGGCCACTGGATGGTGGTCACAGGCCTCCGCCGCTTCGGGAAATCGTCGCTCGCGCTCGAGGTCGCGCGCCGTCTTCCCGGGCCGTCGGCCTACGTGGATCTCGCCGGGTTCGACCACGAGATCGCCGAGCCGCGTGATCCCTCGGTGGCCGCTTCGCTCATCCTCCGCTTCGTGTGCCTCCGGCTCGTCGAGTCTGCGCGTGCGTTCTGGCCGGACGCGGCGATGCCGCCTGCGCCGCGCGAGGATGCCACGGTCGACGTCGCGGCGCTGACGCTGTGGTTCCGCGATCTCTCGCGCGCTTGCCACGAGGCCGCCGGCCGCTCGGCGCCGGTCCTCGTCGTGATCGACGAGATCGAGCAGGCCCTCTCCGGCGGGCCCGACCGCTTGGGCCACGCCCTCGACGTCCTCGCGATCGTCGTCGGTCGACTGAAGAGCGCCGTCGGCGACACGGCGATGCCCGACGGAGGCTCGCCCATCGGCGTCTTCCTGACGAGCGCCCTCCACCCCCTGCTCTGGGCGCCTCTCCGGACGCTCGCGCACCAGTCGATCATGGGGAGCTTCCAGCGCGTGTGTGTCCCTTGCCTCGACGACGACGCCGCGTCGACGATGATGCGGAGCCTCGGCGGCCGCCAGGGCGTCCGCTTCACGGACGCAGCGCTCGACAAGATGGTGACGGAGTCGCAAGGCGTGCCCATCCTCCTCCGCCGGCTCGGCGCGTCGGTGCTCGAGCTCTACGACGCTGATCGCGCGCGCGAGGGGAGCCTCGGCGCGGTCGAGATCGGGATCGAGGGTGCGACGGAGGCCGTCGACCGCGAGGCCCGCGAGGGCTCTCCGACGCGGGTCTGGGTCGAGACGGAGATCGCCGGGACGAACACCGTCGTCGGCGCGCTCCTCCGTCGCCTCGCCCGGACCGAGACCGTGAGCACCGAGGCGCTCGCCGATCTGGCGAAGCGCCGGATCGCGGAGGACTTCGCCCGGACGGGCATCACGAAGACCCTCTCTCCGGACGAGCTCGATCGCCGCGCGGACGAGGCGGCGCACGTGATCGTCCAGCAGCTCCACGAGAGCGGGCTCGTCGTGCCCTACGGCGATCTCACCGCCCCGGCGGGGTACTCCCTGCCGGACGGCGCAATCCGTCGAGTCCTCGCGGTCCAGCCGAGCATGCGCCCGCGCGTGGCGCCCGAGGCGTGACGATGACGACGGCGAGCACTTCGCGCCTCGGCCTCCTCGTTCTCACGCTCCTCTCCTGCCACGGCGCGGCGCGGGCGCCCTCGGCGCCTCGCACGCGATGGGTCGTGATCGCGCCTCATCTCGACGATGAGACGCTCATCGCGAGCGGCGTGCTCGCCCGCGCCGTCGAGGCGGGGGAGAGCGTCGCCGTCGTCGTGATGACGAACGGGGACTTCGACTGCGTGCACGACGGGCTCGTGCGGGAAGGGGAGAGCGTCGTCGGGCTCGCGGCGCTCGGGGTTCCGGAGGATCGCGTCTTCTTCCTCGGCTATCCGGACGGCGGTCTCTCGCGGCTCGGGCGCGAGCCGCTCCCGTCGAAGCGGATCGAGGACGGGCACTGCACGACGGGGACGACGACCTACGGCGCGCGCGGCCACGGCAAGCGCGACGTTCACGGCGCGCGGTTCGGGAAGCATGCGGTCTACACGCACGACGCCGTCGTCTCGGACCTCGCCACGCTCCTCGGCGAGCTGCGTCCCGAGAACGTCGTCGTCACCCATCCGTCCGACACGCATCCGGATCACGCGGCGACCTACGCGCTCTTCCGCAGCGCGCTCGACGAGATCGCGGAGGCGCCTCGCGTCCACCGCGCGATCGTGCACAACGGCGACTGCTGGCCGACGGGGCCCGAGCCGCGCGAGCCGTGCCCGGGCGCGCGCCTGTCCGTGGACGAGCCCACCCCGGCGCTCTCCGGGAGGCTCCTCGGGTACGCTCCCCGGGAGCGCATCCCCGTGCCCGCCTCGTGCCGGACGCACGACCGCGCCGCGAACCCGAAGCTCCGCGCGATCGGCGCCCATGCGTCCCAGACGCGCATGAACCCCGAGAGCTACCTGTTCTCGTTCGCGCGCGCCGACGAGGGCTTCTTCCCGGAGACGTTCGCGCGAGAGGGGAGCGTGTGGCGGCGCGTCACGTCGGGAGGGGGGCGCGTCTCGCAGATGGCGACCGTCGGGCAGCGCCTCGCGGTCGGCGACTACCGGCTCGACGTCGACGTCGCGCGTGCGGAGGCCGTCCTCCGGAAGAAGGACGCCTCCGAGCCGCTCCAGCGTTGGCCGCTCCCCCACGACATCGGTCGCCCCTGGGAAGAGGAGGTCGAGCTGGTGGTCGAGCCTCGTGCGGACGACGGCGTCGTCGAGGTCACCCTCCGCGTCCGGCAGGAGATCTGCGGCGTCGCGGTCGATGTCTCCGCTAACGCGTCCCCCAGCGCTCGTCGCGGACGGTGACGAGCGCCCACGGCAGGATCCACTGGAGGAGGAGCACGCTGTAGACGGCGTAGAGCACGCCGTAGAGGAAGCGGAAGCTCCGCTCGACCCGCAGATAGTAGAGCGCGGTGAACGTCGTGCCGACGAGCAACGCCAGCATCGCGTGGAACATCACCGTGAGCTCCGAGCGGAAGAGGAGCGGCAGCTGGACGAGCCCGTAGAAGAAGAGGAAGAGGCGCAGGTTCGACACGCAGAAGGTGACCACGGGCAGGAAGCGATTGCGCTTCCGGTACCTCGTCAGCATGAAGCGCGCGAAGCTGAAGCCCTCGACGATGAAGCTGCGGTCCCAGCGCACGAACATGCGTGACATCTGCCCGTAGGTGACGGGCGCGAGCGTGTGGACGACCGCCGTGCGCTGGTAGACCGTGTCGTAGCCTTGGCGGAGCACGATGTTCGTCAGGGCCTGGTCCTCGCCGTGGTTCACGGGGCGACCAAGGAAGGTCTGGCTCGCCCACTCGTCGAGGAAGGGGAGCACCGCCTCGCGCCGGAACGAGGAGAGCGCGCCGGGGCAACAGGCGACGCAGCGGTAGGTCGACTGTGCGGCGCGGCCGAAGTCGAAGGCGAGCGCGTACTGCACCTCCAGCATCCGGCTGACGGTCGTGTCGCGATTGAGCACGGCGACCCGCCCGGCGACGCCGCCCACGTCCGGCGACGCGAGGAAGGGAGCGACCATCTCGTGGATCGTGCGGGGCTCGATCTCGCTGTCGGAATCGATCGTGACGAGGATCGTCCCCGTCGCGGCGCGGAAGCCGGCGACGAGCGCGTCGCGCTTGCCGCGGTTGCCCTTGAACCGAACGAGCTTCACGAGCTCCGGGTGCTCCCGGCGGAGGCGCTGCATGTGGAAGAACGTGTCGTCCCGCGAGCCGTCGTCGACGACGATCACCTCGAGCAGATGCTTCGGGTAGTCGCACTGCGCGACCGAGCGGATGCTCCGCTCGACCATCGGGCCCTCGTTGAAGGCGGGGATGACGACGCTCACCTTCGGGAGCTCGGCGCCCTCCGGCGTCTCGAAGGGCCGGTAGCGCATCCAGAGCACGCTGAGGAGCGCCGTGTAGAGCGACTGGATGACGACGATCAGGCCGACGGGATGGGTGAAGAGCCCCGTCGTCGCGGTCGCGAGCGTCGACCAGCGATGCCCGCTCTCCGCCGTCGCCAGGACGAGCCACGCCATGCTCACGAGCGCGCCTACGAGAGGGAGCAGTCCGACGGACGCGACGACCCAGCGCCGCAACGTGTGCGAGAACCTCATGCGCGTGAGTCGGTCAGTCTAGCGGAGGATTCGCGCCCGCCCACCCGACCGCGGGATGCGGCAGAGAGACCCTCCGACGCGCGTCCACCTCGGGCGCGCGGGGCGCCCGAGGTGCGTTGCCCCTCACTTGCCGCAGACGGTGACCCAGGCGCACACGTTCTTGGCGTTCGGGAGGCAGACCCACGGCGCCGTCGAGCCGTCGTCGCAGATGCGCGCGATCGACGGGAGCACGTTCGGGCAGGTGCAGGTCGTGCCCCCGCTCGGCGGGACCTCGGGCGTCCCCGGCGAGCTCGGCGAGCCGTCGCTCACGCCCGGCTCGCCCGGGGGCGCGGAGCCGGGCTCGCCGTCTCCGCCAGGCGGGGTCGGTCCGTTCGACGTGCCCGGCGCCGGGCATACGAGCTTCAGGTCGCAGCCGGTCTTGGTCTTCAAGCACTTCCAGCTGGCGGACGCGCCGTCGTCGCACACGCGGCCGATCATGGGGACGACGTCCGAGCACGCGGACGGCTTGCACTCGGACGCCACGCGCTTCAGCGCGTCGGACGTGGCGACGGCGTCGTCGTCCTCGGCGGGAAGCGACGTGGTGGCGCCGGAGCAGGCGGCGGCGGCGGGGACGAGGGCGAAGAGGAAGGTGACGAGGGACTTGGTGTTCACGGTGGATGACCTCCGCTCCCCCTCGTCGCAAGGCGCGGGCCGCGGCGGGCGATCGAGGCCCTGGACGACAGGGACCGTGTTTCTTGGCTCGCCGACCCGGCAGGATGTATCAAAAGTGTATCAATTGTGTTCCGAGGACGCGCTCCCGGCACGGGCCGGCACACGCCCGCGTCGGCTCAGAACGCGACGAACGCCCCGAGGCGTCGCGTGCCGCTCGCGTCGACGAGGACCGCGGGCTGGAGCCCCGTGACGGGCTTCGTGGACTCGACGACGACCGTCGCCGACCCGCCCGGCCCGATCGTCACGGGCGCGGACGTCAGAGCGTCGGAGGCGTAGACGACCTCGAGCTGTTCCGACGTGGAGCAGTCGCTGAAGAGCGCGAAGGAGACGGTTCCCCCCCCGGTCACCGGGGGGAACGGAGCCACGCCGAGGCACTCCGTCGTCGTGACGAGCGTCGTCGCTCCGACGTCGACGGTCCCGGAAGGCCACGCGTCGAGGTCCGTCGCGGCCCGCGCCGCCAGGCGGTCACCGGTGCGGCCGGGAAGCACGGCGTGAAAGCTCCCGTCCGGTGCGACCGGGGCCGTCGTGAGGCCGTCGAGACGACGCAGGCTCACGAGGGCGACCTTCGTCGCGAGCATGGGCGGATCGATCGCGCCGGCCGCGCCCGTCAGCTCGATCGTGTCACCGACCCCCGCGCGAACGCTGACCCTGTCCGGCGTGAGCGAGGGGAGCTTCCCCGGGTTCGGCTGCGGCTGCGGACGAATTCCGTCGCCGTTGCCGTTGCCGTTGCCGTTGCCGTCGCCGTTGCCGCTCCCGCCCCCGCTGCTGCTCCCGTCGTTGCCGCCGCCGCCGCCGACGTCCACCGGGAGCGGAGCGGGCTCGGACGTGTCGCGCGCGCAGGCCGCGGCGAACGCGCCCGTGAGGAGCGCCAGGATCCAGCTCGTTCGTCTACGGAGGAGATCGGTTCGCATGAGAACGGCGCCAGCACGTCGCGTGCCGCTCCTCCGAGCGTGTCACGCGCGAGGCGGGTTGACCAGGCGCCCGGGCTTCAGCGCGCCGGCGGCACGAGCCCGTACCGCTTCATACGCCGGTGCATCGTCACGCGGGGAACGCCGAGCTTCCGAGCCGCCTCGGAGATGTTCCACCCCGTCTCGACGAGCACCGAGCGCATCTGCGCCGCCTCCACCGCCTTGTACCCTCGCGGCACGGCGTGGACCTCGATCGGCGCCGGCGGAGCGCCGACGGAGGCGCGCGCCGGCGGGGTCGACACGCGCGGCGCGAGATCGAAGGACTCGATCACGCCCCCTTCCGCCAGGTAAAAGGCGCGCGCGAGCGCGTTCTCGAGCTCGCGGACGTTCCCGGGCCAGCGCGCCGCGAGGAGCTGCTCCATCGCGAACGGCGTGAGCACGGGCGGCGGTCGCCTGGCCTTGGCCGCGAGACGGCTCACGATGCGCTGGACGATCTCCGGAACGTCCTCCATCCGCTCGCGGAGCGGCGGGATCACGACCTCGACGACGGCGATCCGGTAGTAGAGATCCTCGCGGAACCGCCCGGCCGCGATCTCGTCGGCGAGGACCTTGTGCGTGGCGCTCACGACGCGCGCGTCGACGCTCTTCGGGCGCGTCGCGCCGAGAGGGAGCACCTCGCGCTCCTGGAGGACGCGGAGGAGCTTCACCTGGAGCGGCAGGGGCATCTCCCCGATCTCGTCGAGGAAGACGGTGCCGCCCGCGGCGGCGGTGAAGAGCCCGTCCTTGTCGCGCGTCGCGCCCGTGAACGCGCCGCGGACGTAGCCGAAGAGCTCCGCCTCGAGGAGCGTCTCGGGCAGCGCCCCGCAGTTGATGGCGACGAACGGCGCTCGCGCGCGTGCGCTCCGCTCGTGCGCAGCGCGCGCGACGAGCTCCTTGCCCGTCCCGCTCTCTCCGCGCACCAGGAGCGGCACATCGGCGTCCGCGACGCGCGACACGACGTCGAGGACACCCCGCAGGGCGACGTTCGAGCCGACGATCGCGGCGAACGCGGGATGAGCATCTCCGCTCGCCCGCTTCCTCCGCGGGGCCTCGAGGGCGGCGATCTGCTTCGCCTGCGCGAGCGAGAGCGCACGCACGCGCGCGTTCGCGCGCTCGAGGGCGGCCTTCTGGGCAGCGAGCTCGTCGACGAGGCGAGCCCGGCCCAGCGCGACGGCGACCTGATCGGCGAAGCCGGAGACCACCTCGAGCGCCTCCTCGTCGAAGCGACGTGCGGCCGAGCGGGTGTGCACGCCGAGGACGCCGATCGCCTCCGAGGCCGAGCGAATCGGCACCGCGAGCACGGATCGCAGGCCGAGAGCATGGACCGAGCGCGTCCGGGACAGGCTCTCGTCGCTCTCGACGTCGACGGAGACGAGGGGCTCCCCCGTCGAGAGCACGCGACGCGCGATGGAGCGACTGTAGCGCGTGTCGCGCGCGCTGCTCGGTCGCCCGCCGGCGTCGCGCGCGAGATGAACCTCGAGTCGCGCGGCGGTCGCGCCGATCAGCACGGTTCCTTGCTCCGCGCCGGTGAGCGCGATCGCAGCGTCGAGCGCGGCTTCGAGCACTTCGGTCGTGGTCGTCGCGCCCACGAGGCGACGGTTGATCGTGAGGAGCTCCCGGAGTCGCAGCGAGGCGCGCACCCCCTTCGGTCGAGGCTCGGGCTCGCGCTCGCGCAGCGCGCTCCTCTCGGGATGGGCATCGAACGCGTCGCGGTCCTCGGGCGAGAGCCCGGCGAGGATGCGCTCCCACGCGATCCGCGCCGTCCGCTCCGCTTCGGCGGCGAGAGCTCCGAGCCCAGCCGCCCCGTACGCGGTCGCCGCCTCCGCGAGGATCGTCGGGCGGAGCGCGCCGAGGCCCGACCGATCGGCGCTCTCGGCGGCTCGCTCGAGGGCGCGCACGCGCTCGGCAGGAGTCTCGGCGACGAGACCTTCGACGAAGGCGAAGATCGCCACGAGATCGTCCGCGGGGCTCGCGCCGGCGGCGTCGCGTGCCCGACCGAGGGCTCGACGGGCCGCCTCCGTCGCTCCGCGTCGCGCGGCGCGTCGCGCATCCACGAGCTCGACCTCCGCCACCTCGCGTCCGGCATCGAGCGCGCGGAAGCCGGCGCGGGCGGCCTCGTGCGCGCGCTCGTAGCCCTCGTCGTCACGGGCGAGCCATGCGACCTCCGCGCGGAGGGCGGCGCATGCCGCCCGCATGAACGCGTTGCTCGTCAGCCGCGCCGACGCCTCCGCCTGATCGAGGTGAGCGCGCGCGCGCGCGGCCCGGCCGATGTCGCATTCGAGGCGAGCGAGATCGAAGCTCGCGGTGAGACGCTGCGGCGTCATCCCGAGCGCCAGCGCGGTCCGCGCCGCGTCCTCGTACGCGCGTCGCGCCGCGCCCCACGCCCCGCTCTCGTGGAGGAGGGCCCCGAGGCTGATCGACGCGCTCGCGAAGAGCTCGGCGTTCCCCTCCCGTCGTGCGGCGCGGACCGCTCGCTCGAGCTCGACGAGCGCACGCGGCCCGTCCCCCTCGCGGTACGCGACGATGGCGGTCGCATGGACGAGGCGAACGGGGCAGTGGCCGCCTCGCTCCGCCGCGAGCGCCTCGCCACGCGCGATCCAGCGCGCGGCTTCGGCGCGGTCACCGAGGTAGCTCGATGCCTGCGCCGCCGTCGCGGCGAGATCCAGCGCCACGTCCGTGGACGCGACGCGGGCCGCGCTGGAGACGACGTCGCGCGCGATGACGAGCGCCTCACCGTACGCGCCGCGCTTGAGGAGGGAGAGGGCGAGCGCCGCCGCGAGCGGGCCTCGGCGGCGCTCCGGCGCCTGCTCGAGCGCGCGCCTCACGCGAGCGGGCGCCATCGGTCGTCCGAGCCTCGTCGAGGCCTCTGCGCCGATGGCGCGAAGCTCGGCCCGTCCCGCCGGCGTCGGTTCGCGGCGCAGGGCTCGCGCCACGATCGTGAGAGCAGAATGCGCGTCGCCTACCGCGACCGCGACGCGGGCGACGAGCGCGGCAGTACGCCGATCCCGACGCAGCCACGGGGCGAGGAGGAGCGGCGACACCTCGCGGCGATCGTCCAGCGCGGCCTCGACGCGCTCCGCGATCTCCGCGATGAGCGCGTTCGACCCGCCGACTCCGACCGTGTGGCACAAGACGCGGGCTGCCGACCACGCGCGCTCGGAGGCGACGTCGAGGAGCTCGCCGTGCGCGCGCGCGATCGCGTCGGGGTGAGCGAGGGCGAGGCGCTCGCGGTCGTCCTCGCGCGCCAGGCGGAGCGGCTCGACGCCGACCAGCCACCCGGTCGCGACGAGGGCGGCGACCTCGTCGGCCGAACCGACGAGCCCGCTCGGCAGCGGCCATGGGGACGCGGCGACGCGCGCGAGGGCTGGGAGGAGCGAGGCGGGGACCGTCGGGATCGCTTCGCTCGAGCCCTCGCCGCGGCCCTCGACCGTGGCGACGAGCCGCCCGGGGAGGCCGAGCGTCTCGGCGTGGACGACGTCGACGTCGAGGTGTGGCGCGGCGTGGGCGAGGAACGACGCGACGTCGTCCTTCGTGAGCGGCAGGAGCGTGAGGTCGCCTCCGTCTCGTCGTGCCGTCGCGCTCGCCGTGAGGAGAGCCGCGGCATCACCCCCGGCGACGACACGTCGGAGCGCGTCGAGGTGGTGCGCGGTCGAGGGAGATGCCCGTTCGACGTCGTCGACGACGAAGAGGACGGGCGGCCCGCCGGCGAGCGCCTCCACGTCGCGGGCGAGGGTCACGACGTTCGGCGCGCCTCCCTCGTCGAGCGACGACGCGCGGTCCCCTAGGGCTCGGCGCACGGCGCCGAGGACGGGATCGACGTCCGGAGCGCATGCGCTCGTGTCGATCTCGACGACGTGCATGCGCGTCTGCGCGCGCCACCGCGCTTCGACCAAGAGTCTGCTCTTGCCGGACCCGCGCGGGCCCACGAGGTGGCGGACGCGAGGCGTCTCTCGACCGCAGACGAGGTCGTCGATCCACGCATCGAGCTCGCCGACGACGTCCGTCCGTCCGACGAAGACGCTCCGCGCGCGACTCGTGATCGCGGTTCGCGCCGCCGCGGCGCCGAGCGCTTCGGCCACCGCCGTGCCGTCCGCCGGCCGCTCGTCGGCTGCCGAACGGCTACAGCGAACGAGGAGCTCGCGGGCCTCCGGGGTGAGGGTGAGCCTTCGCGTGCGGCGGAGCTCGGCCATCGACGTCCCGAACGCGTACACGTCGAGAGCGGGTGCGACGGGACGAGCGCCGCGCTCGGGCGCGAGCCACGCGACGGTGCCGGCGACCTCCACGTCGGGCTCGCCGACGGTGCGCGCGCAGCTCAAGTCGATGAGCGTCGCGCGTCCGGAGGGATCGACGACGACGTTCTCGGGCTTCACGTCGCCGTGGATCAGGCCCACGGCATGCAGGAAGGCGAGGGCGCTCGCCACGTCTCGCAGCGCGTGCGCGAACGCGTCTGCCGCGGACAGGTCGGCGCGGTCGAGCGTCGCGCCGACGATGTAGGCAGAGGCGAGCGCTCCGCCGGCGTCGAGTCGTACGTAGTCGATGACGCGCGCGAGGTGCGGGTGTCGGAGGCCGCGGAGAGCGAAGAACTCGCGCTCCAGATGGACGGCGCCGGCGGCGTCCACGACCTTCAGCGCGACGACCTCGCCCGTCACCTCGTCGCGCGCACGATAGGTCACCGCGAGCGACCCCGCGCCGAGCGTCTCCTCGATGTGATAGCGCCTCGCGACGACGTCGCCGTGACGCAAAGGGGCAGGGCTCGGGGACGCGCGCGGCATGAGGAGAGCGCCCGGATGGTATCCGAGCGCGCCGTCCCCGACGACCGCCGGCGCGCGCTCACGCGCCGGGAACCTCGCCGCCTCGCCGCTGTCCGACCGCCGACCCGTTCGACAAGGAGCCTGCAACATGCGCGACTTCATCGTGGAAGGCGGAATCGGCATCTACCCCGTCATCGTCTTCGGCCTCGCGGCGATCGCCCTCGCCGTCCGCTACGCGCGATCCCCGCAGAAAGGGGACCTCGCGCTGCTCGCGGGCGTGGGGATCGCGACGCTCCTCCTGGGGAGCCTCGGCACCGTGGTGGGGATCCAGGCATCGGCGGGCTTCATCCACGCGACGCCCGAGAAGTGGCTCTTCCTGGTCGGCCTGAAGGAGTCGCTGAACGTCCTCGTGACGGCTCTCGTGGCCGTGACGCTCGAGGTGCTCGTCGCCACTTACGGCGCGGTGAGGCTGGCCCGGCGCGCCCTGGCGTGAGCGTCACGCCGGAAGTCACCGGGTGTACGTGTAGCCGACGGTCTGCCCGGTGTCGTTGACGAGGTAGAGCGTCATCGACGTGCTCGATGCCGAGTACGTCCCCGTCCTGGTCTTCACTGCGGGGCACGTCATCGTGTACGTCACCGACGGGCCCGTCGTCGTGAACGTCTCGCGCGTGCGCTCGGAGATCGGCTGGCCTTCGCCGTCCGTTCCCTCGAGCGCGTTGTCCACCACGCTTCCCTGTACGCGGGCGATGCCCTTCAGCGTGATCGGGATCGCGCCGGCCGTTCCGCTCGCGCCCACGTAGAGCGTGAGCGCCGAGAGGCGGTACGTGCCGTCCTGGATGGCTCCGCCCGTCGGGGGAGGAGCCGCGGACGCGACCATGTCGATCGCGGTGATCGGCGCCTCCGCGTTCGCCATCGCCTCGCACGTTCCGGAGGGGGGGGCCGCATCCGGCGTCGCCGGGACGACGCTGCCGCCGTCGGTCGCGGGAGCCGCGCTCGTCCCCGCGTCGTCGGTGCCCGCGGCGGGAGCCGAAGGAAGCGACGTCGCCGCGGGTACCGAATCGTTCGTGCCGCCGCAGTGGACGGCCCCGACGAGAATCAAGCAGGTGAAGAAGAACGTCGTCGACGAGCGCATGTACTCTCCTTTGCGTTGAGTCGGCGCGCCTCCGCAACACGCATGCCAGAAGCGCGAGGGCGCGCCGCTCGGCGTGCTTCACGCGGGTTCGCCCCACGACGTGCGATGCGACCGTCCTCCCGCGACCCGCCCCGCGGGACGAGGCGATCAGCCTTCGCGTGAACGCGAGGACACGCTCAGAGCACCAGCGCGCCGACAGGTCCTGGGTTCCAGGCGATCTCCCAGCGGAAGCCGTCCGGATCGGCGAAGTAGCCGCTGTAGCCGCCCCAGTCGCGGTCCTGGGCGGGCGACACGTGAGGGGCGCCGGCGCGGCGGGCGTCGTCGAGCACCGCGTCGACCTCCTCGCGCGTCGCGAGGTTGTGCGCCAAGGTCAGCGGCGGCACTCCTTCGCTCGCTGGACTTCCGATCTCCGCCGCGAAGGCCTTGCGGTCCCAGAGCGAGAGCACGAGCCGCTCCCCCACCTTGAACATGAGGACCTCACCGGGCACGTCGAGCTCCGGCTTCCAGCCGAGGCCGTCGACGTAGAAGGCGCGCGTCCGGTCGACGTCGCGAACGGCGAGGGTGACGAAGCTGATCCGCGGCTCCACGGGGCCGCACTGTAGTCCCCGAGCGCCTCTCGGGCACATACTGATGCGATGGACTCCTCGCCCATGGATGGCCATCCGGTCGGACCGACGAGCGCGCGCAGGCGCTTCATCCTCCGCTCCGCGCCGTTCACGGTTCCGGCGACGAGCGTCGTCTTCGTCGCGCTATCTCGCCTTCTCGACCCGCTCCGCGAGCGCCTCCTCGAGCGCGGGGTCTGCGGTCTCGTCGAGCAGCTCGCGGAGGTCCTCCGGACGCACGCGCGCCAGGATCGCGTCGCGCTCCTCCTCCGAGCTGGCGTCGAGCAGGCGCACCCGCCAGCCCACGTTCGACGCTCCCTCGCGGAAGCCCGCAGCAGGGAGCGGTGGCGACGGCTCGGCTCTCCGGCGTCCGGCGCGGTCCTGTTCCGAGGTGAGGACGACGACGAGGCGGTCCGCGGTCTCGATGTCTGCGGTGCGGACGACGATCGAGGGGAGGTGAGCGCCTCGCCCGATCACGACCGCCTCACCGCGGCGCTCGACGCCGCGCACCGTTGCGTACGGAACGTACGTGGCTCCTACGCGGACGCCGTCCGCCCCGAAGAGGAGCCGCGTGCGTCGCGCGATCCCGAAGAGCGCGGCCCATAGCGCCCCCGACGCTGCGAGCGCGAAGACGGCGCGGGCCACGACGCCGACGGCGAACGGGGCATCGGCGACGCGCTCCCCGACGAGAAGAGCGAGGACGAACAGGGCGAAGAGCCACGCGACGCCGAGCCACACAGACGGACTGCGCGCGGCCAGCGCCATCGCCCTGCGCCCGCTTACCGCCGTGAACGTGGTCCACGCGCGACCGAGGGCGAGCTCCCGTCCGCGGAGGTGGATCTCCATCACGTTCCTTCCGCGAACACGGTTCGGCCGCACGTGGAGGAGCATGACGACGAGGAGGTACGGGATGAGGGCCGGAGCGCCCGTGGCGACGAAGAAGGCCAGGCTCGTCGCGGCGAGGACGAAGTGGGCGAGCCGCTGTCGCGAGCCCACGCCGTCGGGTCGAAACGTCTTCGAGGTCGCCATGGAAGGCGTCTCCATCGTACGCCATGCACGACGGGTCTCGTCGGCCAGACGCCACTCTGCTACTTGGCGCCTCGACGAATGAACGAGCCCTCGATGCGCTTCGATGTCGAAGCGCTCCACGTGCGACTCTGCGAGAGGCTCGCGGAGCTCCATCCGCGGTTCGTCGCCGACGTGATGCGCGTCTTCCTCGAGGTGTCGTCCCTCGCATGCGAACAGAGGCTCTGGTCGCTCGAGTTCGCGTTCGACGAGGACGATGGTCGCGTCGCGCGCCTCGAGGCCCGGTTCGTGGACCTCGGCTGCCCCGAGCCGTCGTATGCGCCGCCGCGCGGCTACGAGGTGCAGGTGTTGCTCCCGAAGCTCTTCCCCGCACGCTCCGCGTCCGAAGAGGAGGCGTCCGACGAGGGCGTCGCGGTCGCGGCGGCCGACGGCAGCCTCGTCGCTCGGTTCGTGCGCGCGCTGAGCGATCTCGGCGCCTATCGCACGATCGAGCCCCTCGAGGCGGTCTCTGCCGACGCCTACCTCCTCTGATCAGCGATCGAGGCGGTGCGCGCGGAGCACCCACGCGCGGAGGAGCCGCTCGAAGTAGGGGAGCGTCGAAGACGACGTCGACGAGGACGTGGCCTTCGCCGTCGACCACGCGAGGTAGGCGAGCGCCGCCGTCCGGATGCCCATCTGCGCGAGGGCGGTGACCTCGGGAGCGAGCGCCGCACCCACGGCGCTCGCGCCGAGCGTCACCAGCATCCGGGCCTCCGCCTCCGTCACGCCCGGACCGCGTACGTTCGCATAGACACCCTCCCGCATGTCGACCTGGAACGGCTGGCCGATGCGACTGGCGAGCAGCGACTCGCGGTGGAGGGCGTCGGCGAGCTCGTCCGCGAGGGCCGCGTCGTACGGCGCCGTCGTCGCGGACGGCGGACGGATCGCGCGGCCTTGGCCGATCGCGAGGTGCGAGGCTGCGCTCGCGGCGACGTCGAGGTGATCCCTCACGAGCATCATCCCGCCGGGCGCCCACGCATGGTCGAGCGCGCCGCAGGCGTCCGTGAGGAGCACCGCGCGGACGCCGAGGCGCGCCATCAGCCGCACCCCGTGGACCACCTGCCAAGGAGGGCTCCCTTCGTAGAGATGAGCCCGTCCCTGGAGGCAGACGATGGGCACGTCGTCGACCCGGCCGAAGCAGACGAGGCCTTCATTTCCCTCGGTGCGCGGAACGGCGAGATGCGGAAGCGCCGAGAACGGCGCGGCGACGACGTCTCGCATCCGGCTCACGAAGCCGCCGAGCCCGGTCCCGAGCACGACCCCCACGCTCGGCGGCTCGAGCAGCACCCTGCGCGCGGCGCTCACGGTCTCGTCGAGGGCCGCGGCGACGTCGGGCTCGGCCATCAGCAAAGCTTACGACGGCGCGACTCTCCAAGCCCTCGGCCTGGATCGGCGCTGCCCCGCTGCCGGGCTGCTCCGCGCCCGTGTCCACGCGGGAATCGCGGAGGAAACGGCACGACCGACGTTGGCACACATGTGGCTTAGGCAGGCCCCGTGACCTCCGCTCGCTCCGTCCTCGGTACGCTCGCCGCCCTCGCGGCTCTCTCCGTCGTCGCCTGCGTCGCCCCTCCGACGGAGGACGCGGAGTCCTCGGACTCCGCGCTCGCGTCGCGGCCCTACGACAAGAACCTCGTCGTCGACGACGCGGCGTTCGCGGACGTGTCGCGGAGCTCGCCCGACGTCGCGAAGATCCAGGCCTTCCTCGACACGACGCCGTTCCGGAACTTCTTCCTCTTCCGGACGACCTCGCCGCTCGCGGAGTACCGCGACGGCGGCAAGCTCGTGAGCGAGATCCTCGTCGACGTCGCCCGCGAGCACCGCATCAACCCGCTCGCGCTCCTCGTCGCGCTCGAGGCCGAGTCGAGCCTCGTCAGCGCGACGGACCTCGACGAGGAGCGGATGAAGGTCGCGTTCCGGTGCGTCTGCCCCGGCACCGCGGCGTGCCAGGCGAACCCCGATCGCTTCGTCGGCTTCACGAAGCAGGCGACCTGCTATGCCGGCACGATGCGCAGGGCGATGGACGCGCAGAGCGCGGGCCGGTCGACCGAGAAGGGCTGGAGGCGTGGCGCGCCGAAGGAGACGGGCGACAAGCCGGCGCCGCTCCTCGTCACCCCGGGGAGCTTCGCGACCGCGGCGCTCTACGACTGGTCCCCCGTCGTCGGTCGCGCCGGCGGCGGCGACCGTGCGCTCGGCGGGACGAGCAACTGGTTCGAGCTCTGGAAGCGATTCGGCACGGCGATCGAGTACGCGGGCCCGACCTCGTCGAGCACCGGTCCCGGGACGACGGCGACGCCGGAGGATCCGAACGCCTGCCAGACGAGCGACACCTGCCCGGAGGACGCGCCGGTCTGTGACGCGACCTCGAAGCGCTGTGTCGCGTGCGCGGCCGACTTCGGCTCGGGCGGCGCGCGCGCATGCTCCACCTCGACGCTGCCCGTGTGCGAGTCGGGTGAGTGCGTCGCGTGCAGCGCCACGAAGGTCGGCGCATGCGCGCTGTCGAACAGCACGCCCCAGTGCGTCACCGGGATTTTCTCGGATCCGAAGTGCGGCTGCTCCTCCGACGACGCCTGCGGCGCCGGCAGGGTCTGCGACGACGACCTCGGACCTGCCGGGATCTGCGCGGCCGGATGCCGGGTGCGCGGCGGCAAGGACTCGTGCGGGGCCATCGGCCAGTGCTCCGTGAAAAATGGCGGGATCGGCGTGTGCACTGCGGTGACGGCCTGTACGGCGACGAGCTGCCCGACCGGCTTCCGCTGCGATCTCACGCTCGCGACGCCGACGTGCATCCGTCTCGACGAGCCGCCGCCGTCGCCCTCGCCTGCCGCGGATGCCGGCGCGAGCGACGCCGACGCGGGCGCCTCCTCGGCGCCGACCGAGTTGCCCTCGCCCGAGAGCGCGACCCCCCAGCAGTTGCCGTCCGGACATGGTGAGGACGATCGCTCGCGCCCCGCGGCGCAGGAGCCCGAGTTCGCCCCGCTCACCAACCTGAAGCCGCGCGAGAACAAGGGCGGCTGCAGCGCGGCGCCGTCCCACGGCCGCGATGGCTCCGGTGGGATCCTCGCCTTCGGCCTCGTCGCCCTGGTCGCCACCGCCCTTCGCGCGCGCCGCCGCAGCCGCTGATCCTCTTCGAGGCGACGGATCCCCGTCGCCTCATGATCGGATCGAGACGCGAGCGGGGCGAGAGGCTGACCGGCGGAACGTCGCGACTCTCCGCGAGGCATACATCCTGCTCCGACCTGATGCATCATGCGTTGCCGCCTGCTCCTCCCCGTCGCCCTCATGGCCTTCTCCGCGTTCGCGTCCGCGGCCCACGCGGAGACGCACGCGCCGGTGCGCGTCGCCGCCGCGCCTCGCTCTCCGGCTCCTGCGTCGGCCCATGCGCACGTCGCCTTGCCGGTCGCGCCGGCCGCTCACGCTGCCCCTCTCCCTGCGACGCTTCACCTCGGGGCGTCCGCCGCGCATGCGTCGCCTCGATCCTCGAGCGCGGCCGCGCACGTGGCCGCCCCGACGGTGAAGGCGCCGCGCGACGTCATCTCCTTCGTCCAGAAGGCGTGGAACACGAGCGCGCCGATCACGCACAAGCCCTACCGCATGCGACTCCGCGGCGAGTCCGTCCCCGCTGCCGTGGAGGGATCGCTCCGTGACGGCGACAGCGTGCTCGTCGTGACGCGCGCGCCCGATCGCAGGGTGACGCGCTGGGTACGCTCCGGCGGCTTCGGGATGTCCGAGGTCACCGTCGACGAGCCGGGCGGCGACCTCCCGCCGAGCGGACGGCTCTACCTCCGGCGCGGCCTCGATCGCACGCTGACCATCTACGACGCGGACGGCGTCGTCGTCGCCTCCGGCAACGATCAGGTCCTCGGAGCGGGCGGCGACTTCTCCTTCAACGCGACCACCGACTGGAGCGGCGCGTCTCTCGGCGCGGCGCAGGCGATGCCGCCCACGCCGGCGCGTCGTGACGACCTGGGCCGCTTCACGCCGGTCGCCGGAAAGGCGGCGGCAGAGACGACGCGGCGCGACGGCGCCGGTCGCTTCACCCCGCTCCCTGCCATGAACCCGGACGTGAAGGACGTGGGCGCGGGCTCGCCTCGCCTGACCGTCCCGGTCGCGGGGTCGAAGCTCCGCATGTTCACGCACGACCGCGCGAGCTTCTTCGAGGGCGGCGAAGAGACGAACGACGCCGACTGGGGCGGTCGCCTCGTCATCCCCCAGCCCTACGAGCGGGGTCTCGACGGGAAGGCGCGCTTCACCCCTCCGAAGATCGTCAACGTGAAGGCGATCGTCGACGTCCGCACCGGCAAGGCCGTCACCGCCGTCTCGCCCGTCGAGGTCGAGGGCCGCACGGCGCGCTACGAGCCGAGGTCGACCACCGCGGCCCGGGGCGACCTCTCGCTCGACCAGTACCGCCGAGAGGGCTGGCGGTCGGGCAGCCCGCTCTTCTGAGCTCGCGGCTCAGAGCAGATCACAGCCCGAGCTCTCCATCCGTCGCGGCACGTCCGTACTTGTCGGTGGGCGGCCAGGGGCGGTCCTCCCAGCGCGGCTCGAACACGAACGACGATCGCGTTCGGCCGGGGAGGAGCGCGCCGTTCCCCGCCCCCTTCGCGTAGTCGTAGTAGAGCTTCACGATCGCCTCCTTCGTGACCTGCTGCGCTCGCGGATGCTGGATGCAGGCGTCACGCCACGTGCGGACGCGCGCGTACTCCGCGGCGTCGGGGAGCTCGAAGCCCTCGTAGTACTCGAGGAACCAGAAGCGCTGGAACATCGGGGTGAACACGGCCTCGACCCACCCGAAGTCCTCGAAGAGGAACGTGCCCCGCGGGCTGTGGTCCGTCAGGAACGCGTCGAGCGCGCGGTACTGGGCGAGGAGCTCGTCTTTGAACCCGTCGCGCTTCGCGGCGTTCTGGTTCAGGACGTACCGGTACCCGGCCGGGACGAAGTCTCTCTCCATGAGCGTCATCATCCGCTCGACGGCGCGCCGCGTCGGATCCTGCTGCCGCACCGGGCGCGCGGAGAAGCGGTCCTCGAAGAAGTCCATGAGGACGAGGCTCTCCTTGAGGACGGTGCCGTCCTCGAGCTCGAGGACGGGGAGGGCGGTCGTCCCGCGCGTCTTCGCGAGCAGCTCGGGCGAACGCGGCTTCGTGATGTCGACGACGTGGAAGTCGACGGCCGCCGTCTCGCCCTTGAGGCCCAGCACGATCTCCACGCGCTGGGAGAACGGGCACACGGGGATGTGGAACATCTGCGGTCGGCTGGGGAGCGCCATCTCCCCACTCTGCGGGCGTCGCGCGCGCGCGTAAAGCCGCGTGCGGCGGTGGTATGGTCGTCGCGCCCGCCGTGACCTCGTCTTCGTCCTCGTCCTCGCCCGAGCGCATCGCGTACGCGAGCGTGGCAGGCAGCCTCGCGATGGTCGTCGCGCTCGTCGGGGTGTACGTCGTCTTCGCGAGCCAACTCGCGCTCGCGCAGGCTGCCGACTCGATCTCCGACGTCGTCGGCGGCGCGGTCCTCGCCTGGGCGGTCCGCGAGGCCGCGCAGCCGGCCGACGACGAGCATCCGCTCGGCCACGCTCGCGCGGAGCCGCTCGCTGCTCTCCTCGTGGCCGTGCTCACGAGCCTGCTCGCCTTCGAGGTCCTCCGGACCGCGGCCTCCGCGCTCGTGACCGGCGCCCACCCGATCCTCGAGTGGCCGGTCGCGGTCGCCTTCGTCGCGAAGGCCGCCTTCAAGAGCGTCATCGTGGCCGTCGCGACGCGCGAGGTCGGGCGCGGCCGCGCGAACGCGGCGCTGCGCGCGCTCCGCATCGACGCGCGCAACGACGTGCTCCTCTGCAGCGTGGCGATCGTCGGCTTCGGAGCCGCGCGCTGGGGACACCCGGCTGCCGACGCCTGGCTCGCGCTCCCCATCGCGATCTACGTCGCCATCTCCGGGATCCGCCTCGCGCGCGAGAACATCGGGCTCGTGATGAGCGCGGCGGCGCCGCCGGAGACGACCGAGCGCCTCACGCGGGCGGCGGCAGAGGTCGCTCGTGTCGTGAGCGTCGACAAGCTCATCGCGACATGGGCCGGGTCCTCGCTGCACGTCCAGGTCGAGATCGCCGTGGCCGGGGAGACGCCTCTCCACGACGCGCACGAGGTCGCCCACGCCGTCACGACGAGGCTCGAGCAGGACGAGGACGTCGCCGAGGTCGTCGTCCACGTGAACCCGGCGCCGCTGACGCTGGTGAAGGGCGGCGATCCCCCCTAGGCTCGCGTGCAGATGTTGAACTGGGAGGCGGTCGAGACCGCACGCGTCGGGAACAACGAGTTCGTGCTGGCGCGTCACGGCGACGACTGGGTGGTCCGGGTCGACCAGCGGGTGCTGATGTCGAACCGCGCGCATCAGTCGGAGATC
The DNA here is from genome assembly GCA_022842465.1 of Polyangiaceae bacterium. GTDB lineage: Bacteria > Myxococcota_A > Polyangia > Polyangiales > Polyangiaceae > Labilithrix. Next base: position 3,225 of record JALHPN010000057.1, on the reverse strand, counting down.
TCGCTCGCGGAGGAGGGCATCGCGCGCGCAGAGGATCCCGAGCACGTCCTCATCGGCGGGCTCGGGCTCGGGTACACGCTGCGTGCGACGCTCGATCTCGTCCCGGAGACGGCGCACGTCACCGTCGCCGAGCTCGTCCCCGAGCTCGTGGACTGGAACCGCCGGCTCATCGGCCACCTGAACGACAATCCTTGCGACGATCCGAGGTGCGAGATCGTCGTAGGGGACTGCTACGACGTCATCGCCCGTGCGCGGCGCGAGTTCGACGTGATCCTCCTCGACGTCGACAACGGCCCGCAGGCTCTTTCCCAGGCGAAGAACCAGCGCCTCTACGGCGACAACGGAACGCGCGCGTGCTGGAACGCGCTGGCGCCGGGCGGGGTGCTCGCGGTCTGGTCCGCAGGACCGAACGCGAAGTACGCCCAGCGCCTCGAGCGGTTCGGCTTCGATCCCGAGGTGCTCCGGGTCCCGATCCGCACCGGGTCGCGCGCGTCCCACGTGCTCTTCCTCGGCTCGAAGCCCGCGCGATGAGCGATCAGGACGCGGCGACCGCCGGGCCGCGCCTCGGGCCCGAGGCGCGGCGATCGCGCTCGGCGCGTCGGCGCGTCTCCGCGCGCTCGTAGAACGAGAGTATCGGCGTCGCGCTGATGCCGTGCACGACGATGCTCAGCGCGACGACGGTGATGCAGACGTTCGCCACGTCGTCTGCGGCGGGCCCGGTGAGTCCGTGCTGGAGCGCATAGGCGAGGTAGTACAAGCTGCCGAGGCCGCGGATCCCGAACCAGCCGAGGAGCGCGCGCTGCAAGAGCCGCGTCCGCGTGCGGCGGAGCACGAGGAAGGTCGCTGCCGGTCGGATCACGAAGAACAGGACGAGCGCGAGGGGGATCGCGCGGACGTCGAAGTGGGCGGCGAGCGAGACGCCGACGATCAGCACGAGCGACATCTCCACGATGCGCTCGGCCGTGTCGCCGAACGACGTCGTCTCGCTCACGACGGCGCCTGCGGCGACCGACGGCTCGTCGAGCGCGTCGGGCTCGATCACCGCCGGAACGATGTGCTCGGCCGGCGGATGCGTGCGGCCCGAGAGGTGCGGGTGCGGCGTCGCCGCGATGACGGCGCTCTCCGCGCTCCGGAGGCCGACGCCGGCGGCGAAGACGGCGAGGAAACCCCAGGCGCCGATCGCCTCCGCGCCGACGTACGAGAGCGCGATGATGGCGAGCGCGAGAAAGTCGGTCGGCGAGCCCCGATCGCGGTGCTTGTGCCGCAGCGCCATCGCGAACCGTCCGACGCGATTGCCGAGCAGGTAGCCGAGGACGAGGGCGGTCGGGACCGCCCAGAGGAGACGCCGCACCGCCCACTCCCCGAGCCAGGCCCCTGCGCCGCCGTGCTCGTGGAGACCGAGCGCGAGCACGACGAAGGGGAAGGCCATCCCGTCGTTGAGGCCGGCCTCGCCCGAGAGCCCGTAGCGCATTCGATCGCGATCGCGCGCGTCCGCGAGCGAGATCGCGCTCGCGAGCACCGGATCGGTCGGCGCGAGGAGGGCGCCGAGGAGAAGCGAAGCGGCGAGGTCGAGCCGGAAGAGCAGGTGCGCCACCAGCGCGACCGCACCGATGGTCAGGACCATGACCGGGCCCGCGAGCAGGTAGGCGGGCACCCAGCGCCGGTCGGACGGCGGGAGCCGCAGCTTCAGCCCCCCGACGAAGAGGGCGAGGATGACGCCGATCTCCGTGACCCGCTCGAACCACGGCGCCGCCGCTCGCACGTCGATCGAGAGCCAAGAGATCCCGAGCGGGCCCGCGAGCACACCCAGGCCGAGGTAGAGGGTGGACGTCGAGACGGGGAGGCGACGGACGTACGACGACGTCAGGGCGAGCACGAGCAAGAGGCCGCCTACGATGGCGAGCCACGCAGAGAACGGAAGAGGTGCTGCCTCGAACCCCAAGGATGCCTCGAGGCGCGAGCGTTGCAGGAAGCATGCGCGCGCGTGACGCACACCCGCGGTGCGATCGTGCGGTCGCTCAGGGGGTGGCGTCGGCGCGGACGGGGCCACCTTCGGGTCCCGGATCGGCGCCTCCGCGGACCTCGCGCCACGAGCGCATCGAGCGCGCGAACACGGCGCGATCGAGGTTCCCTCCGCGACCCGCGGCTTTCCACTCGCCCTCGATCTGCGCGCGGAGACCGTCGATCTCCAGGGCGGTCGCGGGGTGGAGCACGCGCGTCATCGCGATCGCCTTCGAGACGTCCTTCGTCGCCGCGTAGTTCGCCCGGAGCTCGGCGCGGGTGTGGTCCGCCGCCGTGCTCTGCCCGAGCGGCTTCAGCTTGCCCTGGGACCAGTCGTAGAGGTGCTGGAGCTCGTGCCGGAGCACGTCGTCCGCCGCGGCGGGCACGCGGAGACCGTCGCCTCGACCGTAGCCGACCGTGAGCACTTTCTGCCCGTCCGAAGGCGGCAGGAAGTGGAACTCGCTCGGCTCGCTCGCGCGATCGATCGCGAGATCGTACCCGCGCTCCTTCAGCTGGACGAGCGCCTGGAGCAGCCGACGGTCACGCGACGAGAAGCTCGACGTGTCGACGGGCTTCGCGACGGCGACAGGAAACATCTCGCCTTCGAGGACCTTGCTGCGCGCGAAGAGCTCGCTCTTCCGCGCGGGATCGGGCTCGAGGTCGGCGGCCATCCGGAGGCGGAACGTCGCCTGGCCGAGCGCGCCGTGCCACCCGGGCGCGCCGCGGATCTGGAGGACCGCTTGCTCGAAGGGCGTGACGGGCTCCTTCTGCCAGACGCGCACGTCCTCGACGAACGCGTCGGCGACGCGTGAGAGCGCGAAGGCGCGGTCCGCCGGCGGCGCAGCGTCGTTGCTCTCGATCCGCCGGAAGAGGATCTGCGCGTTCTGCTTCGCGCCTCCCTCGTCGAGCGCACGCGCGACAGGCGAGAGGAGCGCGGCACCCACCGAGCCCTCCGCCTTCGCGGCGTGGTTGTAGAGCGCCGAGACGGTGGTGCTCGTCGCCTCGAGGAGCGACCCGTACTTCGCCTCCGCCGCGTTCGCGTCCTTCGCGTGGAGGGCGAGGTACGCCGGGAGGAAGGCGCGAATCTCCTTGGCGAGGGCATGCCCCACCTCGCCGGCTGCTCGCGGGCTCGCGGCGCCCGCGAGCCGCGCCTCCACGGCAGCGAAGGCGGCCGGGCTCGTCTCGACGCGGTGGTCGCCGATCTCGAGATGGAATCCGCGGCGG
>JALHPN010000056.1 GCA_022842465.1 Polyangiaceae bacterium | reverse complement strand
CGCTCTTCCGATCTGCCTCCGTGCCGTCGGCCGCGCTGCGCGACGAGCTCCGCTTCGGCTCTTCGTGCTCTCGGTCCGCTTCCTCTTCGGTCGTCCGTGGGCCGTCCTCGACCTCGGCATCCGCCGCCTGCGCGTCGGCGTCCGTCCCCCGCGCGCTGGCGTCGATCTCGGGCGCGCTGCCGCCTCCGTCGGGCGAAACGGGCCGCGACGAGGCGTCCGGCGTCGACGGCGAGGCGCGCTCGTCGTCCTCGTCCGTCCCGCCGTCGTCCGTCGCGAGCGCGCGCGTGCAGGGCCCGCCCGGGTCCTCGCCGGCGTACTCCCAGTGCCAGGGCTCGCTGCGAACCGTGTTCGTGAATCCGAAGCGGTGGGCGTTCGCGAAGAGCCAGGGCGAGCGCGAGATGTCGAGCGCGCGACCGTTCTGGTGGCGGCTGAAGCCCGGGGTGGCCGCGAGCGCGCCGCCGTTGCACGAGCGCGTCTTGTAGCAGCGGTAGAGCTCCTGCTGTTTCGCCATCGTTCGAAAGCCGCTCGTCAGCGAGAGCGCCACCCCGTCGGCGCGGGCGGCCTTCTGCATCTTCAAGAACGCGTGGCCCGTCGCGGTCGTCGTCGGGACGCCGTCGACGTGGATCGTGCGCATGGTGAACGGCCGACCACGGTCGAAGGCGGCGACGGGCGTACCCGAGCATACGGCGCCGCTCGTCGCCGCCGAGGCCGCCTCGTCGACGTCGTCCTCCGGAGCGCATCCGAGGAGGGAGACGACGGCCAGGGCGCCTGCCGTCGTCGCGACGAAGAGGACACGGGGAAGGCTGATCGCGACGCGCCGCACGCCCGCGGAGTAGCAACCCCCGTGCCGCTGACCCTCGGCTTCGGCGGGACGTCCCTACGCGTTCTTCTTCCGCCGCTTCACGAGACGCGAGACGGCGAACGCGGTCACGGCGATCGTCGCCCAAGTCCCCTGGAGGCGATTCGTCCGCGAGGCGGCGATGCGCGCCGCCGAGATGGTCCCGACGTCCTTCGCCGTATGGATGTTCGTGATCGCCAGCTGGTCGGGGTGCGGCTCGAGCAGGAGCGTCTCGGCGAGGGCCTCGTACGGGAGATTCGCTCGGAAGCGAGCGATCCACACCGCGTCCCTGCGGACCATCCCGCCGAGCGCGACCTCGAGGTCGTCGCAGTCCTTCGTCGGTCGCGTGATGCCCGACGTCTCGCCGGCGCCGCCGTCCGCGTCCGGCGTCCGACCGGCATCCGCGTCTCCGGGGCCTGCGTCCATCCCTGCGTCGACGTCGATCGGCACGCCGCCGCCGTCGTCGCCCGCGTCCGCGTCGTCTCCATCCTCGGGCTCGGGCGGTCCGCCGTCGCTCCTTGCGGGGCCTGACGCGAGCTCGGCGTAGCACGCGCTGCGGTACGCATCCTCGAGGGCAGGGTTTCCCGTCATCCCTGCGCCCGCGGCCTGCGACGCGGTGGAGTCGAGACGGTCGGCGTACTCCGTGAGGAAGCTTCGACCGTCGTTGCTCTCCATCGCCGCCTTCGAGAGCTCCTGGTAGTTCGTGCGGCTCTGGCTCGTGTCCCAGATCAGCTTCTCGAAGTCGATGACGCCTTCGGGGAAGTTCTTCGGTCGGTAGCGGCCCTCGGCGATCACCCACAGCGTGATCCCGAGCGAAGACGCCGCGCCGATCTGCATCATGCGGAGGGGGAGCGAGAGATCTGCGCCCGGCGACACGATGCGGATCGGCTGGATCTCGCGGACGCCCTGGCCCGGACGCAGGCGGAGCGCGATGAAGTCGAACTTCCCGGCGACGAACTCGGCGATGATCGGCTTCGACGCATCGGGGATGTTGAAGCGGTTCTGCGTGAGCCAGTTCTGCAGCGCGTCGGCGTCGTCGCTCCGCAAGGTCACGGCCTCGTACGGTCCGACGACCTCGCGCGCGACGACCTGGACGCCCGCGTCTGCCCCGCGTCCGTCTCCGGCCGACGACAGCGAGTCCGCCGACGCCGACATGAGCCCGCACCCGCAGCCGGGGTCGTCGTCGCCGCCGTAGTATCCGCCTTGTGAGAGGCTCGGGGGCGCCATGAGGATCGGGCGCGTCGACGCGTCGAGCGCGGAGAGCCAGCTCTCTCTCGATGCCTCCACGCGCGCGCCGGGCCTCACCGGGACGACGTAGGCGAACTCCTTCGGGCTCCCGGAGTACGAAATCTGATCCCAGAGGATCGTCTGGTTCGGCGAGATCGAGAGCGCCATCTTGTGGTCGTTCACGACCGTCGACTCGCTCAGGCTCGCGTAACAGGCGCCACACGCCTCGGCGGACCGCTCGTGCATCGCGGTCGCGACGAGGAGCGCCGTGGCGATTCCAAGGGCGCGTTTCAGACCGATCTTCATGATCCCTCCTTCGACGGAGAGACCTCGAGCAACCGTCGTGCCGCGCGGATTCCCGCGAGGATCCTGCCGATTCGAACGCTGGTCTGCACGACATCTTTCGCTCGGGAGCGACAGCGATGTCAGGGAGACGGGGCGCTCAGAACAGGTAGCGCGCGCCCACGCCGAGCACGATCGCACGCGCGGCGTAGGTGCCGCCGTTGATCGACTCCGTCGCCGTCGGGTTCCCCTTCACGGGGTTCACGCGGGGGACCTTCGCCTCGCCGGGCGCGACGTCGGTGCCCTCGAGGAGGACGAGACCCGCCATCCCATCCATGCGCCAGTGGCTCCCGACGTGGACGCTGCCGCCGACGCTCCCGACCACCTTGTTCGCGTCGTAGGTAAGGGGGCTCACCCACTCCTTCGGGATCGCGCTCGTCTCGTACGAGGCTCCCGCGCGGAGGTCGACCCAGTAGTCCTTGATCAGGTTCTTCAGCGAGTACTCGCCGCCGACGCGGAACGAGCTCGAGTCCTGGAAGTTCCTGGGGAGCGAGATCGGCGCGACGCCGAAGGGGCTCGGGAAGCCCGAGATGTCGTAGAGCCGGATGTTCTCCGACTTGATGTCGATCGTGTCGTGCAGGCTCCAGAACTCGCGCACGTAGGCGACCTCGAGCCGGATCTTCGACTCGGGGCCCGTGTCCGTCCGGTACTCGACGCCTGCGCGGAGGATGGGCGGGAGCCGGAACTTCACGTTCGCGTCCTTCCCGTCCTGGTAGGCGCGGTCGAAGGGCGCCGCCGTCGGGAGACGCACGTCGATCGTCGCCGGAGCGTTCACCCAGAACGGCGCTTGCGCGGAGAGACCGAGCCGCACGTTCGGATGCGGGACGGCGATGACGCCGAGGTTCCCCGATGGCGCGAAGATCGGCCCGACGTCGAGCTGGCTCAACGTGTCGTACTGTGGATCCTCGGGCGCCGAGATCAGGCGGTCGGCCGGGCTCGCGCTGAAGACGACGCGCGAGGCGAACTTCCCCACCATCGTCTGGATCCCGCCGCCGATGCGGAGCTGCTCGAACGGCTTCCACGCGAAGTACCCGCCGGCGACCACGAGCGCGGAGCCGTCGAGGCTGACGAGCGAATAGCGCGAGGGGGACGGCTGTCCGTCGACCGTGAGCGGGTAGCTCGCGATCGCGGTGTAGGGCGCGAAGATGCCGAAGGCGGCCGTGAACTCCTTGTCCTTGCCGAAGTTGTAGGACCCCGCGATCGTCGGGATGGGGAGGAACGGCGTCGAGCCGCTCACCTGCGGGGACGTGTAGACGCGCGCGACGCCCGCGTTGTCGACCACCTGCGTCTTGCGCGTGAACTCGGACGAGAAGTTCAGCCAGGAGAAGTCGACGAGGATGCCCGTGCCCGCCTCGGCGAGGCCGGCGGGGTTGTACCAGATCGCTCCGAGGTCGTCGGCGCCGGCCACGAAGGCGCCTCCGCGGCCGAGCGGGCGGACGCCGCGGTCGGCGGTGAAGAGCCCGCCGGCGGCGGCGTCCCGCGCCGCGCCCGTCAGCACGGCGAGGGCAGCGGTCGCCCCGAAGGCGCGCACGCTCCACGTCCTCTCGGCCCGGCCGCTCATGAAGGGCGCGAGCCTACACCAGAACGACTTCGCCGCGGCAAACGTGGCGAACGAAACGCGCTGCCGCTCAGAACGACGTCCCCTGGCGCACCACCTCGTAGAACTGCTCGAGCCCTCGCTCCTTGTTGATCAGGAAGTCGAGGACTTGCTCGCTGACGTTGCCGTAGTCCTCACGCGCGAGCGTGCCCTCGTACGGCTTCGTCGGATCGAGCCGGTTCACGTCGGCGATGACGTCCAGGATGACCTCGAGGGGCGTCTGCCCGTTGAAGTCTCCGTCCTTGATCGGCGTGACTGCGTTGGCGAGGACCTTGGAGAGGATCTGGTTCGGGTCCACCTCGCGGCTGCACAGCTCGCGGCCGTCCGCGTCGAAGGCCCGCCCGCTGACGCGCGCCAGGAGCGCCATCTGCGCGTCGACGAGGCTCTTCTCCACGACGCGGCCCTGCGCGTCCTTCTTCGACGCATCCATCGCCGCGGCGAGCACCTTGTAGAACGGCACGAGGTTGTCCTCGTCCCGCAGCATCTGCACGACGTCGTTCATCGAGGCGAGCATGCTCGGGAGCGCGTCGTTCGCGGACCCGGCGTCCGTGAGGTACTGCACGAGCTTCGCCATCTGCTGGCGCCCCTCCGGATCCTTCCGGACGGCGTCCATCATCTCGAGCCCCGCCGACGCGAGCGGCCCCGCGAGCGACTCCGCGGCCTTCTTCGGAAGCTCGTCCCGCGCCCAGGCGCAGCGCTCGAACGGCGCGTTGAACGACCTCGGGCAGTGGGCGAGGAGCTGGGAGCGGAGCACGTCGACGAGGACGGGCCCCATCTTCGTGACCGTCGGGTTCTTGAACGTCGCCGCGGAGCGGGAGCCCTCGACGCCGAAGAACTGGTCGATCATCGCCGAGCGCGCGCGGCGCCAGGAAACGCGCCGCTCCTTGTCCCCGGACGCCTGCTCGTACTGCTCGAACGCGTCGTCGATCGCCGCGAGCGCGCTCGTGACGAGGTAGACGGGCGTGACCTGCGGATTCGTCGAGCCGTCGTTCCGCTTCGCGGTCACCACCCCTCGGCGGTCGACGAGCTTCATCTGCGTCTTCGCGTAGTCGGGGTCGAGCGCGGCGCGGGCGGCCGCGGCGGCCACGTCGATGCCCGAGACGGTCTTCGTGCGGGTGCAGGTGCCCTTCGCATCGGACTCCTCGCACTGCCGGATCGCCATCGTGTCGAGGACCTTCGCGACCTCCGTGAGGCCGCCGAAGATGTCCGTCGCGAGCACGTCCGCCACGGTCTCCTCGTACGTGAGGAGCCCCGTCTTCGGGCACGGCTTGTTGCCGATGGTCACGCACTCCGCCGGCGTCGACTCCTCGCCCGGCCAGTGCTTGTAGAGGATCGACGAGAGCTCGAGGAAGAGGTCCTCGCGCTTGCGCGTCGCGAAGGCGGCCGCGACCGGACGCATCGCCTGGTAGAAGCCGAAGTTCTCCCACGTGAAGATCGTCGTGCGGTGGCGCTGGTTCAGCCAGAGACCGTCCGGACAGTTCCGGAGGCCACGGACCTTGCCGTCGGGCGATGCATCGACCGCGCCGGGGGACGGATCCTCGATGACTCGTTCGGGGCAGAGCGAGGACCCGATGTTCTCGCCGTTCATGTCGAGGAGGAACTTCTTCGTCGTCTCGTTCTTCGTGTCGGCCTGGAAGTCGAAGAAGACGAGGCGGTTCAGCCACTCGGGACGAGGCCTCAGCCCGGTCGTGCCCCAGAAGCCATTGATGCCGCTCGTCTCTTCCATCGTCTCCGGGTTCGCGGCGCCGAAGCCGCCGATCCCTTCTCGGACGAAGTCGTCGCGGATGTAGAGCGTGCCCCGGGTGGGCACACCCGCCATCGCGTCGAGGTAGAAGGCGCCGAGGTTCTCGATCTTGTAGAGCTCGCACTCCTTGAAGGGGCGCGCGCCGAGGCCGCACCCGCCGTAGAGAGAGCCCGGGAGGCCGCCCTTGCAGATGTCGGCGGTGCCGACGACCGGGACGCCGCGCGCGTGGACGATGGCGCCCTCGCGATTGCACGACGTGACGCCGACGGTGTCGCTGATCGCGCCGAGGAACCGGTAGAGCGCGCTCCGGTTCTTCCCGATCTGCGGCTGGGAGCGGTCGACGGGCGTCTTCATCTCGCCCTTCGCGTTGGCCGTCACGTTGAAGGGCGCGCCGTTCAGATCGTCGAAGTCGTAGCGGATCTCGTCCTTGAGCCTCGCGTACTTCGAGAACGTGCTTCCCAGCGCGGCGCTCTCGGGGGCGGCGAAGGCGCGGAGGAGGTCCTCGAGGAGCCCCGGCTCCTTCGCGACCTTCACCATCGTGTCGAGCGCCTCGTCCCAGAAGGGCGACGTCTTCGGGATCTTCGCCTCGTCGTGCTTCTTCGCGAGGTCCTGCGCGGCGAGGCCGGCGCCGACCAGCCGCGCGAGCGGCTTCGGGTGCTGGAGGACGAGGTCCTTCGTCAGCGCGAGCGTCGCGTCCATGTTGCGGTCGCCGAGCAGCGTCGTGAATGCGTAGACGAGGTCGAGCATCGGCGAGCCGTCGACCTGGAAGCCCTCGTACTGGAGCGTCGTGGACGCGTAGGACTTCGACGACGGCGCCTTGGGGCCCATCGCGACGTACGCGCCGCCGAGGACGCCCATGAGCGCCTCCCGCTGCGGATCGGGGTCGGCGAGCGGGCGAAGGTCCTTCGCGATCTGCGCCGCGAACGTGCTGCTCGTGTCGATGTACTCGTAGAGGAGGCGGGAGCCGGCGAGGGCGCGGCCAGCCTCGTCGCGCGGCGCGTCCGGCCCGTTCGGATAGGCGAACGGAGAGGGGGCGAGCGAGCCGTTCGACGTCACGAAGCGACCGCGGTCGTCCACGTCGGGCAGGCCGTCCTTGTCTGCGTCGACGAAGGGCGTCGGCACGAGCCCCCCCGAGATCGCCGCGTACCCGCGCTTGTCCCGCTTGACGATCCAGTGCGGAGTACCGACGGAGAACGCAGGGTCGGTCGTGAAGAGGAGCGTCTCCAAGGCCTCGAGGTTGTTCCGCGGCCGCGACAGGACGACGCGCCCCGTCGTCGGGTCCGGCGTGACGACGAGGGCAGGCGAGGGCGGATCCTTCTTCGCGTCGAGCAGCTCCTCGTGGGCGGCGGCGAGCATCGCGTTCAGCGCGGCATTCCCGGTGCCGGGCACGGGAATGCGCCGCCCGCTCCCGTCCACCTTCGCGTCGAGCTGGTACGGGAGCGAGTCCGCCGACAGGAGCGAGAGGCTCGCGTTGGCGAGGTCCCGCAGGTTCGGGTACGCGACGGCGGGGCGCGCGACGCCGAGCGCCGTCTCCACGGGGCGATAGCCTTCGCGCGAGGCGATGCGCGCGTAGGCGGCCTGCGCGTCGGCGTCGTTCTTGAACGCGTCCACGACGCGACCGAGCGACTGGGTCGACTGCGGCAGCGTCCCGTCGTGGTAGAGGTCGGTCATCCGGCCGAGCATGTCGGCGAGCGCGTCGGTGAGCTTCGCGTTCCCCGTTCCTGGCCGCGGATCGCAGGTCTTCGTGGCGTCCTCCGCGTCGAGGTTCTTCACGCCGACGCGCTGACCCTCGGGGAAGATCGCGTCGAAGGCGCGGACGAGCTCGACACGCCGGCGCGCGAGGGCCTCGATCCGACCGATCGAGCGTTCCCGGGACTCGCGCTGGACCTCGAGGCTCACGGGCTTGCCGTTCACGTCGACGCCGGACGGATCGAGGGACGGGAGCTTCGCGACGTCGACCTGGGCGTCGAAGCTGCCGTCCGCCTTCGCGTGGCAAACGTCGCGGAAAGACGCGCCGGTCAGGTCCTCCCGCAGGGCCTGGGCCGCGAGCCGGTCGCAGAGGACGCCGTACATCTCCTGCCCGACGCTGCCGCGCTTCGGGAGCTGACGCTCGGTGTCGAGCTCGGGCGCGCACGACGGGGCGGCGGCGACGAGGAATGCGATTCCGATGACGCCCACCAGCGGGCGCGCCGTTCCTGTAGACTTCCGGGCCCTCACGGACCCCTCACGGCGACCAAGCATCCCGACTCTCCACCACCAAGGGACATGTCATGCTCGAGAAGACGACTGCGGTGATCCTCGCGGCCGGGCAGGGGACCCGGATGAAGAGCTCCCTGCCGAAGGTGCTTCACGGCGTCGCGGGACGACCGCTCGTCCACTACCCCGTCCGCGCGGCCCTCGAGGCCGGATGCGGGGAGGTCGTGGTCGTGGTCGGCCACGGCCGAGACAAGGTCGAAGCCTATCTGGCGGGGGCCTTCGGCGCCAGGGCGGAGGACCTCCCGGAGGACCGTCGTGGACGCGTCCGGACGGCCGTCCAGAAGGAGCAACGCGGGACCGGTGACGCAGCGCGTTCGGGGCTCGACGCGGTGCGCGCGGAGGCCGAGCGCGTGCTCGTCTTCTACGGCGACGTCCCGATGCTGACCGCCGCCGACGTCGCCGCGGTCGCGAAGGCGCTCGACGACGATCCGGTCGCCGCCGTCGCGATGGCGACGTGCACGACGGACGATCCGTTCGGCTACGGCCGCGTCCTCCGCGACGAGCTCGGTCAGATCCTCGAGATCCGCGAGCAGAAAGACCTGAAGTCCGACGCCGAGCGCGCCATCAAGGAGTGGAACCCCGGCATCTACGCGGCCAGCGTCGGGTTCTTGCGCGAAGCGCTCGCGTCGCTCACGCCGAACAACGCCCAGGGGGAGTATTACCTCACCGACATCGTCTCGTTCGCGACGAAGCGAGGTGGTCGCGTCGTGGGTGTGCCCTCGCGCCCCGAGGTCATGGACGGCGTGAACGATCGCGCCCAGCTCGCGCTCGCGGACAAGGCGATGATCGAGCGTCTGCTCCAGAAGCATCGCGTCGCGGGCGTGACCGTCCGGGACGGCGCGCGCATCGAGGACGGCGTCTCGATCGGCAAGGACGCCGTGGTCGAGAGCTTCGCCGTGCTCCGCGGCCACACGAAGGTCGGCGAGGGCGCGACCGTCGACGTCGGCTGCGTCCTCACGAACGCCGTCGTCGGCGACGGCGTCGTCCTCCGGCCCTACAGCGTGCTGAGTGACTCGATCGTCCGCGCTCGCGCGCAGATCGGACCCTTCTCCCACGTGCGGCCCGAGAGCGACATCGGCGAGGAGGCGCACCTCGGCAACTTCGTCGAGACGAAGAAGACGACGATGGAGAAGGGCGCGAAGGCGAACCACCTCGCGTACCTCGGCGATGGGATCGTCGGCGAGGGCGCCAACGTCGGCGCGGGCACGATCTTCTGCAACTACGACGGCTTTTCGAAGCACACGACCCGGATCGGGAAGGGCGCCTTCATCGGGAGCGACTCGCAGCTCGTCGCGCCCGTCACCATCGGCGACGGCGCGTACGTCGGCACGGGGACCACCGTCACGAAGGACGTCCCCGCGGACGCGCTCGCGATCGGCCGCGCCAAGCAGGAGAACAAGGAGGGGTACGCCTCCCGCCTGCGGTCCCGACTCCGGGCCCAGAAGGAGGCGGCTGCGAAGAAGTGACACCCTCGTCCGGCGCAGTAGCGGCACGCGTCCTGCTTCCGCGAGCGGCCGATGACTAGGAAGCTCCTCGAGCTGGGCGCTCGGGTCGTGGAGGGGGGCGTACGCTTTCGCACCTTCGTCACGACGTCGGCGTCGTGCGCCGTCCGGCTCCTCGACGACGCGGGGCGTCCGATCGCCACGCACCCGATGCAGCTCGCCCCGGACCTCGGTCCGGGCTTCTTCGAGGTCACGCTCCAGGGGGTCCCTGCCGGGGCGCTCTACACGTTCCTCGTCGGCGATCGGGAGCTCCCGGATCCGTACGCGCGCTTCGTCCCGCGTGGGGTCCACGGTCCCGCCCGTGTGGAGGGCACGTCCCACCCGTGGCGCTTTCCGCCGATCGGCCGCCCGCTGGCCGAGATGGTGATCTACGAGCTGCACGTCGGCGCGTTCACCGCGGAAGGCACCTACGCCGCAGCGGCCGCGCGCCTCCCCGATCTGGTCGAGCTCGGAGTGAACACGATCGAGCTCATGCCGCTGTCGTCGGCCGCCGGTCAGCGTGGCTGGGGCTACGACGGCGTCGCGCACTTCGCGCCGTTCGCGCCCTACGGGTCGCGGGACGAGCTCGCACGCTTCGTGGACGAGGCCCACGGGCTCGGCCTCTCGGTGCTGCTCGACGTCGTCTACAACCACTTCGGACCGAGCGGGAACTACCTCTACGCCTACAGTCCCGACTACTTCGCGCGCGGCGTGAAGAACGCCTGGGGCGACGCCCCCGACTATGCCCACCCCGTCATGCGCGCGTTCGTCCTCGAGAACGCCCGCATGTGGCTCGACGAGCTTCGCTTCGACGGCCTCCGCCTCGACGCGACCCACGCGATCGTCGACCCGTCGACGCCTCACGTCCTCGCGGAGCTCGCCGCGAGCGTGGCGGAGCTCGCGCCGAAGCGCGTCCTCGTCGCGGAGGACGATCGGAACGAGCCGTCGCTCGTCACCACGTTCGGGCTCGACGGCATCTGGGCCGACGACTTCCACCACCAGGTCCACGTCACGCTCACGGGCGAGCGCGACGGGTACTACGCGACCTACGACGCCGGCGCCGCGGGGATCGCGCGCGCGATCGAGCGGGGCTGGCTCTTCGAAGGGGCCGCCTACGGGCACCACGACGGCGCCCCGCGTGGCCAACCCGGCGGAGAGCTCCCCGCCGCGAGCTTCGTCTACTGCCTCCAGAACCACGACCAGATCGGCAATCGGGCCTTCGGCGAGCGGCTCACGACCACGGTGACGCTCGACGCGTACTGCGCGGCGAGCGTCCTCCTCCTCGCGCTCCCGATGACGCCCGTCCTCTTCATGGGGCAGGAGTGGGCGGCCACCACGCCCTTCCTCTACTTCACCGATCACGACCAGGAGCTCGGGCGGCTCGTCTCCGCCGGTCGTCGGGAGGAGTTCAAGCGCTTCGCCGCGTTCACCGATCCGCACGTGCGAGAGACGATCCCCGACCCGCAGGCGGTCTCGACTTTCGAGCGCTCGCGCCTCGACTGGTCGGAGCGCACCCGAGGCGAGCACGCGCGCGTCCTCGCGCTCTACCGGGAGATGCTCCGCCTCCGCCGCGAGGACCCGGTGCTCCGGGATCGTGATCGCCGGGGCCTCCGCGCCCGCGCCGAGGGCGATGTCGTCGTCGTCGAGCGTCGCGCCGGGGACGAAGTCCGCCTCGTGCTCGTGAACGTGGGGAGGGCGCCTGCGGACCTCGCGGCGCTGGCGGGCGAAGGCTGCCGGCTCGTCCTCTCGAGCCGGGGTGACCACGTCGCGACCGCCCTCGCGCCGGAGACGGCCGTCCTCCTCGCCGGCCGCGCTCGGAGCACGTGATCCGCCCCGGCCGCTCACCGGGAGCGCGGATCCTTGGCCGGGCGGCGCGATTTCTGTCAGTAGTCTTCTCCGATGGACGCTCTTCGAGTCCGAGGCACGGGTAAGCCGCTCGTCGGCAAGGTGAGGATCAGCGGCGCGAAGAACGCCGCGCTCCCCATCCTCTGCGCGACGCTGCTCAGCGACGGCGCGAGCCGTCTCCGCAACGTGCCGCGCCTCCGCGACATGGAGACCACCTCCGCGCTGCTCCGCTTCCTCGGGCGCGAGGTCACCTTCGATGCCCCCGAGATCCAGGTCGCCGCCGGCTCCCAGGTGAGGCCCGAGGCGCCCTACGAGCTCGTGAAGCAGATGCGCGCGAGCGTGCTCGTGCTCGGCCCGCTCGTCGCCCGCTTCGGCCGCGCGAAGGTGTCGCTCCCGGGGGGCTGCGCCATCGGCGCGCGCCCGATCGACCAGCACTTGAAGGGCCTCGAGGCGATGGGCTGTTCCATCAAGCTCGAGCGCGGCTACGTGCTCGCGGAGGGGCCCGGCGGCGGCGGACGCCTCCGGGGCGCGGAGGTCTACTTCGATCTCCCGACCGTCACCGGCACCGAGAACATCATGATGGCGGCCGCGCTCGCCAAGGGCCGCTCGACCCTCGTGAACTGCGCGCGCGAGCCGGAGATCGAGGAGCTCGGACGCATCCTCAACAAGATGGGCGCCGAGGTGAACGGCGCCGGTACCGACGTCATCCACATCGTCGGCGCAGAGCCGGGCAAGCTCGCGCCCTTCGACCACGCGATCATCCCGGACCGCATCGAGGCCGGCACGTACATGGTCGCGGCCGCGATGGTCGACGGCGGCGACGTCGTCCTCGAAGGCGCCGAGCTCGGAGACCTCGAGGCGCTCTCGCAGAAGCTCCGCGCCGCCGGCGTCGAGATCACGAGCGAGGCCCAGAACATCCGTGTGCGGCGCCGCGGGCCGCTCCGCAGCGTCAACATCACGACCGCCCCGCACCCCGGCTTCCCGACCGACATGCAGGCGCAGTTCCTCGCGCTCATGTGCCTCGCCCGCGGCGAGAGCGTCATCAGCGAGACGATCTTCGAGAACCGCTTCATGCACGTGCCGGAGCTGCAGCGCATGGGCGCGAGCGTGGCCTTGCGCGGGAACACGGCGGTCGTCCAGGGCGTCTCGAAGCTCTACGGCGCGTCGGTCATGGCGACCGATCTCCGCGCGAGCGCGTCGCTCGTGCTCGCGGGCCTCGCGTCCGACGAGGAGACGGAGATCCGGCGCGTCTACCACCTCGACCGCGGATACGAGCGGATCGAGGAGAAGCTCGCCGGGCTCGGCGCCCACGTCGAACGCGTCAAGGGAGCCGAGGCGTGAGCGAAGCGGACGGGTCTCGTCCGCTCACGATCGCGCTCCCGAAGGGACGGACGCTGAAGCCGGTCGCCGCGCTCCTCGCCCGCGCCGGCGTCACGGGGATCGCGAGCGCCGGCGCCGCCTGCACGGTCGAAGCGGCGCTCCTCGAGGAGACGCGCGCGCTCGTGCGCGTCGGGGATTTTCGCGGCCACAGGGTCCACTTTCTCCTGCTGAAGCCCGACGACGTGCCGACGTACGTCGACTACGGGACCGCCGATCTCGGCGTCTGCGGGCGCGACGTGCTCCTCGAGCGCGACGTCGACGTCTACCACCCCGTCGACCTCGAAATCGGCCGATGCCGGATGGTGGTCGCCGGCAGGGTCGGCCCCCTCGAGGCGCGCGCCGGCCACATGCCGCGCGTCGCGACGAAGTACCCGCGTACGACCGCCGAGCACTTCGCGCGTCGCGGCGTGCAAGTGGAGGTCGTCAACGTGCAGAGCTCGGTCGAGCTCGCGCCGCTGACCGGGCTCGCGGACCTCATCGTCGACCTCGTGGAGACGGGGGCGACGCTCGTCCAGAACGGGCTCGAGGTGAAGGAGACGATCGCCTCGGTGTCGACGGTGCTCCTTGCGAACCGCGCGTCGTACAAGCTCCGGACGGCCCTGGTGACCCCGCTGGTCGTGGGGATCCGGGAGGCCGTGGCGCAGCGGACCTGAGCGGCACCTTCGTTCACGGCGGGGGTGCGTCGAGGCGGACGAGGGGGCGCCACTTCTTGAGGGTGGCGCGGCCGACGCCTCTGACGCGGAGGAGGTCTTCGACGCGCTGGAAGCGACCGAGCTTCGCGCGGAGCGCGAGGATGGCGTCCGCGCGCTTCGGCCCCACGCCGGGGAGGCGGCGGAGGTCTTCGGCGGAGGCGTGGTTGAGGAAGACGGGGGCGTCGGGGGAGGCGCGGGAGGGGGAGGGCGAGGGCGGCGCGCGGGAGGGCGAGGGCGGCGCGGGGGAGGGCGAGGGTGCGGGGGCGGCGTCGGGGAAGAGAGCGGGCGCGGGCACGGGCACGGGCACGGGCACGGGCACGGGGGTGGGGGTGGGCACGGCGGAAGGGGCGAGGAGGCCGGAGGGGCCGGAGGCGCGGCCGATGCCGGCGAGGAGGACGAGCGCGACGGCGCCGACGACGACGCGGAGCAGCGGCCGCATCCATGTCGACGCCGCGACGTGACCGAAGAGAGCGCGCGCGCGGGACGGCGGAGAGAGGAGCGGCATGGGCACGCGCGGAGCCATTCTCGCGCCAACGCTGGCCTCATGCGATCTCGAGCGCTTGCGCGCGCCACGCCCTGGCCCCGGCCGACGCCTCGCTGGCCTGGCCAGCGGGGGGCGTGCCAGTCGCTACTCGAGCAGGATCGTGAAGAGACCCGAGCTCGCGCCGTCCTTTCCGCGCGCATAGGTCATGCGCACCTCCCCCATCGCGCCGCCGTCGACCGTCAGCGCCGAGGGCGTCCCGAGCTCGTCGAGGAGCGAGAGCGCCTTCTCGAGCTGCGGCTGGCCGCCTGGGAAGTACTCCTCGATCTCGCCGAACGCGGTGGCGCTGATCATGTGCAGACGGGACGGGTACGTCGGCGCCGCGTTCACCAGGGCCTCGGGCACCTCGCCGTCGAGCACGAAGGGCATGAAGGGGCAGTCGATCGCCGTCGACACCTCCATGCCCTTCATCGCCTCTTCGGCGAAGGACGCCGTCGTCTTCGCCTTGGACGGCGTCGCGTCGGACCACGGCACGACGTCGAACGACGTCTCCAGCAGCCGGAGCGCGTCAGGGAGGTCCTCGCGGAGCGTGTCGTGGACCTGGGGGGGGACGTGGAGCGTGGGTCGGGTCATGGCAATGTCCTCCGCGGATTCGCCGCGTGCGGTGGGGCGTGAGCGCGGAGACGTACGTCGAGGCCCATCGCGTTCTTCCCCGACATCGCTTCTCGACGGGGCTCGATCCGCTTACGATTCCGAGCCTCCAGACCCCCTCAGCGCGACCAGGGAGCGGGACCCCTCTCTCGCGGGACGCTTGCCGCGGACGCTGAGGAGCGTAAGGTACCGGTATCTCGGAGGAACGCCCATGACGGATCGTGACGAAGAGCTCCAGCTGGCCCGCATCGAACGCGAGCTCTCTCCCGACGCGAGCGTCACGCGTCGCGGCTTCCTCGGGACGGCAGCGGCAGCGGCCGCGAGCGCCGCGACGCTCGCCTCGACGAAGACGGCGCTTGCCGGCGACGCGACGGCGAAGGCCGCGAAGAGCTACGCCGCCACGCCGCCCCCCGGCTTCACGCCGTTCTCCGCGCCCGGCCGCGTGGTGAAGGTGACGAAGAAGGACAGCCTCCAGACGAACCAGCTCTATCCGAAGCCGGAGGACGCGAAGGCGATGCTCACGCGCGCCCTCACGGAGCTCACCGGCAAGAGCGATCTGCCGACGGCGATCGGCCAGTTCGTCCACAAGGACGACATCGTCGTCGTGAAGGTGAACGGCATCGCGCTCAAGAACATGGGGACGAACAAGGAGCTCGTGCTCCCGTTCCTCGAGGCCATGATCGAGAGCGGCGTCCCCGCCGATCACATCACGGTGCTCGAGCAGTACGGCGGGTTCCTCGACGGCACGCGCATCAACGCGGGAAACGTCCCGAAGGGCGTCAAGATCGCGACCCACGGCAACGGCAACGCGACGATGGACGACCGCCTCATCCCCGGCACGGGCACGCGCACGAAGTTCGTGCGCTACCTGACGGAGGCGACGGCGGCGATCAACTTCGCGCTCGTGAAGGACCACTCGATCTGCGGCTACACGGGCGCGCTCAAGAACATGACGCACGGCTGCAGCATCAACCCGCACGACTTCCACGTGCACCACGCGAGCCCGCAGATCGCGCTCATGTACGCGCAGGACGTCATCAAGAGCCGCGTGCGCCTCTGCATCAGCGACGCGTTCAAGGTCATGGCCGACGGCGGGCCGCTCTGGAAGCGTCCCGAGATGGTGAAGCCGCACGAGGCGATCTACGTCTCGACCGACCCCGTCGCGCTCGACACGGTCGGCTGGGAGGTCGTCGACAAGCTGCGCGCCGAGCTCAAGCTCAAGCCGTTGAAGGATGCCGGCCGCGAGCCTGCGTACATCAAGGCGGCCGCGGACCTCGGTCTCGGCATCCACGATCGTGCGCAGATCCAGGTGAAGGAAGTCGCGATCTGAGGTGCCGGTGGACCCGAAGGACCCGCTCTTCCAAGCGCACGGAAACGTCGAGATTGCCGAGAAGCCGCGCGGCCGCGTCGACAACCCGCTCGAGCGGGTGACGAAGCTCGATCTGGACTCGTTCAGCCAGCCGGCGACGACGACGGATCGCGCGTGCATCGTCGTCATCTACGGTCCCGAGCTGGGAAAGCGCGCGCCGCTCGGCGTGAGCACGTTCGAGATCGGGCGCTCGTCGCGCTCGGATCTCCCGATCGACCAGGAGAGCATCAGCCGTCACCACGCCCGCATCTCGTGGGACGGCAGCCGCCACTTCATCGAGGATCTCGGGTCGACGAACGGGACGTTCGTCGACGACCAGACGGTGAAGCGTCAGGCGCTGAAGGACGGCGACCAGATCAAGATCGGTCGCTCGATCCTCAAGTACATGTCCGGCGACAACATCGAGGCGAACTACCACGAAGAGATCTACCGGCTGATGACGATGGATGCGCTCACGCAGACGCACAATCGTCGGTACTTCAACGAGGCGCTCGAGCGCGAGTACAACCGCAGCCTCCGGTACCGCCGTGCGCTTTCGCTCGTCCTCTTCGACATCGATCACTTCAAGCAGATCAACGACACCTACGGGCACGTCGCGGGCGACAGCGTCCTCCGCCAGCTCTCGCTCACGGTGAAGCCCAGGCTCCGCCAGCAGGACGTGCTCGCCCGCGTCGGCGGCGAGGAGTTCGCCGTCCTCCTCCCCGAGGTCGACGGGCCGGGCGCCCGGATCGCCGGGGAGAAGATCCGGAAGCTCGTCGAGGCCGCGCGGTTCCTCGTCGAGGCGAAGGAGTTCGGCTGCACGGTCAGCGTCGGCGTGACGACGTTCGACGCGCGCGTCACCTCGCCGGCCATGCTGTACGAGGCCGCGGATCAGGCCCTCTACGCCGCCAAGAACGGCGGCCGCAACCGCGTCGCGGGCTGACCGCGCTAGGGCTTCGCCGAGCACGCGCCGCACGCGGGGAGGGGGGCTCCCGGGGCGAGCTGCGCGATCCAGAGCCGGAGGAGCTGCCGTTCGTCGAACGTGAGGGGCGTCGTCGCGTACGTCGCCTGTCCCGACGCCGTCGGATACGGCATGGGGCGTCCCGTCATCAGCGCCGCGAGGGCGCCGCGCTCGATCGCGTCCGCCGCGCGCGGGACCGGCAGCTGCGGGGAGAAGCGAGGGGACGGCTCCGGCGTCGCCGATCCGGGGGGCGGCGCGCACGTGGTCGTGGGCTCGACGACGCGCTCGGGCGGCGCCGCGAGCTCGGCCTTGTAGAGGAGCCACGAGGACCCCGGGCTCCCCGGCGCGATCCGCGGCATCCCCACGCCGAAGAGGCGGCCCTCCGACTCCGGCGCCCCGGCCCTCCCGGTCGTCTCCGTCTCGCGCGCGACGCGACCGATCGCCGTCCGCGCGATCCCCTCGGGGCTCGCGAGCACGAGGCCCATCGCCGGCGTGCTCCCGTCACCGTGGCACGACCCGGTCCCGCACTTCGCCGCGAAGATCGGGAGCACCTCCGTGCAGAAGTCGACGCGCGGCTCGGCGTAGGGTGTCCCGGTCGCCTTCGTCGCGAAGAAGTCGAAGCGGCGCTGCTGGCCCGTCGCGAGCGTCGCGCCGTCGATCGCCTGGAGTCCGCCGATCTCGTTTTCCCCGATCGCGGTCACGATGACCTTGTAGAGCCGACCGGGCTCGAGCCACGGCTGCCGCTGGCCGCGGAGGGTCACCGTCCGCGCGATCGGGTCGTACGTGACGACCGCCGCCTGCGCGCTCGTCACGGGCTCGTCGTCCCCCGTCGCGAGGACGAAGGACTGACGCGTCACCGACGCGGGCAGGAGATACCGGTCGAACGCGATCTCGATCGCGCCGTCTGCGGGGAGCGGGCGGTCGAGGCCGACGTTCGCGCCGAGGATCGTGATCGCGGGACCACGCGGCTCCTGATCGTCCCGCGGGCCCGCGTCGCAGGCCGCCAGCGCGACGACGAGGGAGAGTGGGAAGAGGGCTCTCAGCTGTCCGAGTACATGGACAGCTGCTCCTTCACGACCTGCTCGGTGATGCCCGTCCGGATGTGATCCTTCAGGACGTCCGCGAGGGTGATGAGGAGGTCGTCGACGCCCTTGTCCTCGATCAGCTTCTGCAGGAGCGCCTTCGCTTCGCGGCTGTCGTCGCCACGGAGGAACTGCCGGACCTGGTCGAGCGAGATCTCCCCCTGGAAGTCCACGTACATGTTTTCCAAGAGGTATCGCACGAGCTCTTTCACAGGAGGCCTCCTTGTGACCGAAGGGGTCGGGGCGAAAAGCGCCGGGTGCCCGACCCCTAGGCCTATACCCGCGTCGCCCTTCGCATGGCAACCCCGAATCGTGGTGTTCTCGGCACATCCCTCTCATCGGCACCTCGCGAGCGCGCTCGCGCCAGGGTCGTGGCAGACGAGGCACGGCCGCGGGTTCCGCCGCATCTGCGTGGCGCAGCCCGAGAGGAATCCGGCCGGGTGGGGGTCGAACCCGGCGCCGATGCCCCGGCCGCCGTGGCACGCGACGCAGTCGCGCTCGATGTGGCAGCTCACGCAAGCGTTCAGGTTCCGCATCGCCTCGAACGCGTGGTGGCCCGCCTTTCGCGGCGCGTCCGACCAGATCGCCGCGGGCGGGTGGAAGCGGCCGCTGTCCCGCGCGCCGGGCGGGCCGCTCATCGCGACACCGAGCCGCTGGTGGCAGCCGAGGCAGAAGCTCTGCTCGCGGTGGCAGCTCGTGCACTTGCCCGTGGAGGCGGTCGCGAGCCGCGCCTCGGCGGCGTGCATGCTCAGGTAGTCGCTCGGGTGGATGCTCCGCGGGCGTACCCGCCCGTCGTGACAGGCCGTGCAGGACTCCTCCTTGTGGCAGCTCGCGCAGAAGGAGGAGTCGTTCGCCGCCACGTACTTGTGGCGCGCGATGAAGTCGGGCCCGTGCGCCGCGTTGTGGAGCCACGCCGGCGGGGTGAGCGTACCGCTCGCGAACACCGTACGGATCGTGCCGCCCTCCTTCCCGGCGCCGGTCAGGTGACACGTCTCGCAGGCGCCCTTCGCGGCGCCACGGGCCGCCGCGTCCGGGTGCTGGTGGCATCCGATGCACCCGCGCATGCGGGGGAGCTGGTCGCGCGTCGCGAGCGCCAGCTTCTGCACCTCGCCGTGGCACTGCCGGCAGCCGATGTTGCGCGCCGCGTGCTTCGCGTGATCGAAGCGCAGGTTGGGGGGAGGGAGCACGACCGGGGCGACGCGGTTGCCGTCGCCCGCCTCGTACCCGAGATGACAGGTGTCGCACTTCCCGAGCTCGGTCGCGCCGGGCACGACCTGGTTCGGATCGGCATGGCGGCTGCCGTGGCATGCGTCACAGGTCGTGCCGGGGGGCAGGAGCCGGTCTGCGGCCACGTGGCTCGTCGTGCCGCCCGGATGGCAGCTCGTGCAGGCGAGATGGAGCTGCCCGGTGTGGAGCTCGTGGTCGAAGCGGATCGTGATCTTCTGCGCCGGAAAGATCGCGAGGCTCGGACCGCGGTCGTCCGCCGTCGCGCCGGGCGGTAGGAGGGCGACCGGTACGCGGACGTCGCCGGCGAGGGGAGCCTTGCCGCGCTCGCCGGGCGCCGCGCGCACCCACGAGGCGGTCGGGACGGGCTCCTCGGGCGCGGGCTCCTGGGCGAGCGCGAGGCCGGCCGACGCGAGCAGCGCGGCGAGGAAGAGCGCGAGGCGGAGGAGCGCGGCCTTCATCGGTTCACCGCCAGCGTCAGCCACAGCATCAGGCGATAGCGCTGTCCGACGAGCCGGTTCACGTCGTGCTGGAGCTCGGCGAGCGCGCTCGAGCGCTCGGCGAGCTTGTAGCCGGCGCCGAGGACGTAGCCGAAGCTCGTCGCGTCGCGGTCCTCGCGGAGATCGTCCTCCCAGCGCCAGGCGCCTGCGCGCGCGCGGAGGAGGTAGCGAGCGCCGAGCACGCGCTCGCCGTGGACATCCATCCCGAGGCGGCGTCCGCTCGACGTGACGTCCGCCGCGCCGCGCGCTCCGAGAGAGCCGTCGCCGAAGCGCCATCGCGCCCAGACGTCGGCGCCGCCGAGCGGCGTGACCGGGCTGTCGGGGACGTATCCCGAGGCGGCGTCGGGCGACCGGGTCGCGGGCGGCGTGGCCGTGTCGACCTGGAAGAGCCGTCCGCGCACCGCGCTCGCGACCGTGATGCGGTCGGTCATGTCCCACGAGCCGCGGAGGGCGAGGTCGTTCATCGGCATCGCGAGGAAGAAGTTCCAGATGGAGTCGCCGTCGAAGGTGGGCACGTAGTAGTCCCAGTCCGCGCTGAGCGTGACGCGCTTCGAGACGTAGCCGTCGACGGACGCGAACATGTTGCCCATGCGCTGGGCGTAGAGGTCGTAGGCGAAGCCGGCCTTCGCGCCCGCCATCGTGCCGAGCGTGCCGTCGAGGGCGTAGCCGATCCGCTCCTGCGAGATGCGTGTCTCGTCGATGGCGACGGGGGGAGAGCCCGTCCCGAACTGGGTCACGTTCGACGGGCCCGTGTTGTAGACGCGGCGGTACGTGAGACGGCCGTGGATCCACGAGACGCCGGCCGACTCGATCGCGGCGCCGAAGGCGGGGGCGATCGCGTTCGGTTGGAAGGAGGGCCAGAGGTTCTGGTCGTAGCCCGTGCGGTCGCCGCGCCAGACACCGTCGCGCTCGAACCGCGGCGTCGAGAGGGGCATGCCGCCGCGCTGCTCGAACCCGGCGAAGACCTCCGCCTTCACGAAGTAGGGCGTCGTCACCGCGACGAGGCCTCCGTCGAACGACCACCAGCCGAGGGCGTCGACGACGTACTGCCGGCCGAGGCGGAAGCCGAGCCATCCGCGGAGGAAGCGACGCCCTTCGACGTAGCCGTACATGAGATCGACCGGCCCGCGGTCGAATCCGGGGACGAGGCGGCCGAAGCTCGTCACGGCCGTCTCGCTCCCGTCTCCTCCGTAGTCGGCGTCGTACCGGAGCCGCGCCCGGAACGTGAGCTGGGGGGACCTCGGATCGTTCGTCGTGTCGATGAGGTCGTAGCCGGAGACGCCGAGGGTGGTCGTCAGCCGGCGTCGTCCGATCACCGTCTCGCCGGTCGGGCTCCGGAGCTCGTAGAGCTGGAACGCCGTGTCGGACGTGAGCTCCGGCTCGAGGGCGCTCGCGTCGCGCGCGTCGCCGAGCACCGCGAGAGCGGCGAGCATGGCCGTGGCGCTTCGAGGTCGGGGGCGGAGCATGCGCGCGGCGGGCCTTCGCGAGGACGCGCGAGCATCGAGAAGGCCCAGGCGGCTGTCAACGACCGGTTTCGAGGG
This sequence comes from Polyangiaceae bacterium, assembly GCA_022842465.1. Classification (GTDB taxonomy): domain Bacteria; phylum Myxococcota_A; class Polyangia; order Polyangiales; family Polyangiaceae; genus Labilithrix. The sequence goes on along the minus strand of JALHPN010000056.1, from coordinate 21,355 downwards.
CCGAAGGAGAGGCGCCCCGCGGGCGGGACCGGACGCGATGGATGCTGGGCTTCTTGACGCATCGCGCCTCCGGGTGGCACCCTCGAAGACGGACATCCGATGACGGAAGCCCAGCAACGATACCGCGTCGTCGAGAAGCTCGAGTCCGGCGGCATGGCGGAGGTGTTCCGCGCCGAGAGCGAGGGCTTGCAGGGCTTCCGCAAGCAGGTCGCGATCAAGCGCGTCCTCCCGCATCTGTCGGAGAAGAAGAAGTTCATTGCGATGTTCCTGGACGAGGCGCGCCTCTCGGCGCAGCTCTCGCACTCGAACTGCGTGCAAGTCTTCGACATCGGCGTCGGCGACAGCGCCTACTTCATCGTCATGGAGTTCGTCGACGGGGCGAACCTCAAGTCGATCGCCGAGTCGGTCAAGAAGCAGGGCAAGGACTTCCCGGTCGCGGCCGCCGCCTTCATCGCCCACGAGATCTGCAAGGGCCTGTCGTACGCCCACGAGCTCGTCGATCAGAACGGCGTCCCGATGCAGCTCGTCCACCGCGACATGTCCCCGCCGAACGTCCTCGTGACGAAGTTCGGCGAGGTGAAGATCGTGGATTTTGGCCTCGCGAAGGCGAGCTCGCAGCTCGAGAAGAGCGAGCCCGGCATCATCAAGGGCAAGTTCTCCTACCTCTCGCCGGAGGCGGCGATGGGTCAGGACGTCGATCGCCAGACCGACATCTTCGCGGTCGGGATCATCCTCTGGGAGCTCCTGGCGGGGCAGCGCCTCTTCCTCGGCGACACCGACTTCCAGACCGTGAAGAAGGTGCAACAGGCCGTCGTCCCGCCGATCAGCCAGATCAACAAGAAGGTGCCGCCGGAGCTCGAGCGGATCGTGAACCGCTCGCTCGCCAAGGACATGCACCAGCGCTACCCGACCGCGCGCGAGCTGGGGCAGGACCTCGTCCGGTTCCTCTTCTCGTTCGGGCAGCCCATCAGCACCTTCGACATCGCGGGCATCGTGCAGGGCACGATGCGCGAGAAGCAGCGCTATCGTCAGCCGCAGGGCTCGATCATCGACAAGCTGATCGAGGAGGCGCTCTTCGAGTTCACGTCGCTGAAGGAGGACGGCGCCCCCGCGTCGACGAACATGAAGGCCGCCGCGAGCGCGCCGCTCAACGCCGACGCGTTCGTCGATCCGACGAACTGGGCGAACGAGATCGCGATCACCGACAAGAAGGTCCCGGGCTTCGATCCCGTCCGCGCTTCGCTGCCCGCGGAGCTCGGGGAGGGGAACCTCTCTGCGCTCGAGGAGCACGAGATGCCCCCGAACGCGCCGGTGTCGTCGCCGGCTCCGCTCAGCTCCGGGGCGACCGGGAACCACGCCGCGCTCGGCCCCGCGTCGAACCGCACCGGCCCGATGGCCGCCCAGCCCGGATCGGCGAAGGGACCGGGGGGCAAGCTCGGGGGCTCGGCGCTCGGGGTGGTCCTCGTCCTGGTCGCGGCGGCGGCGGCGGGCGCGGCCTGGTTCTCGGGCCTGATCCCGCATCACTGAGGCGGTTTGCACGCAGGCGACGTCTGCGCTAAGCGGCGGAGTCGTGCGTGCCCGTCGGTTCGTCACCCTCTTCCTCTCGCTCGTCGCGCTCGGTTGCCCGTTCGCGTCGTCCCCCTCGGAGGGGAAGGGGGGGCCGTGTCCGCAGGGCATGGCCCACGTCGCGATCGAGGGGATGCGTGCGTACTGCATCGATCGCTGGGAAGGCTCCCTCGTCACCGTCGAGGGAAAGAGGGAGCGCGCCCACCCGGCGACGGAGGCGGTCGGGAAGGACGAGGTCGTCCGCGCGGTGACGAAGCCGAGCGTCACGCCTCAGGGGTACATCTCGCAGCGGCAGGCCGAGGCTGCCTGCAAGCTCTCGAAGAAGCGCCTCTGCACGAGCGACGAGTGGGAGCACGCGTGCCGCGGGAAGAACCCGACGACGTTCCCGTACGGCGACGAGCGGAAGGCCGGCTACTGCAACGACTCGGGGCGGGCTCCGCTCGCCACCCTCTACCCGGAGCTGGGCGTGGGGGTCTACGCGTCGGCGACGGCGATGAACGATCCGCGCATCAACGCGGCGAAGGACACGGTCGCGCCGACGGGCGCGTTCGCGAAGTGCAAGAACGCGTTCGGCGTCTACGACATGGTCGGCAACCTGCACGAGTGGACGGCCGACGTGTCGAACGGTCACGGCACCTTCCGCGGCGGGTACTACCAGGACACGCACCTCAACGGCGACGGTTGCAAGTACCGTACGGTCGCGCACGACCCGAGCTACCACGACTACTCCACGGGCTTCCGCTGCTGCGCCGATCCGAAGTAGTCACTCGCACTGGATGTTCTTGGCGGCGCGGGTCGTCACGGTGCAGCCCTTCTTGCAGGCGCGTGAGCGCATGAACGTGCTGCCCTGGCAGACGAGCTCGGACTGACCGTCCACCGAGCAGACGACGAGACCGTTCACGCCGCACGGGTCGCCTTCCAGCGATCGCGTGAGGTCGCACGTCGGCGCGTCGTCCTTCGTGTAGCAGCCGTACTGGCCGCGACACTGGCGGTAGACGGCGAACGCGCCGTTCTGGCAGGTGACCATCTGCTTGCCGTCCTCCGTGCAGGCCGTCGCGCCCTGGGCCTTGCACGGATCTCCGACGCTCGCGACCGCCGTGTCACAGGCGACCGTGCGGCCGTCGACCGAGCAGCCACCCTTGCCGCGACACTCCATGTAGCGAGCGAAACGTCCGTGCGTACAGACGAGCGCGCGCTTCTTGTCGGGCGTGCAGGCGTACTCCTCGTCCGCCTCCGACAAGCACGCGTCGCCGTCGTTCGACACGGAGTTGTCGCAATTGGCGTGGGCCTCGAACTTCGTGCATCCGAGGGGCCCTGCGCACGGGGCCCTCACGTACTTCTCGGCCACGCACGTGAGCGCGGTCTCCTTGTCGAGGCACGTGGACTCACCCTTCCTGCAGGCGGAGCCCTCCCGCGCCTTGCAGGCGCTCGCCAGGGTGACGAAGGCGACGAAGGACAGCGCGAGCGCGCGCCTCATGCCCCGCCCGGATCCTTGCATCCGTAGAAGTGCGAGAGCACGCGCGTCATCATCGCCGGATCCTTCGCGCCGCCGAGCTCGCGAGCCGAGTGCATGCTGAGCATCGGGTTGCCGACGTCGACGGTGCGGATCCCGAGGAGGGTCGAGGCGATCGGTCCGATCGTGCTCCCGCACGGGAGATCGGTGCGGTGGGCGTAGTGCTGGACGGGCACCTCGGCACGAGCGCAGAGGTCTCGGAAGAGCGCCGCCGTCGCGCCCGACGTCGCGTAGCGCTGCTGCGCGTTCACCTTGATGACGGGCCCGCCGTTCAGGACAGGCTTGTGACGCTCCTCGTGCCGCGAGACGTAGTTCGGGTGGACCGCGTGCGCCATGTCTGCCGAGACGCAGAGCGAGCCGGCGAGCGCGCGGTGGTAGTCCTCGCGGGGGCCCTTGCGCGACGCCGCGATGCGCTCGAGCGCGCGAGGGAGGAAGCCGGAGTGCGCGCCGTACGCGCTCTCGCTCCCGACCTCCTCGTGATCGAACAGCGCGGCGACCGGAACGACGTCCGAGGTGCGTGACGCCGCCTCGAGGAGCGCGTGGACGGCCGCGTGGCTCATCGCGAGGTTGTCGAGGCGCCCGGAGAAGACGAGCTCGCCCTCGCGGCCGCCGCGGGTGGGCGGGACGACGTCGTGGAGCATCAGCTCGATGCCGGCGAGTGACTCCTTTGCGACGCCGACCTTGGCGGCGACCATCTCCGCGAGCTCGGGCGCGCCGTCACGGGCGAGGCCGAAGATGGGCGCGAGGTGCTCCTGCTTGTTCAGCTGCACGCCCTTGTCGTTCACGTCGCGATCGAGGTGGATCGCGAGCTGGGCGACGCGGACCATCGGCTCGTCGAAGCGAACGAGCTTCGCCGTCATGCGCTCGCCGTCCTTCACGAAGACACGGCCGGCGATCGACAGATCGCGATCGAGCCAGGAGTTGAGGAGGGCGCCGCCGTACACTTCGACGCCGAGCTGCGCGTAGCCCTCCTTCTTGTACTCCGCGTTGGGCTTCAGGCGGAGGTTCGGGCTGTCCGTGTGCGCGCCCACGATCCGGAAGCCCGCGATGCGCTTCACGTCGGGGATGACGAACGCGAGGAGGCTCGAGCCTCCGTGCGGGAAGACGTAGCGGCCGGGCGCGAGGTCCTCCCACGCGTCCGCCTCGGCGACGCTCTGGAAGCCGGCGGCCGAGAGGCGTGCGAGCGCGCTCGCGACGGCGTGGAACGGCGTCGGGGAGTCGCGGAGGAAGGCGAGGAGGTCGGTGAGGACGGGATCGTGGGGCTCGGTCGTCGGCACCTCGCCATCCTAACCGAAGGCACGTGCGGCGGCGTCGCGGACGGCGACCGCCGCGGCCTCGGGGAGGTCGTCCCGTCCTACGTCGAGCGGTGTGTCTTCGGTGATCGTGCGGAGGAGCTCGCTCGGAAGCGCGACGGCGACGTGGACGACGGCCTCGCGCTCGCCGTCACGGATCGGGACGAACCCTCCCGACGCCTTCGGACGGAAGTGTCGCCAGCCGGCGGAGTCGAACCAGAGGAGGTGATCGAGGCGCTGCGCGGGGGACGTCGTCCGGTCCCCGGCTCCGAGCGCGGACAACGCCGGCATGACGTCACGGACGGCGACGGCGAACCAGTCCATCATCGGCGCGAAGGCGGAGGCCTTCGCCGTCTGGGCGTCGAGCGCGTCGGGCTTCGGGCGCGGCGCGGCCCCCACCGCGAAGGACAGCGCCGCGTCCGGCATCAGCGGCAGGGATCCGGGCGCGAGGAGCGCGAGCACCTTGCTGATCGCGCCGGGGCCTTGACCCTCGATGGAGAGCGCTGCGACGGCGCTCGCGAGGGTGACGCGATCCTCGACGGAGAACGTGGCCCACGCGACGTCCTCTCCGGAGACTCCCCAGAGCGCGCCGGCGAGCTCGTCCCAGACGTCGAGGTGCGGCGACGCGAGCCAGGTGTGGAAGACGGGCGACGGGATGCCGCTGTTCACGAGCCAGCTCGAGGCGAGGGCGGCGGCGAGGAGATCGCGCGGGGCGATCCCCTGCCCGCGCGCGAGGCGGAGGGCGTGGGCCGCGCGGTCGAAGGCGTGGGCGCCAGGGAGACGGGCTCGGGCGGCCAGCTTCGCTGTGCCATCGGCGAGCACCCACTGCGTGCCACGGTGGGCCAGATCGATCATTTCTTCGTCCCGTTGCGCACGTGATGTCGGAGGTTTGGATGGCCTGGCGCGTTCGGCACGCCCTCTGCACATGTCAGAAGTTGCTGTGCCATGGCGAAAGCCACTTGCATGGCCGTCCATGTCCTACATGGTTCCCTAGCGGGTGGCCACTCGAGGCCCGCGCTTCCTGACGTCTCCGCCTTCAGCCCGTCCGAGGTTCCCGATGACCGCGCTCGTTCCGTGCCCCTCCTGTTCCCGTCACGTCCGTTCGTCCGAGGCGAGCTGCCCGTTCTGCGCGACGGCGCTCCCCGAGAGGCTCGCGGCGCGCGCGGTGCCGTCCGCTCCGCGTCGGCTCGAGCGGCTCGCGGCCTTCACCTTCGCGGCGTCGCTCGCCGTCGCGGGATGCAACGGCATGACGGACGCGGAGACCGACACGACGTCCGGTGAGCTCGTCGACAAGTCCGACGCCGGCCCGGAGGATCAAGGCCAGCCGATGCCGATGTACGGCATGCCGGCTCCGCCGCCCGAGGAAGAGGCGGACGACGGCGGCATGGCGGCGATGTACGGCATGCCCGCGCCGGACGTCGACGCGGGCCCTGGACCGGTCGACGACGGCGGCGTGGCGGCGATGTACGGCATGCCCGCGCCGGAGACGTTCGACGGGGGCGGGATCATGCCCATGTACGGCATGCCGGCTCCGAAGGACTGAGGCCGAGACCACCCTTTCCGCTACGGTCGAGGGCGAGGAGCACGCATGTCGGACATCGGACCTCGGCCGCGTTTCCTTCCCATCGCGCCCACGGCCAATCCCGCGCGCCGAAACCTGCCGCTGGCCGGTGACGCGCGGGACGTCGACCGGAAATGGAAGCCGGTCTACGCCGTCTGGGAGATCACGCTCGCGTGCGATCTCGCGTGCCGTCACTGCGGATCGCGCGCGGGCCGTGAGCGTCCCGACGAGCTCGACACGAAGCAGGCGCTCGATCTCGTCGATCAGATGGCGGATCTCGGCGTCCGAGAGGTCACCGTCATCGGCGGCGAGGCGTACCTGCGCGACGACTGGCTCGAGATCGTCCGGCGCATCCGCGCGCGAGGCATGACGTGCGGGATGACGACCGGCGGGCGCAACATGACCCTCGAACGCGCTCGCGCGGCGAAGGAGGCGGGCATCCACGCGATGAGCGTCTCCGTCGACGGGCTCCGCGAGACCCACGACCGCCTCCGCGGCGTGAAGGGGAGCTTCGACGCGGCGTTCGACGCGCTCGCGAACCTCCGCGCCGCAGGCATCCAGGTCAGCGCGAACACGCAGTTCAACCAGGCGAGCCTGAAGGAGATCCCCGAGCTCTTCGACCTGCTCGTCGCGGCGGGTATCCGCGCCTGGCAGGTGCAGCTCACCGTGGCGATGGGGCGCGCCGTCGACGAGCAGAACCTGCTCCTCGAGCCGTACCAGGTGCTCGAGGTGATGGCCGTCCTGGCGCGGCTGAAGCCCAAGGCGGACGCGAACAAGATCATCCTCTGGCCGGGGAACAACATCGGCTACTTCGGCCCGTACGAGACGCTCCTCAAGGGGAACATGCCACGCGGGCACATGGCGTCCTGCGGCGCGGGGCGCTCGACGCTCGGGATCGAGGCGAACGGGGACATCAAGGGGTGTCCGTCGCTGCCGACGACCGACTACGTCGGCGGAAACATCAAGGACCACTCCCTGCGCGACGTCTGGGAGCGCTCGGCGCCCCTCCGCTTCACGCGCGACCGGACCGTCGAGGACCTCAGCGGCTACTGCCGGACCTGTTACTACAACGACACGTGCCGGGCGGGCTGCTCCTGGACGACGCACGTGCTGTTCGGCAAACCGGGCAATAACCCCTACTGCCATCACCGCGCGCTCGAGCTGCTACGCGAGGGGAAGCGGGAACGCGTGGTGAAGGTCGCCGAGGCAGGCGGTCAGCCGTTCGATCACGGCCGGTTCGAGATCGTCGTCGAGGACTGGCCCCCCGACGCCCTCGCGCGCGCGCGCGCCCTCGCCCAGACGGGCGAGGGGTGGCTCGACTGAAGACGTTTCGACTCGCCTCGACGCGCTGACGGAAGCGGCGCGTTCAGCGTTTCTTCGCCGGCTTCTTCGGTGCGGGCTTGGCGGGCTTCTTCGCCGGCTTCTTCGGTGCGGGCTTGGCGGGCTTCTTCGCCGGCTTCGGTGCGGGCTTGGCGGGCTTCTTCGCCGGCTTCGGTGCGGGCTTCGCCGGCTTCGGCGCGGGCTTCGCGGGCTTCTTCGCGGGCGTGGCCGGCTTCGGCGCCGGCTTCGCGGGCCTGGCAGGCGCGGCCGGGGGCGGCTTGGCGGCCGGCGGCGGAGCGGGCTTCGCGCCCTTCGTCGGGAGCGCCGGCTTGGACGGCGCGGCCTTCGCCACGCTCGGCCCCTTGCCAGGCACGGCGGCCTTGCCCTTCCCCTTCTTCGGAAGGACCTCCTCCTCCTCCTCGTCATCCTCGGGGGGCGGCGGCGGGAGACGGCGGACCGGCGGATCTCGCGGGTCGGGGAGGAACTTGCTCACGTGCGTGCGCATCGGCGTGAAGTAGTCGTTGTTCCAGAGCGTCCGGTACTTCTCGCCCTGCCCCTCCGGGATCTCCGTGTGCAGGATGAGGACGCGCGTGCCGGCGCCCAACCCTTCGAAGTGCACCTCGACACGGGAGTCGTGCGCGTCGCGGGGGAAGTCCGTCGTGCGCCAGCTCATGATGATGCGGCGCCCGAGGTCGAGCGTCACGAGCTTGCCCGAGATGTAGCCGTCGCGCGCCGTGTACTTCGAGCCGACGGTTGGCTCGATTTTCGCGGGACTGCCCGTCATCGCCGTGTGCTGCTCGCTGTCGAGCCATGCAAAGTAGAGCGTCGTCGGAGCGACGGGAATCGTCGTCGTGACGCGAAGGGCGTCCTTCTTCATGTGGTCGAGCGTAACCCGTAGACCCGTCGATTGACCAATTCGACGAGGGGTGGATCGGGAGGGATTCGAACCCTCAGTGCAAAAAGCCGTGTTTTACAGACACGTGCGGCCGACCGATGCCGCGCCCGATCCGGGGGGCGCTCTCCGACGAGCCTGGCGCCGTGCGAGCGGAAGTCGGGCGAATCGAACGCCATACCCGGAGCGGGTACCCCCGGGTAGCAACCGGGTACGCGAGCCTTTCACGTTTCGACTTCCTCGGTCCGGGCGAGCGATATCGCGGGACGACTTATCGAAGTCGGTCCGCACGTCGCTCTCCCGGGTACGGGGCGAGAGGATCGAACTCTCCTGGATCTGCGTGTGAGACAGACGGCGTCACCAGACGCCCGGCCCCGCGAGAGCGAGCGTCGACCGGCGCAAGGAGGTCTGGGAGGACCCCCCCGCGCCGGTGACGTTCCTAGCTTTCGCTGCGGCTCGTGGTCTCGGCGAGGAGGCCCACGGGCAGGATCGTCTCGAGACGATCCGCGCCGACGACGACGCGGACCTCCTTGATGCTCCCTGCGATCTCCTTCAGCGACTCGAGCTCCTTCAGACGGAGGAGCACCGGGTTCTCCGCGAGCACCTTCGCGGTGTTCGCGAGCGACCGGGTCGCGGCCGTCTCCTCCCGACGGAGGATCACGTTCGCGGCCGCCTCCTTCTCCGCCTCGATGACGCGGTTGAGGAGCGTCTTCATCTCGCCGGGAAGGACGATGTCCTTCACGCCGATACGCTCCACCCGCACGCCGAGGTCACGTGCCTTGGGCACGACCTCCTCGGACAACGCGCGCGTCATCGCATCACGACCCGCGAGAAGCTCGTCGAGCGTGACCGCCGCGACGTACTCGCGGCATGCCATCTGCGTGAGCAGGTACACCGTGTCGCGGAGCTGCACGACCGTGTTGGTCGCCAGCGCCGGCTCGAGGACGGCGTACTCCGCCGTCACCGAGAGACGCAAGGTGACCTTGTCACGCGTCATGAGCTCCTGCGGAGCCACGAGGAGCTGCTGGAGCCGCATGTCGACGCTCGTCACGTCGACACGCTCCTCGGGGGGCGACCAGAAGGTGTACCGCCCGGGCTCCAGCGTCCGCGTGAGCCGCCCCTGCACGTAGAGGAGGCCGCGCTCGTGCTCGCGCACGAGGACGTCGGCGTACTCGTCACGCGGGATGATCGCGACGAGCTCCTTGGTGAGCGTCGGCATGGGGTCGGCCAGCGAGAGGAGCTGGACGAGCACGGTCTCGTCGACCTTCCACACCCGGTGGGTACCGGGACGGAGGAAGACGCGCGGCTTGCCGTCCTGGTGGACGATCGCGCGCTGGCCGGGCGACACGACGACCTCCTCGAACCAGTGGGCGGGGAGCACCGCGCGCACCTCGGGGAGGGTCTCGAACACGAGCGGGGCGAGGGGGAACCGCTCGACGGAGACGCCGAAGCCCCAGAGGACGTGCTTGCCCGGGCCGAGGGCGCGGACGGGCAGACCGTGGCGGAACATGACGGCGCGTTCATCGAGCTTCACGTGGATGGTCGTCAACATGGGCGTGCCCTCCTTTCTCGGTGGGCGGGTTCGGTGGATCGTGTTCGTGGAAGATGGGTGGAGCGGCGGAGACCTCCGCGCTCGTTCGCCGCGGCGTGGGCCCGCTCGTCGGTTCGTGCGTGCGGCGATGCGACGGGCACCACCGCGCATACGCGCGAGGGTGATGGTCGCGCGCGAGCGCGCACGAGCGGACGAAGGGCGAGGCACGCCGAGGCGTCCTCGTTCGCACGTGCAAGCACGAGCGACGAGGCGGGAGCGCGTCGATCTCCGCCGTCCCTTGTCTGGTGACGGATTACATGTCCGTTGCTCTACCCAGCTGAGCTACAACCTCTACGGTTGATGGGATTCGAACCCATGACCAACGTTCCCGCCGTCAGGCGGGTGTCGTGCTTCCCACTAGGGTGCGTCGGTCCACGGAGCCGCGCGCGCGGACGCCGACCCGAGAGATCACGAGGACCAGGGGACGGCGCGCGGGCGGAGTGGTGACGACGCATGCGCGGATCGCACGCGCAGTGCTCGCGGCAGGGGTCGAACCTGCATCTCGGCCCGAGGGCCGAGGTCATCCGGGTTTGAGCCGGCGGGCTTTGCCAGTTTGCCTACACGAGCGGCGGTTCCGGAGGAGGGACTCGAACCCTCACCCCAGCGAGTCAAAGTCGCGGATCCTCACCGTTGGACCACTCCGGAATGGGGAAAGGTCGGTGCGGTCGCTGCGGGCAGAGTCGAACTGCCGTGGCCGCCCTCATGAGGAGCGCCTCTCACCGGGAGTCGCAGCGAAGCGTTTCGAGCGGTGACCGGGAATCGCACCCGGATCTCGAGCTTGGCACGCTCGAATCGTGACTGTTGGACCATCACCGCGAGTGGGCGCGCGCGCTTTCGGGGCGATCCGCGGATCGCCAGCGCGCGCCGGAGCCGTCCGAGGGACTTGCACCCTCCTCGTTCCTCGTTACCGGTGAGGTGCCCCGCTGTCTGGGCGTGGACGGCTTGTTCTCAGCTCGCGGACGCGAGCGTGCGAGCGTGGAACGCGTGGAGGAGCTCGATCGGTCCGACGATGGCGTCGTTGAACGCCCCGAGCTCGTCGGCGGGGATCCAGTGCTCCTCGTGATGTCGCGACCCGACGATCTGCTTCGGGTAGCGGGCGAGGTGCTCGGTCCGCACGTCGAACCGGAGCACGTACCCGCCGCCGTCGTGGATCGCGTTCCATTCGGAGGCGATCTCGATGGCGTAGGTGGCGTTGCAGACCGGATAGAAGATCGGCTGGTGCGGGAGGCGAAGGGGAAACCGTCGCCAACCCGACGCCTCGACGAGCGCGAGCTCGGCGGGGCCGACGGGCCGGAAGAGGGTGGTGGTGGGGAGCTGCATGGTGGTGTCCTCGAAAGGGAAGGGGTGGCGAGGGGCGTCCCCGGCGGGATTCGACCGGAACTGGACGGAGTCCACGGAGTGGACGGAGTCCAGTGACGGCCACGGAGCGTGGTGAGCCCGCGCAGCGGGCAGTCACGCGAAGTGAACCCAGCGTGCCTGGATTGAGAGTCCAGGATCCTCGGCCGTCTAGATGACGGGGACGTGAGAGGAGAGTGACGAAGAACGCGGGCGTGGTTGCAGCGGCCAGACTCGCACTGGCGTCTCGAGCGTATGAAGCTCGCGGGGTGACTCCTCCCCCACGCTGCGGCACCCCCGCCAGGAGTCGAACCTGGAGCTCCGAGCTTCGGACGCTCGGCTCTGTCCATCAGAACGAGGGCGTGTTGTCTCCCCGCCAGGAATCGAACCTGGGTGGCAGGCTTCGTAGACCCGCAAGTGTCCTTCACCGAGGAGAGAGAGAGAGAGAGAGAGAGAGAGAGAGAGAGAGGCCTTTCGAGATCACCGTGAGGTGGCGAGAGAGGCGTGCGAGGAACGTGGTGGACGGCATCGGGCGGAAGAAAGAGGAATCGAACCCCGAGCCCCGGAGGGCCCACTGCTTTCGAGGCAGGTTCGGCGCCATGCCGATGTTTCTTCCAGGTGGCTCGGTCCGATGGGACCGAGCCGGTCGCGCAACGCGACGGAGGAAAGCAGGGGACTCGCACCCCACACGACGAGGTCGTGCGACTCGCGTTCCAGGCGAGCTCCGCGCTCCGCGGATTTGCCTTCCACGTGATGACCACACGGTCAGGACGGCGGGATTCGCACCCGCGACTTCCAGTCCCCCAGACTGACGCTCTGACTAGGCTGAGCTACGCCCTGAGAGTAAGTGGCCCAGTTTTTCGTCATGGGCCAGGACGCGGGAGCGCACATCGAGGTGATGCCGCGCTCACTCCTTCACGCCGACGCGGAGATCACGTGCGCTCGGACGTAGCCAGCACAGTACGGCTGCCACACGTCCGGCAACGCGACCTCTCCGAGGCGGATCGGAGGCACGACGGGGAGGGTCTCAGGCTTGAAGGGCTTCCTCAGAAGCTTCATGCCTGCCTCCTCGGGCGTGCGGCTCCCCTTACGATCGTTGCACGGGTAACAGGAGGTGACGATGTTCCCCCAGCACGTCTTGCCGCCGCGCACGCGCGGCACGACGTGGTCGTAGTTCAGCCGCTTCGGCTGCTCGTAGATGCCGCAGTACTGGCAGCGGAACTTGTCACGCGTGAAGACGTTGACCCGGGAGAACCGAACCGACGGCTTGGTCGTCACCGAACCGCGGTGGAGCCGCACGACGGCGGGCACCTTCAGGACGGCGCTGGGACCGCGCAGCTCCTCGTCCCACGTCTCGAGGACGTCGACCTTGTCGAGGAACTGCAGCACGACGGCGCGCTGCCAAGAGATGATCTTGTGCGGCGCCATCCACGGGGTCAGCATCAACGTTTGCATGACGTTCACCTTTGCTTTCGCATCTACCTTTCCTTTGCTGGATTTCGTCTCGTGAGCTTGTGTCACCGGAGGGGGTCGAACCCTCATACTCGTCGCGAGCACGGCTTCTCAGGCCGTCGTGTATTCCAGTTCCACCACGGTGACATGTGTCGCGGACGCAGTGCCGACGGAGGGATTCGAACCCTCACTTCCGGTGTCTGAGACCGTCTCCTCTGCCAGTTGGGACACGTCGGCAATCGGACGCGCAGAGCGCGTGGTCTGGACAGATGGATTCGAACCATCGTCTCTCGCTCCCGAAGCGAGGGCTCTACCAGGTTGAGCTATGCCCAGTCGGTACGGCGCGCAGGGATCGCACCTGCCTGGTCCTGCGAGTCATGCAGGTGCGGTCACTAGACCACCAGCGCCGCGCTGCGTGGATCACCTGCGAATCGAACGCAGTACAGGCTCCGTATCAGAGAGCCCAGGGTGACCAACCCGTCGTGATCCGAGGGAGAGCCGGGAGGGAATCAAACCCTCCCGCGTGGACTTGCAAACCACGCTCCTCGTCAGAGAACCGGCTCGTGGCTCGCGCAGCTGGAGGCCTGCACGACGGAGCGAACAGAGGGAGTCGCACCCTCATCTCCGGCTTGGAAGACCGGCGTCTTGCTCTTGGACAGATGTTCGCGCAGGGTGGAATCGGCGAGAGTCGCACTCGCATCTACCGGGTGCAAACCGGTGGCTCTCCTCTTGAGCTACGATCCCGGGCGACTCGAGCGGCCTCGAGTCGTGATTCGCGCATTGCGATGGAAACGACGTGATGCGCGAATCGTGAGTGGAGCGACGGGGAATCGCACCCCGATCTCTGCCGTGCGAAAGCAGTGTTCTCCTGTTGAACCATCGCCCCGTGCTGGTGGTCGGTGGTGAGAGGTGCTCGACGAGGCCGTCGGGCGACGCTCGTGATGGCGTCATCGCTTCCCAGCGGCCTCGTAGAACGACACCGACGGTTCGGCGCGACCTGCGCGCCGCTTCGGCTTCTTCTTGTTCACGTGCGAGAGCAGCCACGACCAGAACTGCACCGTGCATCGCCTGCACGCGATCGTGCGCTCCCCGTACACGCAGCCCGTCGCCGGGTGCGCCGCTCCCCCGCAGAAGGAGCACGTCGTCATCATCATCATCATCATGTTCGTCCGTCCTCTCTCCGTTGGGGATCTCGTGAACGTCAGCAGGCCGCGAAGGAATCGAACCCTCTCTGCGGAACTTGGAAAACCGTTGGTCACCATGACTCTGCGGCCTGTAGCGCCCCGTACGGGAATCGAACCCGTCTCACCCCGTAGACAGCGGGGCCGCGACTCCAGTCGCGTCACGAGGCAGTAGCGGGGGAATCGACCGCGGAGCGTGACGAGCCCGCGCAGCGGGCGAGTCGCGCGCAGTGAACCCGTCTCACCCCGTAGACAGCGGGGTCGCGACGAGAGGAGCGTCACGAGGCATTTGCGTGAGTGTCCCCGGCAGGAGTCGCACCTGCGTCGGCCGGTTTAGGAAACCGGAGCCTATCTGCTCGGCCACGAGGACGATTTGGGTGGTGTACGGGGATCGCACCCGCCTTCGCTGGGTCACGGCCAGCCCTCTTCACTAGACGAGCAACACCACCAGGGATCGCCGCGCTCACGCGCAGCGGCGGGCCGTCGTGGGCTTGCACCACGTTCTTCCGTTCTTCAGACGGACGCTATCCTGCGACCAGCTCACGGCCCGTGAGCGCTGCCGACGAGCGGCAGCCTGGTGCCCCCGATCGGGATCGAACCGATACCCTCCGGGTGAGAACCGGAGATCCAGACCACTAGACGACGGGGGCAGAGCGGAGACGAGAACGACGGAGCCCACGTCCGGAGTCGAACCGGATCCCCCCGCTTACGAGACGGGTGCTCGACCTCTCGAGCTGCATGGGCGGAAAAGGTGCGCGCGGGACGCGGCGACTTCGGTGCAGCGCGAAGCATGGACCGTGGCCGCGCAGCCGCGCGCGGGGAGAAGCTCCAGCGGGAGGAATCGAACCTCCGAACGTCCGCTTAACAGGCGGATGCCTGACCATTCGGCTTCGCTGGAATGTGTGTCTCGCCCGCGCGGCGGTGAACCGCGCGGGCGAGACGTTGGCGCCAGGTTGTCAGAGAGCGAGGGCACCTCGAGGGACGGCGCCTTGGAACCGGGAACAGGATTCGAACCTGTGCAGCGGGCGTCAGAGACCCGCGTCCTGCCGCTAGACGATCCCGGTAGGGACGACGGCGCACGAAGCCGTGCGCCTCACGTGCGAAGGACGCACGTGGTCGGTCCGGAGGGAGTCGAACCCTCACCACCTCGATCAAGAGTCGAGTGCGCTTGCCATTACGCTACGGACCGGCGGGCTCACGCGCGCAGAGGTCCGCGCGTGAGGTGGTGACGCTGCGAGACGCTCGCGGACGAGCCGAGCACGCAGCGCAAACTTCAGTGTTTGAATGGCACGTTTGTCAGACGCGCAAGAACGTCAGATACCAAGCTTGAGAAACAGCATTGAAGCCTCCTGGGACGACTGGAACATGGTGGGATGTTCCCGAGGCCGAGCCCGATCCGGCGCGCTGGACGAGCTCGCGCGGCACGCGCCGGGCGAGAGTCCGAGAGCCGGGCAGGGAGCGGAGGCCAGGTGGAGTCGGGGCCAGGCGCATCCTCGCGGCGCGGCGCCGCGCGAAGGTCCCAGAGCCACAAACGTCGAAGGCCGCCTCGGGTTTCCCCGGGCGGCCTCCTGATCTCCATCTCCCCACGCAGGGCGGGGAGGGTGGATGACGGGTTTCCGCTAGGGGTGCTCCTCCTGGAGCGGGCGATCGAGCCCGGCGAGGGGGAGGTGATTGAACGAGCTACGGAAGGCGCCGATCGGGCCGCCGGGGGCCTGACGCGTCCGACGCGACCAGAGACTTGCCGTGCCGCCAGCCGCTCGCGCTTCCTCACAGTCACCGCTCTCCGCCGCGACCAACCGGCCCGCCTCGAGCGCAGACACGACCGACCGATACGGCATCGCCGCGAAGGTCGTCATGAGCTTTCGAAGGGACAGGGTCTTCACGTTCGAACAGCCCGCGCTCGTGACGCCCGACAAGGGCGAGAGCGCGGCCTCCAGGGGAGTGAGGGGGTAGGGGTGAGACGCTCCGGACGCGAGCGGCATTCAACTTGTAGCCCGCCGCTTCGGACTGCGCAAGTTTTTTAATGGCGACACTTGTTCATTGCGGAGGGCTGGTGTGAGGGGCGTTCAAAGAGCCTTGTTGCCTCGCGACCGGCCACTGGCTCGGTCCGGAGCGCCCGCACGCACTCCCGTCTTCGCGGATGCGCGGAGTCGGCGAGGTCGAGCCAGAGCTCGAGCGAGGCGAAGCTCGTGGACGCGTCAGTGCGGCGATCGGGCGTGCGCGCGTCGCGCTGCGAGCACTCCAACGACGGCGAGGAGGATCGACACGGTCGCCTCGGGGAGCGGGCCCCTCCCTTCAGGCGTCGAGCAGCCGCCGTGCTCGCCCTCGACCGTGGAGGCGCCGACCGTGCAGCTGTCGACCGCCCAGCCCGGATCGCGGGCCGCGAGCCCTCGGGCACACTCCTCCGTCCCCGCCATCCAGAGCGAAGCGACGCTCGCGCTGTCGAGCGGATGCCTCGCGGGGAACCAATCGTAGTACGAGCACCGATCCAGGATGCCATCGACCATCGGGTAATGAGGATGGGCCCCCAGAGACTGGGGGCGTCCCGCGTCCGCGGCATCCGTCGCGGCTCCGCTGTCGCTCGCCCCCCGGTCCCGCCCGGTGGAGGCCGGCCCGGCGAACAGCGGAACGAGTCCTCTCGAGCCGAGGTCACCCACCGTGGACACCGCGATCTCGGCGCCGACCAGGATTCCTTGCCCATCGCCGTAGACGGCGTCGACACGTGCGCGCCGATATGCCGGCGGTACGTCCGAAGCGCTCCCTACCGTCACCTCGAGAACACCCACCGGAGTCTCGCGGAAGAGGGGGCTCCAGGTCTCGTCACCGCACACGCAGGCGGAGTACGGTGACGGGCAGTACGACGGCTGGATGGCGGCGGCCTCGCCGACGCCGAGCCCGGCGGCAGCGAGCCACGCGAGGAGCTCGGGCTCGTCCGTGAGCTCGTGAAGCCATGCGTTGTTGCGCGTCGAGGCGATGCGCGCGACGATCGCGCTCGCTCCTCCGACCTCCAAGAGATGCGCGACCGCGCAGCGCGTCCCGGAGCCATCGACGAAGTACGGCATGGCGCGATCGGCGAAGTCTCTGTTGGTCGGAAAGCGCCCGCGCGCTCGGTACCGCGCGAGCTCCTCGAGCAGGAGCGTCCGGACGAGTCGCTGAAGACGCGTCAGTCCCGCGAGTCCGTCACCGTTTCGCTCCAGCGCCGCGGTCTCCGCCCTCGCGATGTGCGCGCGGACCCTCATCACCTCGCTCTCCACTCCGTGCATGTTGTTCGAGCCTCCGTGTCGGCCGCAAGGCAGCACGCGTGCCGCCCTCGAAATGCGGAGAATGCACCCCGCACGAACGTCCGTACCGTGACACCCGCGCCCTGCGGTCTCGAGCGCACGGCCTCGGCTCCGCGAGGTCGCGACCCTCGTCGCGTGGCTTTCGCGTGATGGTGATGCAGGGTCCCCCTGCGCTCCGCCGCTCCGTCACCCGTCAGTGATGTCTTGGCGCCCACCCGCCTGGCCTCGGCCACTCCAGTTCTGGCCCGGGCCACCCCTGACGACGCGCAACCGCCCCAGATCGCTCACACGCGGTGTCGGCACGCGCGTCGCAAACGGTGGACGCTCGATGCTCGCCACCGCCGACAGCGCCGTCCTCGTGGGCCTCGCGGCTCATCCCGTTCGCGTCGAGGTGGAGGCCTCGCGCGGAATCCCCGCCTTCGACATCGTGGGGCTCGCGGAGGCCGCGGTCCGCGAGAGCCGCGTGCGCGTGAAGAACGCGCTCGCGCGAGTGGGCGTCGACATCGCCGAGCACCGTCTCGTCGTCAACCTCGCCCCGGCGGATCTCCGCAAGCACGGGACGGCTTTCGATCTCGCCATCGCGCTCGCGACGCTCGCCGCGCTCGGCGTCCTCCCGGCGGAGGCGATCGAGGGCACGGTCTTCCTCGGCGAGCTCTCGCTCGGCGGCGCGCTCCTCCCGCTCCGAGGCGTCGTCGCCCATCTGCTCGCGGCGCGCGATCGCTCCGTGGCTCGCGTCGTCATCCCGGCGGCGAACGCTCGCGAGGCCGCCCTCCTCGACGGGATGGAAGTCCTCGTCGCCGCCTCTCTCGACGACGTCGTCGCGTCCGTCCGCGGAACCGCCACCCTCGTGCGCCCCACGCGAGGCGAGCGCAAGGTCACGCGCGCCCTCGTCGACGACCTCGCCGACGTTCGCGGACAGCCGTGCGCGCGACGCGCGCTCGAGGTGGCCGCGGCCGGGGGACACAACCTGCTCTTCATCGGGCCTCCTGGCGCGGGCAAGTCGATGCTCGCCAAGCGGCTACCCGGGATCCTCCCGTGCATGAGCGCGCGCGAGGCGCTCGAGGTCATGGCGATCCACGGCGTGGCGGGCCTGTCCTCCGAGCGGGCCGCCGACGCGTCCGCCCCTTCCGCGCGCCACATCACAGCGTGAGTGACGTCGCGCTCGTCGGCGGTGGGGACCGGGCGAGGCCGGGCGAGATCAGCCTCGCGCACCGCGGCGTCCTCTTCCTCGACGAGCTCTCCGAGTTCAAGCGTTCGGCGCTCGAGGCGCTCCGTCAGCCCCTCGAGGACGGATACGTGAGCGTCACGCGCGCGGTCGCTCGCGCGACCTTCCCGTCGCGTCCGATGCTGATCGGCGCGACGAACCCGTGCCCGTGCGGTCGTCGGGGTGACGGCTACGGCGCGTGCCAGTGCAAGCCGGAGCGCTACCAGGCCTACCGAGCGCGCCTGAGCGGGCCGCTCGTCGACCGCCTCGATCTCCACGTCGTCCTCCCGGCGGTCGACGTGCTCGAGCTCCGGAACGCCGAGCCCGGCGAGCCGACGTCCGCGGTGCGCGCGCGCGTCGAGCTCGCGCGGCGCATCCAGGTCGAGCGGCACGAGCGCGCCGTGACGAGCGCCGAGCTCAACGCGCATCTGACGACGGCCGACATGGACCGCATCTGCCGCCTCGACCAGGCCGGCGCCACGCTCCTCGCGAAGTCGGTCGCGAAGTACCGCCTTTCGGCCCGCGCGTACACGAAGGTCCTGAAGCTCGCGCGCACCGTCGCCGACCTCGAGGGCAGCGTGGGCGTCGGCGTCCACCACCTGGCGGAGGCGATGAGCGGTCGCGTGCTCGACCGGCACGACGATCGTGGCGCCGCGGCCTGAGCTCCACGACGAGAACGAATCGAACACCCGAGGAGAGACCATGCTCGAGCAACTCGCAGAGAAGATGAAGTCGCTGAAGACCCTCGTCGCCAGCGTCGAGAAGCAGTTTGGAAAGGGCGCGATCATGGCCCTCGGCGACGAGACCAGCTTCGAGCCGGTCGCCGCGCTGCCGACGGGGTCGATCTCGGTCGACCTCGCGACCGGCATCGGCGGTTACCCTCGCGGACGCGTCGTCGAGGTCTACGGCCCCGAGTCGAGCGGGAAGACGACGCTCGCCCTCCACGCCATCGCCCAGGCCCAGCGCATGGGCGGCGTCTGCGCGTTCATCGACGCCGAGCACGCGCTCGACGTCACCTATGCGCGGGCGATCGGCGTCGAGGTCGACAAGCTGCTCGTCTCGCAGCCGGACACGGGCGAGCAGGCGCTCGACATCGCCGAGATGCTCGTGAAGAGCGGCGCGGTCGAGCTCGTCGTCATCGACTCCGTCGCGGCGCTCACGCCGCGCGCCGAGCTGGAGGGCGACATGGGCGACAGCCACGTCGGCCTCCAGGCGCGGCTCATGAGCCAGGCGCTGCGGAAGCTCACGGGCGTGGCGTACCGAACGGGCACGACGCTGATGTTCATCAACCAGCTGCGCCAGAAGATCGGCGTCACCTTCGGGAGCCCGGAGACGACGACGGGCGGCAACGCGCTGAAGTTCTACGCGTCGATGCGGGTCGACGTGCGGCGCATCGGCCAGGTGAAGGTCGGGGACGAGCTCGTCGGTGGACGGACTCGCGTGAAGATCTCGAAGAACAAGGTCGCCCCGCCGTTCTGCGAGGCGGAGTTCGACATCCGCTACGGCGTCGGCGTCGACAACCTCACGGAGATGCTCGACCTCGGCATCTCCCGCGGGCTCGTCGAGAAGAACGGCAACCACCTCTCCTTCGCTGGCGCGGCGCTCGGCAACGGACGCGAGCGCTCGCGCGAGGCGCTCTCGCAGAACCCGGAGCTGCAGAGCACGCTGCGCCAGGCCATCCTCGCCTCGGGCCCGGTCCGTCCCGGCCGCCGCACCGACGTCGAGGCCTGACGCGCAAAGGGCGCGCACCGCGCGTCGCCTCCGGGCAGGTCCCGGCGACGACGCGCGGTGAGGGGACGGCCCTGATCAGCCGAGCGGCTTTCCTCCCGTGACGCCGAGCACCTCGCCGTTCACGTAGCGGGACTCGTCGCAGGCGAGGAACACGAACGCCGGCGCGAGCTCCGCGGGTTGCGCAGGCCTCCCCATGGGCGAGTCCTTGCCGAAGGACCGAACCTTCTCCTCGTCGAACGACTGCGCGATGAGCGGCGTCCAGACGGGGCCGGGCGCGATGACGTTCGCACGCACGCCCTTCTCGATCACTTCTTCCGCGAGTCCCTTCGTGAACGTGACGATCGCGCCCTTCGTCGCGGCGTAGTCGAGGATCGCGGCGCTCGGCTGGTAGGCCTGGATCGACGCCGTGTTGATGATGCTCGCCCCTGGCTTCATGTGCGGGAGGGCGTGCCGGACGAGGTGGAACATCGCGAGGACGTTCACCTTGAAGGTCCGCTCGAGCCGCTCCACGTCGATCTCCGCGATGGACGCGACGGCCTTCCCCTGGAACGCGGCGTTGTTGACGAGGACGTCGAGGCGCCCGAGCGTCGCCACCGTCGCAGCGACATGCGCCTCGCAGACCTTCGGGTCGGCCAGATCCCCGCGGAGGAGCACCGCGCGGCGGCCCGCCTCCCGCACCACGCGCTCGGTCTCCTTCGCATCCTCGTCCTCCGAGAGGTACGCGATGGCGACGTCCGCGCCCTCCCGGGCGAACGCGAGGGCCACCGCGCGGCCGATGCCGCTGTCGGCGCCCGTGACGAGCGCGACGCGACCCTCGAGCCTGCCGTGACCGCGGTATGTCGCCTCCCCGAAGTCTGGCTTCGTGCGCATCCGCGCCTCGGAGCCCGGATGTGCCTGCGTCTTCTCGTCGAAGCGGGGCTTGTCGCCCGCCTCGCGAGGGTCGTCCATGCGCGGTGCGTTCGCCATGCGCTCCCGGATTCAAAGCACGCGCCAGCCGCTCGCCGTGCTCCCGGAGCCCGAGCGCTGGATCCGTCACGGCCCAGAAATGGGAACGGCGCGCCCCGTCTCGCGGCATTCGGCCTGCGCAAGTCCACGAGACTCCGTGGCGCGCACGCCTCCCGGCGGCGGCATGCTACATGTATGTAGGTGGGTGTCGCGTACGA
The DNA here is from genome assembly GCA_022842465.1 of Polyangiaceae bacterium. Classification (GTDB taxonomy): domain Bacteria; phylum Myxococcota_A; class Polyangia; order Polyangiales; family Polyangiaceae; genus Labilithrix. The sequence continues at coordinate 273 of JALHPN010000056.1, read as the reverse complement.
GCCCTTCCACTCCACGCGATCCGCAGCGCCTCTCCTCGCTGCGACCGAACGTCGAACCGGTGTGTGACGGAGTTCCCTCCTCCTCCTCCTCCCTCTCCGTGCAGGCTGGTTCGAGCCCCTCCCGGGCAACCGGGAGGGGCCTTTTTTTTGGACGGGGCCATCCGCGCGTGATCCCTTCGCGGGGCCGGCGTCGCCTCGCTGCGACGTACAGGAGTACGTCTCGCTCGGCTCCTTGGCCGCGCTCGGTTTCACGCGCGGCTGGCCCCGTCCAAG